>JALSIJ010000094.1 GCA_026981655.1 Rhizobiaceae bacterium | reverse complement strand
TACAGCGGGCGATCCGGCCTCAAATTTGTCCGCCTTAACCCTGCCTGCAAGCCGTTCATCGGCCAAATCATCCCGGTAGACATTCAAACGATGATCAAGATCATTCATCTGGGTAAACCTCGTGCTTTTTCGATAATAATATCACCAACTCTTTCCAGATAGAGCGAGCCCTCAAGGGTTTTTTGAATAATAACATTGCGCCGGTCACGCTCATCACGCCGTCGACTTACCAGACCTTTTATCCCCATCGAGTCCAGCGCCCGCGTTATCACCGGTTTGGTAACTTCCAATTTGGCCGCAAGCCCGCGGACCGTGTGCGGGGGTGGATCAAGATATATGCTCAACAATATGGTGATCTGTCGAACCGTCAGATCATGAGATTTATCATGCACAAGTGAAAGCGACACATCGTGCCACAAACGCAATGCCTGCATGTGTCTTAGTTCAATCATTGCCTTCAGTGCTGCCTTTTGCCCAAATTATAGCATGTTGCGTTCAAGAGCATTCACGCACCATGCTATAACTCTCTGTTTTCGCATGTCTTTATTCTTAAAACCGGCGCCCACTTTCAGGAAGCAAGTTTTAGTTTCGGAACCGTTTCTAATTAAAGCGCATTTAATGGCGGAAAAGCAAATTATTGAATAATCAAGGTTAATTCTATACAGCAAACTTTTGGGAAAACACATCAAACAGAGTTCTAATCGCCTGCGCTTCGCCGCCCGGCAGCGCCCAGGGTTTTTCTGTGGCAACGGACGCGAAAATATCGAAATGCGCCCATATATCAGCCTTCTCGACGAATTTTTGCAAAAACAGTGCCGCGGTAATCGAGCCGGCAAAGCCGCCGGTTGAAATATGATTAATGTCGGCGATTTTCGAGGACAGCATTTGCCCATAGGGAGACCAAAGCGGCATGCGCCATACGGGGTCATTGAGGCGCATTCCGGCCTTTGACAGATCAGCGGCAAAATCATCATTATAGGTATAAAATGGCGGTAATTCAGGCCCAAGGGCCACCCTTGCGGCACCGGTAAGTGTTGCCATATCAATCAGATAATCGGGACTCTGCTCGTCTGCAAAAGCAAGTGCGTCCGCCAATATCAAACGCCCTTCAGCATCGGTATTACCAATTTCAACAGATATTCCCTTGCGGCTTGGCAAAACATCGCCGGGACGAAAGGCGTTACCGGCGATCGAATTTTCAACCGCAGGCACCAATACCCGTAGTCGCACCGGCAGTTTTGCGCGCATGATCATTGTCGCCAGCCCCATGACGTTGGCCGCCCCTCCCATATCTTTTTTCATGGTCGCCATCGACGATCCGGGCTTAATGTTAAGGCCGCCAGTATCAAAGCATACGCCTTTGCCGACAAGGGTGATTTTCGGATCTCCGGAATTTCCCCATAGCATATCCAGCAATCGGGGAGCGCTGGAGCTGGCACGACCAACCGCGTGAACCATTGGAAAGTTCTCGGCCAGAAGATCATCGCCTTTAATCACGGAAGTCTTTGCCTTAAACTGTTCTCCGATTGAACGAAACGCCTGCTCAAGTTCTTCAGGGCCAAGATCATTTGTTGGCGTATTTATTAAATCTCTGGTTTGAGTAATGCTTTCAGCAATATTTAATACCTCATCCAGGTGCACACCTGCAGGTGCCGCAAGTGTTGGGTTTTTGGCGGGCTTTTTCTTGTCGCCAGAAAGGTAGCGATCAAATTTATAACCGCCAAGCAACCAGGATAAGGCCGCCAGATCCTGGTGGTCCGTTGGGCAGTTTTCCAGATGATAATTTCCTGCGGGCAGGCTTCTTGCCAGCTTTCCAACGCCCATTGCCTGACGCGCATCGCCCCCCTCTCGTGACTGGTCTGCGCCCTTTCCCAACAATACGGCGTCGGTATTTCCTTCAGCGTCACGGATAAGTAAGCTCTCACCCGATGTTGCTTTAAAGTCGCAAGACGTGATCCAGGAGGAATATTTCTTCGGGAATTTGTCCGGTAATTCTTTCAGATCAGACGGCGCTAACAACCATACTGGTATGGATGTTTTGTCTTTTTGAGCGAGCAGGTTTTCATTCATCTTGGCCAAATTCCCTTAGCTAAAAATTAATTCAGATTACCGATTTATTAACCATGCATTAGGGTTAACAGAATATTGATGGGTGCAACAATTTCATTGCAGGAGCCCATCTATGGTTATTCAGCAATTTGCACAAAAGCAAATCCTGGTCAAAAAAATTACGTCTGCATTATGCATTGTTGGCATTTTGGCTATTGGTGGCTGCGCGTCAGACCGAATGAGCACAGGTTCTATCGGCAAAGCGCCGAGCAAGCCGGTTTCAAGAATGACCGTTCAGGAATTGAATCAAACCCGCGCCTATTGGAGCAGAGCTTATACCAAGCGACCCAAGGATAAACTCATCGGCATGAAATTTGCCAATGTATTGCGCATGACTGGCCGTAACGATCAAGCTCTTGCGGTGATGCAGCAGGTTGTCATCGCGCATCCCAAAGATCGTTCAGTTCTATCAGCATACGGCAAAGCTCTTGCCGGGGCTGGAAACCTGAAAAAAGCCCTTGAAGTTATTCAGCGGGCCTATACCCCGGACAACCCGGATTGGCGTTTACTGTCAGCACAGGGAGCAATCCTTGATCAACTTGGGAAGCCAAAACAGGCAAGAGGGCTATATCGCAAGGGGTTGGATCTGGCGCCGGGTGAGGCCACCATACTTTCCAATTTGGGCATGTCTTATCTTTTAACCGGTGATCTGAAAACATCAGAATCCTATTTGCAGGATGCCATCAAAGCGCCGCGGGCAGACAGTCGGGTTCGGCAAAACCTTGCCCTTGTCGTTGGCCTGCAAGGACGATTTGGCGAAGCTGAAAAAATAGCCGCCGGAGAACTCGCACCGGCACAGGCACAGGCCAATATTGCCTATTTGCGCAAGATACTGTCTGAGCAAAATGCCTGGAGCCAGCTAAAAGACAAATCTAAAAAGCCGAAGAAACTTACGAATTAACCCAAACCTTGCGACGCCTATAACCGGCAGGCCCCTTTGGTCGGCCTGTTTACGCATGATTTTTCTTTGCACGAATACGATTCTTGCCGGAATTTCAAAACCGCCTCAAAGAATTTTCATTATGTGACGAATTGCACGTGAGTATTTTTCAAATAGCCTTATCTTTTTGTCAACAGGCAAGGGAATTGCCCCTGAACAATTGTGTAAGTGAGGAAAATGAAATGAATACCATCAAGAAAACAGCAATCACCACATTGGCCTTAGCAACTTTTGCAGCGAGCACATTCGCCGCTGATGCCAGAAGCAGACATTACGGCCGTGACATTGGTCTTGGTATTGTTGGCGGTATTGTTGCCGGCGCCGTGATCGCAGGAGCAGGCCGCCGTGCCTATGAAGACGATTATTATGATGATCGCCCTGTATATCGCCCACGCTATAGAAGCTCTCATGTTACGTGGTGCTACAATCGTTACAGAAGCTATGACGCCCGCAGCAATACATTTGTTTCATATGGCGGACGGGTTCGCAATTGCAATTCCCCTTATGGCCGCTAGGCTTTAAGGGTTGGGGAGAATGCTCCCTCGCAGGTTTGATCTCCAGTCAACAGTAACCCCGGTTTTACCGGGGTTTTGCGTTATTATTGGTGTTTTTAAACTGGGCGAACTGATTAGAATCCGGAGCCGGATGCCTGCATAATAGCCGGCGTCAATACAACGGCAAACAGCACGGGCAGGAAAAACAGGATCATAGGAACCGTTAGTTTTGGC
>JALSIJ010000093.1 GCA_026981655.1 Rhizobiaceae bacterium | reverse complement strand
ATGGTGTACTACGCGCAAAGACTTTCGCCATTTTCGAACCGACAAGATCACAAGATTTGAAGTTTTGAAAACCCGCATGGGCAAGCGCCGCGCCGTGCTTCATCGCGAATGGAAAAAGACCGCCTTTGCCATGACCGGCGATCCCAAAAAACGGCCCAATGCACGAATTACCGGAATTGGGCATTGATGGGTTTACCTGCTTGCCGCCATCGCCAGCGCTTTAGGATAAAGTTTGTGTTCTTCAATCAAAACCCGTGCGGTGAGGCTTTCCACATCATCACCCGGCAGAACAGGCACCTCGGCCTGCGCCACAATGGGCCCAGCATCGAGTTCTCCGGTGACGATATGTACCGTGCAGCCGTGCTTTTTATCACCCGCATCAAGCGCCCGCTGATGGGTATTGAGACCCGGATATTTTGGCAGCAGGCTCGGGTGAATGTTGAGAATTTCCCTCGGCCATTTTGCCACAAAATCCTCGGTTAAAATCCGCATAAACCCAGCGAGACAAATTAGCTCTATATTATGCTCGATCAATGTTTGATGAATGGCATCTTCCTGGGCAGCGCGACCCTGATAGGCCTTGGCATCAATCGCTATTGCGGTGATATTTTCGGAGCGTGCAAAATCGAGGCCCGCAGCATCCTGTTTGTTGGAAATTACCAGCACAATTTCCGCCGGGTAATCAGGCGCGCGCGATGCTGCAACCAGCGCCTTCATATTGGAGCCGCGACCGGAAATCAGTACCGCAACGCGCTTTTCCCGCTCGCTCATACCGCGCACCTTCTAAAATTCCAGCGTGCCGGAATATTCAACCGCATCACCGTCGCGCATAGTAATTTTTCCCAATATGGAAACTGATTCACCGGCATCCACCAAAATTTGTTGCACTATCTCAGCCTTGTCTTCTCCAACCACTGCGATCATGCCAATTCCACAATTAAACGTGCGCAGCATTTCTTTCTCAGATACACCGCCCGCATTGGAGAGCCAGCCGAATACCGCAGGCGGGCTTATTGCGCCAAGTTCGATATGGGCGGCCAGATGATTGGGCAAAACGCGCGGAATATTTTCGGTAAATCCACCGCCGGTAATATGCGCCAGCGCCTTGATCGCGCCGCTTTCGCGAATGGCAGAAAGCAGCGGCTTTACATAAATCCGCGTTGGTTCAAGCAGCGCTTCGCCCAGCGAACGATCTTGTTGAAACGGGGCAGGGTCTGACCATTTTAGCTCTTGCATTTCGACGATTTTGCGCACCAGCGAAAACCCATTTGAATGGACACCGGATGAGGCAAGTCCCAGAATTATATCACCTTCGCCAATATCCTCTCCAGGCAGCAATGTGCCGCGTTCGGCCGCCCCTACGCTAAAGCCCGCAAGGTCGTAGTCATCATTTCTATACATGCCAGGCATTTCGGCTGTTTCTCCGCCAATGAGCGCGCATCCAGCCAGTTGGCATCCTTTGGCGATGCCGGAAATAACAGCCGTTGCCGCTTCGACATCCAGTTTGCCGGTGGCGAAATAATCGAGAAAGAATAAAGGTTCAGCCCCCTGAACAACCAGATCATTGACGCACATTGCCACAAGGTCAATGCCGACCGTATCATGCACGCCCGCATCAATAGCGATCATCAGTTTGGTGCCGACACCATCGTTTGCGGCCACAAGTATGGGGTCTTTAAAACCGGCGGATGCAAGGTCAAACAACCCGCCAAAGCCGCCAATTTCAGTATCACTACCGCTGCGGCGGGTAGATTTAACCAGTGGCTTGATCGCATCAACCAGCGCATTGCCGGCATCAATATCAACGCCGGCATCGGCATAGGTTAGCGAATTTTTATTCTCTTTCATGGCCGTTGATTTACCCCCGCTGAGGCATTGTCACCAGAGCAGATAAATTTCCTACACAACAAATATCTGGTGGGTGACATCCTTGCCATTGCTGATTGTCACCTGAGTAAAACCGGCAAGTTTGCAAAGATCGAGAAAATTCAGCTCCTCTGGCGAGTCGGTTTCGGTAAACAGCGGTGATTTACGCGCTGTCGCCGTAAGCGAGGCCATTAACGCGCGCAACCGGTAAAGCGTATTGTAGCGGCCTTCCTCGGTGGCAATAATAATCAGCTTTTGCGCCTGTCCGCCCTTGGCAAACAAATGATAGCCCGGAGGATATGAGCGTTTCAGCTGTTTGGCGTTCAACCCGACCGTAAAACCAACCCGTGAGCGTTTGGAAACTGAAGCAATTGTGCTCAGCGGAGAAATATAGGTTTCAGTGGTTTGTGCCTCAGGATAATAATAGCCCGCATGGCTGTCTTTGCCGAAACCCGTTGCGGTAAATCCCGAAAGGATAAAACTAATACTCATCAATGCTGCAATAATAGAATTTTTCATAGGTTATCTATTCTTTTAGGTTTGATGCCATGTGGAAACCTGCACGGCCAGGACAGTAGAAATTAAACCATAATCAGCCGTGAAATTAACGCAAGTGGCCATATCAAGCCAGATATAGCGGGAGAAATTGATTTTTCGCAAATATATCTGTTGAATAGCGGTGCAATTGAGTGTGTTTTGTTAAGCAGAGTTGACATATATGGCCCGATAAACGGGCGCTACAGGTTAGGCTTGTCCTATGACCATACCAAATCTGATTTCTATCATTCGCCTTGCGATGGTGCCATTTATTGTCTGGACCCTATTGGATGGGCAAACAATGCTGGCATTCAGTCTGTTTGTCGTGGTTGGCATATCCGACGGTGTTGATGGATTTATTGCTCGAAAGTTCAACCAGCAATCCGAGCTTGGCGCTTATCTTGATCCGCTGGCCGACAAGACCTTGCTGATGACGATGTTTGTGGCGTTGGGCTATATGGAAGCCATACCCTTATGGCTGGTGGTCATTGTTCTTACCCGCGATGTGTTAATTCTGGCAGGTGTAATGGTGGCATTTGTGCTGGGAGACCCAATAGAGATTAAACCTTTGTTTGTTTCCAAGGCCAATACGGCGGTGCAAATTGTGCTGGTGGCGCTGGCGCTCTCGATGCCTGCCTTTGGTCTTGAGCTGGGCGTCATTCATTTGGTTGTAGTTTGGACCTGTGCCATATTGACGGTAGCCTCGGCTTTCGCCTATTTTGTCGCCTGGACCAGCCATGTGACGGACTAGCCGATATTGCCGGTAAAATATTGAAAAACGGGATATAATTTTGAAGTCAGCGAAAAATAAAGAGCCTGCCCCGCAGCCTGATTTCGGCCTTTCCCCCGCCATTCGCCGCCAATTGATTTTCTGGCTCGCAACGCTGGCGGCAATCATTTTGTTTTTGTGGGTGTTTCGCGCAATTCTACTGCCTTTCGTTGCGGGCATGGCGCTGGCCTATTTTCTCGACCCTGTTGCCGATAAGCTGGAAAAATGGGGCGCCAGCCGGTTGGTCGCTACCAGCATCATCCTATTCCTGTTTGTTATGGTCTTCATCCTGTCATTGATGGTGATTGTCCCGGTTTTGGCCAATCAGATGTCTGGATTGATTGAGCGGTTGCCTTCCTACATATCGCGCCTGCAAGCGCTTATCGCAACCAGCGATAGCACCTGGCTGAACAGGTTGATGGGTGAGGGGGGGCAAACTATTCAGGAAAACCTCGATGGATTGGTGAAAGAAGGTGCGGGTTGGCTTTCTGCTGTGCTGCAACAACTGTGGAGTTCGGGCAAGGCGCTGGTTGATGTGCTCTCTCTGTTTCTAATTACGCCGGTGGTGGCATTCTATTTGCTTTACGATTGGGACCGCATGGTTTCCGAGGTTGATGGTTGGTTACCGCG
>JALSIJ010000092.1 GCA_026981655.1 Rhizobiaceae bacterium | reverse complement strand
TGCTCGATTTCATCAGTGATATTGTCATAGGCAACAACCTGATCGTAAAGGCCAAGACCCTTGCAAAATGAAACATTGTCGGTTCCCGTAAGGCCGACAATTTTGGGTCTGTTTGGCTTGCGAGCCGCCAAAAAGCTTGCCAATCCAAGCCCGGTTTTAGACGATGCGGAACCGATAACTATCTGTTCGGCACCAAAAAATGCGCTCTCACTCAAAAAATCATCCAACAGGCATGAGGTGGCAAGCAGCGGCTGCAGCAGGGCGCGTAAATCATCATCGTCGCTGTTTGGGGTCGTGTAATAAGCATTGTAAATTTGCGGCAGGTCTTTGCGATGCGCGGCCCCATCGACAAACCCCGTATCGCGAACATTTTCTGGCGTTACAACCACGGATGTGGCAATCGGCCAAAAGCCGTAATAGCGCTGGCCGACTTCGAGCGGTCCGGCGCTCTCGGTGACAATGCCAAAGCCCCATGCGGGCACTTGGCCAAAGCCCTCTCGTTCGATGGGAAAAAACTTCCAATAGCCAATTACCTCGCCAATGGATGCATAGGTGACGGTGTTTGCGGTAATCGCCAACCGCTCGATTTGAATGCGCGCCTGGCCCGGTGCCAGCGGGGTTTCAGCAACCTCAATAATTTCCACATTATCAACAGCGGCGCGATTAACCTGCATTTGGTGCATAATTTGGGTCCTGAGATTTATTTGAAGTGGGCGTTTTAGTCGCTAATCAATCGCGTTTTTTGGGTTTATACACCCCGGTTTCCGGGTCTTTTTCCAATTCGGAAATCGTGCCCGCATTATCTTTCTCAGCCTTGCGAACCTTGTCATTGGTCTTGGCCATTTCTTTTTTAAAGGCACTATAGCCATACCAGCCAAGCACACCGACGAGCGCCAGGGCGATTAATTGAACCATTGCTCTCTCCCAATTAAATTTGTTGCTGGCTCGCTATAACCCAAATCGTGACCATAGAGCGCGTTCTTCGACCGCGTTCAATGCGCCTTCGGTTAGTTGCTGGCTGATATCTGCGTTGAAAAATGAGCTGCTGATACCTGTTTTGCTGCGGCCGAAAAGACCTTTTTTGGCTTCGATCAGTTTCAGGGTGGTATCCTTGCCATAAAGTTCTTTGAGCGATGAGCGCATGTCGCCAATGCTATCGACGAGGCCAAGTTCAACGCCTTTTTTCCCAGCCCAGAACAGGCCAGTGAAAAGGTTGGGATCATCGCTCAATCGGTCGCCGCGTGCCTGTTTTACCATGTCAATAAAGACATCATGGATTTCCAGTTGCAGAGATTTAAGATGCGCAATGTCGCTTTTCTTTTCCGGTTTGAACGGGTCTAGCGTCGCCTTGTTTTGACCGGCCGTATAGACCCGGCGTTCAACCCCGATTTTTTCCAAGAGTTTGGGAAAGCCAAAGCTTGCAGAAACCACGCCGATAGAGCCGACAATGGAGGAGGGGTCAACCGTAATGTCATCGCCGGCAACGGCAATCATATAGCCGCCGGATGCCGCCACATCCTCGACAAAAACATGGACCTTTTTGTTCTTCTCTTTGGCCAACTGGCGAATGCGCAAATAGATCTGCCGCGATTGCACCGGTGAACCACCAGGCGAATTAATACTTATTGCTACGGCAGGTGCTTTTTTGTCGCTAAAGGCTTTGTCAAGAACAGTTGCGCAGGAGGCAAGTGACAGGTTTTGTTTTAAGGCCGACCCGCCAGATGCAATGACGCCCGAAAGGCGCACAACCGGAATTGTCACACCCTCGTTTCTAAATTTCTTTGGAAGAAACTTTTTCAAAAATTCTCTCAATCTTTTTCTCTCAATTTACTTTTGGGGGCATCCATTGGGGGCAGCCCATTTTTCAAACATAGTTGGCGCTTGTTGGCCCTAAATTCAAGTCGCCGCAAGAAAATTCAGCCCACAGGTTAAAAGGCAGCCTCTGTCAAATTTTGATGTAACATATCCATCACTGGTTCGTTATTGGTGTTTAACTCTAAATTGAGCCAAAATCATTGGCAAACAGGCAGGGTTTAACCATGAGAACACGAATTACCTCAATCGTCAGCAGAATATTGATCATGTTTATGATCAGCATGATGGCCGTCGGCGCTTCTATGGCGCAACCGGAAATTTGGAAGCGGGAGGGTTGGAAAACTGATTTCAGCAAAACCTCGATTGATTTAACTGAAATCATGTCCGGTGGCCCGCCGCGCGATGGAATTCCGCCGATTGATCGCCCGGTATTTGTGAGCGTTGCCGGTTATAAAGAGCTTTCAGACCGCGACCCGGTCATTGGACTGGAGATTAATGGCGATGCCCGGGCCTACCCGCTCAGGGTTATGATCTGGCATGAAATCGCCAATGATGTGGTCGGCGGCAAGCCGGTGACCGTAACTTTCTGCCCACTTTGCAATTCAGCAATCGTGTTTGAGGCAATGATCGATGGCAAAAAATTGGACTTTGGCACCACCGGTAAATTGCGCAATTCTGATCTGGTTATGTATGACCGCGCCACCCAAAGCTGGTGGCAGCAATTTACCGGCGAAGGAATTGCTGGCGAATATACCGGTAAATTACTGAAGTTTGTACCGGCGAGGCTTGAATCCTGGGCCGATTTCAAAAAACGCAACCCGGATGGCAAGGTGTTGATTCCCAATGATCCAAATATGCGTTCCTACGGTCGCAATCCTTATGTGAATTATGATATTTCCCCGATACCGTTTTTATATCGCGGTGCAATGCCGGAAGGTATTTCTCCGATGAGCCGGGTTGTACTGGTGCGCGGCAAAACCAAGGACGAGGCACCTTATATTGTGTCCCTTCAGCGTGTGCGCGAAAAAGGCCCGATTAAAAATGGCGATATGACAATTTCCTGGAAAAAAGGTCAGGCATCAGCATTAAACGGAGCGCAAATATCAGAATCGACCGATGTCGGCACCGTCAGTGTGGTGCGAAAAACCGGTAGTGGCGATGAAATTATGGGCTATGATCTGACATTTGCCTTTGTCGTTACTGCATTTCATCCAGGTGTCGAGATTATCCAGTAGATTATTTAGCTATGTTTGATTGTTTGATGTTGGATAAGTTGCGCATTTGAACTATGAAACGCCCATGCAAAAATTTGCAATCAATATTGTAGTGTTGGTTGGCTTGATCATTGGCATCAATGGGGCAACTCACGCGCAAAATGTTCGAACCGTGCCGGGCGTTGGGCAAGGTCAAAACCCGGCAGCCTCAGGCCAGGTTCTTGTGGCGCCCTATGATAAAAAGCTTATGAGACTGGCAGAGGTGCTTGGTTCAATTCATTTTCTCCGTGAGCTGTGCAAGGCCAATGAAGGCCTGCTATGGCGGGAAAAAATGGTTGCGATAATAGATGCCGAGCAGCCACGGCCGTTACGCAGATCGCGGTTGATTGCTCAATTTAATCGGGGATATGGCGCGTTTAATCGCACATATCGCACATGCACACCTTCCGCACTTCTGGCGATAGATCGGTATATGAAAGAAGGTGTTTTGCTGACCAGTCAGATAAATACTCGATATGGAAGATAACAAACCTGGCCGGTTTGGGCGCGTTAACCTTTTCTTTAATCCTTTGTGGCGCGCCACGTTCTTCCTGATATAAAAGGCCAACTATACCGTAGTGACGGGGATCTGCGGAAAATCGGGGACCAAACGTGATTGAGCAAAATGAAGTCGTACTTGATGACATGATCATCGAGGAAAAAAAGCGGGTAGCGGTCGAGTTTTTTCGCGAGGCCTGGTTTGCCGCATTGGCTGAGGGGATAGAGCCACACATTC
>JALSIJ010000091.1 GCA_026981655.1 Rhizobiaceae bacterium | reverse complement strand
AAGCGAAAGCTCGCTGCGTAATACGTTGATGAGTTGCGGCAGCTCATCAATCGAAGTTTTGCGGATAAAGCGGCCAACCCTGGTCACGCGGGGGTCGTTTTTGGTGACCACGACCTTGGCATCCGCATCGCTCATATCATGAAACATCGAACGAAATTTGAGCACTTCGATCACTTCGTTGTTAAAGCCAAAGCGTTTTTGCCGAAAAATTATTGGCCCCTTGCTTTCAAGACGAATGGCAATTGCGGTGGCCAGCATGACTGGCGAAAGCAAAACCAGTGCAATCGTTGAAAATATAATGTCAAAGGCCCGTTTCATCACCGAATCCCAGTCGGCAATCGGTTTGTCGAATACGTCCAGAAACGGCACCGCTCCTTCATAAGAGTAGGACCGAGGCCTGAAGCGCAGTTTGTTTGTATGGGCAGAAAGGCGAATATCAACCGGCAAAACCCATACTTTTTTCAACATGGCCAATACCCGACTTTCAGCGCTGATCGGCAGCGACACAATCAGCATATCGATGCGGGCGCGACGGCCAAATTCCACCAGTTCGGCAATGGTGCCAAGCCTCGGGTATCCGGCCACCATCGGTGGAGAGCGGTCGTCTTTTCGGTCATCAAATATGCCGCAAATTCGAATGTCGTTATCGCCCTGGTGTTCGAGCGAGAGGATAAGGTTTTCGGCGTTTTTGCCACCACCGACAATCACAGCCCTGCGTTCCAACCGACCGTCTTTCGACCACTTTCGCAAGAATGTTGCAACAATTGAGCGAAAAATAATGAAGAATATTAAGCCGCCCGTGTACCAGGAGCCAAACCAGACGCGTGAATAATCGGTGCTGATGCGAGCAAAGAATGCAATCAGGGCGAAAAATGCAAATACCATCGTCCAGGCGGCAAAAACCCGCCCGATTTGGGTTATGTTGGTTCTCAAGGACGATAATTGATAGGCATCGGCTGCCTGGAAGAAGACCATGCTCAATATGGCACCCGATAAAACCGTTAAAGGGTAGATCAGTTTAAACCCGTCCAGCGGATAAACGTACCACAGATAAACCCCAATACCGATCAGGAAGATCATGGAAAACTCAATCACTCGAATTATTCCGGCAATAACAATCGGCGAAATAGCGTTGGCAGTAAATTGCGATGCAACCTGATTTGCCCTTTCGCTCAGATGAACAGTTTCCCGTTTCTGCTCCGAATGCCCGGCAATGCTGTCAGACATTACACTACTGGCATTAAATGTAAGTTTTGGGTCAATCTCAGTCATGGTTAGGACCTGTTGGCGAACTGGTTTCGGGCGCGGCGCGAATGCAATATTATCCCTGAACAGGCGGAAATTGCGCCGCGGTGTCGCCCACCACAAGCTTTTTCCAACGTATTCAGGGATAATATTGCTCGCGCCCAAAGGATATGAGTGAAATCACTCATAATTGCGTCGAAAAACATTGAAAGAGATTGCCCTGCCTGCTGTTTTTCTTCTTGTTCTGAGTGATTTTTCTTCATACCGCGTTCCAAATCCAGCTTGTCAACAGGTCCTGAACCTGTCCCGGCAAATTTATTACTTGCTGGGAGGGTAGCTGAAATGCCCTAAGAAAGTTTTGATAAGAATAAAATTGAATATTCTTGAATAACAAATCGTCAACAAGTAATAATTTCACTATAATATCAATAAGGTAGCCGCTTAAAGATTATTTTCCCAGAGCGGACTGGTAGGCGCTTACAACAGAATTTGCCATCACACTGGCAGAGAATTGGCCGCGTAAATTATTAGACATTTCAATTGCTTGCGCCGTTGCGTTGGTATTGGAAATCATCGCTGACATAGCATTGGCAAGAGCATTTGCATCATCAGGTTTAACCAGATTGCTCATATCGCCTTGAAAAATCTCACTAATCCCACCCACATTGGTGACCACAAGTGGTTTTGCCGCGGCAACGGTTTCCAGAACAATATAGGGAAGGGATTCCGCCCGCGAGGGTACAACAACAACCCTTGCCATTGAAAATGCCTGTCGCGCCCGCATGGGTGGATGAAACTTCACCCGGTTATCAAGCGCCATTTTTTGGACAGTCTCGATATAGCGTTGGGTGTCCGGGCCATCGCCAACCATATGTGCGGTGATTTTTCTGCCAATTATTCGTTCAACCTCAGGCAAGGCTTCGATAAACAGATCAGGCCCCTTCAGGTCACGCATCATGCCAATAAACAAAAAATCAGCTGCGTCTTTACTTGTTTCGACCGGGATATATTCGTCTTCCTTCAACCCATTGAAAATTACATCATAGGGACAGTGAGGCTCGCCCACTTTGTCGATATATCCCTGTTTTTCATAATTGCTGACAAAGATCAGCCGGTCGGTAAATCGCTGAAGCAGCCTTTCCAGTGTGAAATAAGCGCGGCCCTGCATGGTATTGGCGTCAAAATGAATGCTGCCACCGTGGGGGCAATATAATCGCGCTACTTTAGAACCGCTCAACCGCATTATCAGGCCGATTAGACGTGCATATGCACCACCTTTTGCGCCGTGTGAATGCAGAATGTCAGGCTTGAGTTTGCGGATGTTTTTGTACGCCTTCCACAGTACCGCAATATCTGAAGCGCCGATTTTGCGCTGCATGGGAATTCGGTGCAGACCAAGCACCAGATTTGGCGAAATCGCCTCAAATAAAGCATCTTCATATTCGCCGCCAGTATTGCTATCGCATAAAATTCCGACCTGATGACCAAGCGATACCTGAACTTCTATCAAATCGCGGACATGGCGAAAAATACCACCTACCGGGGAGCGAAAACAATGAACGATGCGCAGCGAATTAGAATTATGCAATGGGTCACCCTCGATTGAGTCTGTGGCCTAGAGCAACCGCTCCCGGATGTAAATGGTATCACCGGGCATAATAGGGTCGGTGATGGAAATGCTGCCGGTAATGACATTTCCATTGATTTGCCGGGTCACATCTACTTTGTTGTGCCGTGCGCGCGGTGTAAATCCACCGGCAATAGCAATTGCGTTTTGCGCGGTCATTCCAGGTACATAGGTGTATTGTCCGGAAGTGGCAACTTCACCCATAATGAAGAATGGCCGATAGCGATCCACCTCCACAGATACATCCGGGTTACGGATATAACCCTTGGTCAGTTGCCGGGCAATATTGGCTTCCAGTTCCTTGATTGTCTGGCCCCGCGCGGCGATCGAACCCACCAGAGGGAATGCGATATAACCCGCCTTGTCGACCAGATATGTATTTGTAAGGCCCTCTTGCTCAAATACGGTAATGCGTAACCGGTCACCAGAATCCAGCGCATAGGGTGCATTTAATACGGCATGAAATGCCGGGCCGGCCGGGCGATAACTGGCGCAACTGGACAGTGATGCGGTAAGCGCGAGTGTTATTACGCCTTTGAGCAGGTATCTGCGATCCAACATTTTACTCAATCCCAACAAATTATACTCAACACAGGGCAGTTTCTGCCTACATAATCAGGCCATTTCAGTGCCGTCTGACGGGTACCATGCAACGACTATGGTTAATTTGGTGTAAATTGCTGAATTAATTGCAGGTAATTATTTAACCGCACAGTAATGATTGTTAATATTCAATTAATACCAAACGAGGAACTTCAACCACTTTGACCCCTATTAACTGATTGGTTACCTTAACAGACCATTATTCACCCACATATAGTTGGAGTGAGTATTGATGAGTATGGCCGACGAGCTAAATCGTGAACTTGATGTGGATATTGGCGGTATATTTGCGGCTCTTTGGCGTAAGCGCGCCAAATTGTTGCTGACTGGATTGGCGGTTGCAGCGCTCACATT
>JALSIJ010000090.1 GCA_026981655.1 Rhizobiaceae bacterium | reverse complement strand
CTTGTAATTTTGCTCTATGGCGGCACAAAAAAGCGTCAGAGTGCGGATATCGCCAAAGCCAAGCAATTATGGCGCGATTATCTTGCAGAAAAACAACATTAGAAAGGAACGATTATGCCAACATTGCCATTTAAAGACAGCCTAAAAGCGATTGCAGATCGTGATCCTGATTTTGCCAATGAAATACTGGAAGATGCCATCAAAGCCCTGTTTTCAGGTAACACAGACGAGGGACGCTTGCTCCTGCGTAACTATGTTCATGCTACAATCGGGTTTCCTGAATTGTCGCGGCGAACAGGCAAAGCCGATAAAAACCTGATGCGTTCATTGAGTGAAAAGGGCAATCCTTCCGCCTCAAACCTGTTCGAAATAATTAAGGTGTGCATGCAGACGGAAGGTGTTTCTCTTGATCCCCACATTATTGCCACTGCCAGTTCAGAACTCGCCCTTTAGCCAGAAGATAACCAATGTAATTTAACTACTTCCCAGCCCCCGCTCAATCGCTTTCCTGAACACCGTTGGTAGCGCTTCGTTTCCCACATCATCTGACCACCAGCCATTGGTTTTCGGCCGCGCGTCAATGTCGGCCCGAAACACATGCAAGGTCAGGTGAAAGTGGGTGAATGTGTGGCGGATGCTGCCGCAGGCCAGCCAATTGGCTTCAAACGGCGCCGCATCAATGCCGGTCTCACCGTCTGTGCGTGAATCCCAATTTGTGGTTGGCACTTCGCTCATGCCAGCAAGCAGGCCTTGGTCGCCTCGTTTTTGCAAAAGCACGGCACCATCGCCCGAAATGGCCACGAAAGCCGCACCCACCCGCTCCGGCTTGGGCTTTTTGGCGAGCTTAATTGGCCAGCGGGTCGGCTCTCCTGTTTTGCCCGCTTGGCAACTGGCGCTAATCGGGCAATCGCCACATTTTGGATTGCGCGGTGTGCAAATAGTGGCACCCAAATCCATCATCGCTTGCACAAAATTGCCGGCATGGATTTGCGGTACAAGCGCGCCCATCCGCTGGCGAATTTCCGGTTTTGATTTGGGCAACGGTGCCTCAATGCGGTACAGCCGCGATAAAATACGCTCGATATTGCCATCGACAACCGGCTCCGCATGATCATGGGCAATCGCAGCAATCGCCGCCGAGGTATAGTCACCAATACCCGGCAGCGCGCGCAAATCTTTCGCGTCAGTCGGAAATACTCCCCCATATTCGGCCACAATAATATCGGCGCTTTTTTTCAAATTTCGGGCGCGTGAATAATAGCCAAGCCCTGCCCAGGCTTTTAAAATATCTTCCTCATCGGCGGCCGCCATCGCCTCAACAGTGGGCCAGAGGGTTAAAAAGCGAATAAAATAGTCCTTCACCGTAGCAACCGTGGTTTGTTGCAGCATGATTTCTGAAAGCCAGATATGATAGGGATTGGCTTTCATGCCACCTTTCCTCTGCTTCGGACCTATCCGCCAGGGCAAAATCCGGGCATTATGGTCATACCATTCAAGTAGGTTTTGGCTTATCATGTGATTTGGGTTTGAAATAATATCACCGGTATTTTGGAATCAATCGGGTTTAAGGAACGAATAAATTGGCTTTTAACGACAAAAAGCAAGGCAAAAATCGCTGGCGCGGGGCGCAGCAGATTGCCGAGTTGATGACCAATGTGCTCGATCCGATCATGCAGCAACGCGCTGGCATGACCATGCAGCTTGTCATGGCCTGGGAGGATATTGTCGGCAATACCCATTCGGCTTATACAAGGCCGGAAAAACTCGACTGGCCCAAACAGGCAGGTGATGATGAGCCATTTCAACCGGCAGCCCTGGTGATTGCCTGCGATGGCGCGCGCTCGATTTATCTGCAACACGACTCGACGCTGATCATCCAGCGGGTTAATGGCTATTTCGGTTTCAATGCGATTGACCGCATCAAAATTGTGCAAAAACCGGTAAACAAACAGGAAAAACCGCGTCGCCCCGCACCACCGACGCTGGAACTGGGGCAGCGCCAGCGGCTGGATGATATGCTGGGTTCAGTTGAGGATGAAAACCTCAAGCAGGCGCTTGCAAAAATGGGCGAGGGCGTGTTCAGCAAACGTTCATGATGATTTTGATAACAATGTTTGACTGATCGCTGGAAGCTAATGTGAAAGCGAGTAAATTACGAGCCGCCGCTATTGCGGCGTGTTTCGAGTGATCGCACGTGGCGTAGCCGCGCAAGATCATGATTTAACAACGTCAGGCCCGAGCAAAGCGAGGAATGGCCGTGAGTTTAAACTACTATGATGTCGCATTTAACCTAAGCGTCATCAACACTATTTGATCGGGAAGGGGAGTGTTGCCACATTTTCGACTTTGCTTGCCATAATAGAAGATGCTATTCAAACCCAACCTTGTAATAGACAAACAATAAGAATGTCAGGATATAATATGAAGATTGATCGCCGCAAGTTTTTGGATAGCAGCGCTAAGATAGCTCTTTTTGCCGGTGCTGCCGGTATTGTCAGCCTTGCGCCGGTTGCCGGGGTGGATACGGCCAAAGCCCAACAGGTCTCCGGTCTCTATGATGACTTGCCTTTGCCTGACAAAGTGCTTGGCAATGCTGATGCGCCCGTCACAATCGTTGAATATGCATCCATGACCTGCCCCCATTGTAAAAACTTTCATGAGGGCACCTTGAAAGAACTCAAGGAAAAATACATTGAGACCGGTAAGGTCAAACTGATTTTCCGCGAGTTTCCGCTGGATAACCGCGCGGTCGCTGCTGCCATGTTGGCCCGGTGTGCGCCTGCCGATAAATACTTTCCGATGCTTGATATTTTGTTTGCCCAGCAAAGCGAATGGTCACGCGCAAAAGACCCGCGCCCGATCCTGTTTAATATCTCCAAGCTGGCTGGTTTCAGCAAGGAAACTTTTGAAGCCTGCATCGCCAATGCCGAGATTTTCAAAGGTATTAAAGAGATGCGCGCCCGCGGTGGCGATAAGTTTAAGGTTAATGCCACGCCAACCCTGTTTGTTGGGGGTGTGAAATTTTCTGGGGAATTGTCATTTAAAGGTGTATCCGCTGCCATCGACGCGCTACTTTAGAAGGCCAGAATCTTCTTTTAGTACAATTGTGCCGGTAAGGTTCTGATCTAACTCAAATTCAGGCAGAACCTGGCGGACTTGAATGCAATTTCAAAAACTGCGTCTATTGGGCTTTAAGTCCTTTGTAGAGCCGACCGAACTCATCATTGAGCGCGGGCTTACAGGCGTGGTTGGTCCAAATGGCTGCGGCAAGTCCAATCTTGTCGAAGCCCTTCGCTGGGTGATGGGCGAAAACTCCTATAAGAACATGCGCGCATCTTCTATGGACGACGTGATATTTTCAGGCTCCGGCAGTCGCCCATCGCGCAACACTGCTGAAGTAACGCTGTTTCTGGATAATTCAGATCGCACCGCACCGGCCGTATTTAATGATGCAGACGAATTGCAGGTATCGCGGAGGATTGAGCGTGAGGCGGGTTCCGTATATCGCATCAATGGCCGCGATGTGCGCGCCAAGGATGTGCAGCTTTTGTTTGCCGATGCATCAACCGGCGCGCGTTCCCCTTCAATGATCGGACAGGGGCGTATTGGTGAATTAATCTCGGCCAAGCCCCGGGCGCGTCGTGCTTTATTGGAGGAGGCCGCCGGTATTTCCGGGCTGCATTCCAGGCGGCATGAGGCCGAGCTTCGCCTTCGCGCGGCAGAAACCAATCTCGAACGTCTTGATGATGTGGTTTCTCAGCTAACCAGCCAGTTGGATAGTTTGAAGCGGCAGGCAAGGCAGGCCAACCGTTATCGCGCGGTTTCCGGAC
>JALSIJ010000089.1 GCA_026981655.1 Rhizobiaceae bacterium | reverse complement strand
GCGATGCGCCAAGCCTGCGCATAACATCACCGCCAAGGCCCGGCATACGGATTTTCAAGCCCTTCAGATCATCCAACGATTTCAACTGTTTTTTGTACCAGCCGCCCATTTGATAGCCGGTATTGCCCGCCATAAAAGGCTTGATGCCGAATGGCGCATAAAGCTTGTCCCATAATTGCTGACCGCCACCATGATTGACCCAAGTGATATGCTCAAGCGGGGTTAGACCAAATGGCCCGGCGGTAAACAAAGGTGCCGCCGGAATTTTCCCGCCCCAGAACAAGGGAGCCGTATGGGCGGCTTCTGCCGTGCCCTGGGTGACGGCCGAAAACACTTCCAGCGCCGGCACAAGTTCGCCTGCGGCATAGAGCTTGATGGTCAATCGCCCACCAGACATTGCGCCTATTCGGTCAGCCAATCGCTGTGCCGTGATACCTGGTCCGGGCAGGTTTTTCGGCCATGAGGTGACCATCCGCCAGGAAAATTTTTCAGCTGAGCGCGCCGATTGAACCGCAGGCGTTGCGAGCATGGCCGCAGCCGGTAAAATTGCCATGTTTTTTAATAATCCGCGACGGGATTTCAATGTTTCAGTCATTTTATTCGCCCCACAGGTTATGAAAATGATGTACTGGCCCGTGCCCTTTGCCAATGGTTAGCTGGTCAGCCGATTTTATCGCACCAGTCAGCCAGATTTTTGCTTTTGAAACAGCTTCTTCCAAGGTTGCGCCGTGGGCAAGATTGGCCGCAATGGCCGATGATAGCGAACAACCGGTGCCATGAGTGTTTTGCGTATCAATTCGCGGGGCGGAAAACCATTTATCGTCCTCTGCCGAAACCAAAATGTCAGCCGCCTCGTCATCATCGCTATGGCCGCCCTTGAGCAATACGGCTTTGGCTCCCATTGCCAAAAGCGCGTGGGCCTGATCGCGCATTTGTTCACGGCTGGTGACCATGTCCGTATCTAAAATTTTTGCGGCCTCATGCAGATTGGGAGTAATCAGCGATGCACGTGGAAACAGGTTTGAAACCAGCGCACTGACAGCCTCGCCCGCCAGCAGCGGATCACCGCTTTCAGCCACCATGACCGGGTCGAGCACAACGGTGTTTTGCTCAAATTTATCCAGCCCCTTAGCGACCGCCTCAATGGTTTCGATTTGCGATAACATGCCGATTTTTACAGCCGCCACATCAAGGTCGGAAAAGACCGCAACCATTTGCGCGGCAATGAAATCAGCCGGCACATCGTGGATGGCTGAGACGCCCATTGTATTTTGCGCGGTTAGTGCCGTAATCACGCTTGCGCCATAGGTCTTGTTGGCAGAAAAACTCTTCAAGTCCGCCTGAATGCCCGCCCCACCACCGGAATCTGAACCTGCAATAGTCACCGCAATTGGAATATGATTTCTCATAAACAATCCTTTGCATTCAATATCTTGGTCTTTAATTGTTGAGACATTGATTCAACATCATCCGCCATAAACATGGCCGAAATAATAGCCACGCCATCAGCACCGGTACGTATGACCTCCTCCACATTGGAAAGATCAATGCCGGCAATTGCGCCAACCGGCAATTCTGATGAATTATCCCGAAAATATCGGGCTATTTTCTGCCAGCCCTCAAGGCCAATTGAGGTTGGATTATGCTTGGAAAGTGTATCATAAACCCCACCAATGCAGACATAATCCAGCTGCCCGACGGGAGCTGATTTTGCGTGTTCCTCGCTCTTAATTGTCAGCCCGATAATGGCACTTTCACCAAGCAATTGTCGCGCATCGGCAGGCTTCATATCATCCTGCCCGACATGAACTCCATCGGCGCCAATGGCCAATGCGGCATCCACCCGGTCATTGATCAATAGCGGCACGCCGCTACCGGTGATGGCCAATTTTATCGCCCTGCCCGTCTCGATCAGTTCTCGAATTCCGGCATTTTTATCGCGATATTGCAGAATGGTTGCGCCGCCGCTTATGGCAGCATTTGCAAGTTTTGCAAGGTCGCGGCCACGGGCGCGATTTGGGTCCAAAATCCCGTAGAGTGTAATGTCGCAAGGGGCGGTTAATTCGGTCATGAGAGCTTTGCCCTTTTTTCGATTGTTGAGGCATCAATTGCCGCAAGCGCATCAATGAAATGAGGCGTGAATGTTCCCGGCCCTGCGGATTTTCCTGCCGCCAGCTCACCGGCAATATTGAACCATAGAAGGGCAGCAGTAGCAGTAACCTTCGCATCATCTTCCACGGCTAAAACTGCGGCCATCAATGCGGTCAGCGAACAACCCATAGCGGTTAATTGGGTCATTACCGGCGCACCATTTTTGATTTGGACAGTCTTGGCTGCGGTAATAACTTTATCCTCAGGCCCGGAGATTACCACGCAATCACAATGATTCATTTGATCATGCAAAACGTCTGCCTCTGCCTGATTGGCCCGAACGATAGTTGGGTGCGAGGACATAACTTGCTTCGCCAGTGCAAGACGGGTTTTAGAGGCCTGAATGAATACCGGATCGAGCACAAAGGGTATTTTTCGCGCGCTGGCAACCGCCACAGATTTATGCACTGCACGGCTACGGCCTGGGTCCATTGTGCCAAGATTGATCAAAAGCGATGCGGATGAAGATACAAAACCCTCAATCTCGTCTTCCGCAACACTCATCGAGGGAACAGCGCCACAGGCAAGCAACACATTGGCGCTGAAATGCTGGGCAACACTGTTGGTAATGCAATGCACCCTTGGGTGGACGCGCCGCAAACGTGTAATCGCGGCAACGGATTTTTCCAGCAAATCGCTCATGCAAGACCCCCCATAAGGGAATTCAGCAAAACCGGTTTATAATTTTGGATGTCTTGTTCGACCATCCCATTCCCTCCGCCGGTATCAGCCGGATCAGGTTCAAAGAGTTGGCAGGATTGCCTCTCAGCCCCGCGTCAAACCACGAGGCACCTCTATGAGATGATTATTTTGTAAATGGAATTTTTGTGCGGCGCAAGGGGCTAATTATTTGCCCCCTGTATCGCTTTCCAAACCGCCAATGGTGTTGCGGGCATATCAATATGAGTAATACCATATTCACGCTTTAATGCATCGACAACCGCACTCATAACCGCGGGGCCTGCGCCAATTGTGCCTGCCTCACCCGCCCCTTTAATGCCCATCGCATTGGTGGTTGAGGGCACGTTGCGGGTATCGAATTTGATGAACGGAATGTCAGCCGCGCGCGGCATTTGGTAATCCATGAATGTGGCGCTTAACAATTGGCCATCTTCATCATAAATGGTTTTTTCCATCAAACACTGGCCAATGGCCTGCACCACGCCACCATGCACCTGCCCTTTTAGCAGCACCGGATTTACTGTCGCGCCAAAATCATCGACGATGGTGTAGCCAACGACCTGCGCAACGCCGGTTTCCGGGTCTATCTCGACCTCGCAAATATGGGTGCCGTTTGGATAGGTCGCTTCTTTTTGTTTGAACTCACCGAAACCGGAAACATCTTCCGGCTTTTCGGCAGCCTCGGCAATCGAGGCAAAGCTGATCTCACGGTCGGTGCCAACCACGCGGGCAGCACCATCGACCAGTTCCAGATCACCGGCTGAAGCCTCCAGTTCATCGGCGGCAATGGCCTTGATTTTTTCGGCCAGATCATCGCTGGCACGCTGAACAGATACGGCCCCCAGCGGAATAGAGCGCGAACCACCGGTGCCACCGCCTTTCGCAAGTTCATCCGTATCGCCCTGGCGCACGTCGATTTTATCCATTTCCAGCCCAAGCGTTTCGGCGGCAAATTGCGCATAGGCGGTTTTATGCCCCTGCCCGTTTGACTGGGTGCCGATGAGGATTGTCGTCGTGCCATCCTTGTTGAGATTGATGGTAGCGGGTTCAGATCCGGCAAATGCGCAGGCCTCGATATAGGTGGAAAAGCCAATGCCTCTGATATTGCCATTGGCTTTTGCTGCTGCATTGCGCGCATCAAAACCGGCCCAATCAGCATATTCAAAAGCCTGATCCATATGGGCTTCAAACTCGCCGGTATCATACATACGGCCAAAGGCGGTTGTATAAGGCAATTGGTCTGGTGTGATCATATTACGGCGACGAATTTCTTCGCGCGGAATGCCTAAATCAAATGCACATTGATCAACCAGCCGTTCCAGCGCATAGATGGCCTCCGGGCGACCGGCACCGCGATAGGCATCGGTCGGCACCGTATTGGTGAACACGCCGCGAATGTGCATATAGGCGGTTTTGATGTCATAAACGCCGGTTCCAATGGTAGCGCCAAGGGTTGGAATAAAAGGCGCGAATGTGTGCAAATAAGCGCCCATCGCGGCAATCAAATCTATATCCAGCGCTAGGAATTTGCCGTCTTTATCCATCGCCATGCGCATGGTTGTGACATTATCGCGACCATGGGCATCGGTTACAAAATGCTCAGAACGATCGCTCACCCATTTAACCGGGCGACCGGCCTTTTTGGCGGCAATCAATGCCAGTGGATATTCGCGGTAAACGAAGGTCTTGGTGCCGAAGCCACCGCCCACATCGGGGGTGACAACCCGCAATTTATCGAGGTCAATATTGAGGATAGTACCGCAAATGGTCTTGCGCATTCCGTGCACACCTTGCGACCCGGTGGTCAATGTATAGCGATTTTCATCGTCAGACCAATCGGCAAGGCAGGCCCGGACCTCCAGATAATTGGCCACCAGCCGATTGTTGATAAGCTTTAATTCGCTGACCCGAGCAGCATTTTTAAAAATGGTCTCTTTGTCGGAGCGCTCACCAAATTCCAGCTCAAAAGCCAGATTGCTTTCCATATCCGCATGGGCCAAAGGCGCGTCTGCTGCAAGGCTTGGTTCGGTCTCCACCGCTGCATCAAGAATTTCATAATCAATCTCAATCAACTCCGATGCAGCCCTTGCCGCATTGAGGCTGTCAGCAACAATGAAGGCCACCGCATCACCCAGATGGTGCACGCTGTCCTTGCACAGGAGCGGAATATTTTTCGCCGTAATTGGTGTTCCATCGACCTGCGGCAAAAGCGTCTGGCACGGAATCTCCCCATATTCAGCAATATCCTTGTGGGTTAAAATAAACGCCACACCTTCGGAATTTTCTGCGTCTTCAATATTATCAATCGAAAAATTGGCATGCGCATGGGGTGAGCGCAGCACATAGGCATGCAAGGCATTTTCGCTTTGCACATCGTCAGTAAAATTTCCTTTGCCGGTTACAAAGGCTTTGTCTTCTACGCGGCGCACCGGTGCGCCCATGCCAAATTTTGGAGGGGTGTTAATATTCATGATATGGGATCCCTATATCGGGTTTTTAAAACTGATTTCGGTATGAAGCAGGGGTTCAACCACCTTCGGGTAGTGTGGCCCAATTTGTCGATGGTCTGCAAGCAAATAAATTTGTTTTACCAAACAGCTTGCGGGAATGATGGCGGTCTGACAATGTTGCCTTCTCAACATTGGTCACTCCCATGACATTCAGCGAACAAAAATCTAAATTTCTGGCTATGCCGGATAACCTGAAAGGTATCGCGACAATTCTTGTCGCTGCAATCGGGTTCTCAGCAATGGTCGCATTAATCAAGTTTGCCGGGCAAAACCTGCACGTCACTCAAATTTTGTTCGTCCGCCAATTGGTGATGGTGATGATTGTTGCGCCCGCCATTATATCTCATTTCCCGGAATCACTAAAAACCAGCCGGTTGGATTTACAGATTTATCGCATTATCGGCGCGACGATTGCCATGTTATTTGGCTTTTATGCGGTCATTCATATGCCTTTGGCGGATGCAACGGCAATCGGTTTTGCCAAAAGTTTTTTCGTCACAATTGCCGCCATCATCATCCTGAAAGAAAAAGTTGGCCCCCGCCGCTGGATAGCGGTGATTATCGGCTTTTGCGGAGTTATCCTAATGGTGCGGCCGGGCACTGACGGGTTTAACATCATCAGCGTTTATGCGCTGATCGGTTCGGCCTCCGCCGGCTTGGTGATGGTGATCATCCGCAAATTATCGCAAACAGACAGCCCAACCACCATCCTCACCTATCAGGCGATTGTGGTTGGTGTTCTTGTTGCCATACCGGCCTGGTATTTTTGGAAATCTCCGACAGTGAATGAATGGCTGCTGCTGATCGCCATCGGTATTATTTCTTACGGCGCGCAGATGTTGAATGTCTATGCCTATAAATGGGGCGAAGCCTCGCTGCTGGCCTCAATTGATTATGTGCGCCTGCTCTATTCAACCGCATTCGGATATTTTCTATTCAGCCAACTGCCCGGCCCCTATACGTGGATTGGATCAGCCATCATTATTGGTGCCTCGATTTATACGATCCAGCGTGAGCGGCGGCACAAGCAACGCCTTGCCAGCTCGCCAGAGGGGCGAGGCTATACGAATTAATGTTGAATATTTGGGAAAGAAAACGTGGAGACCACGATTACTTCTTTAACGCCTGAAAATGCGCCACAAGACCTTTGGTGGATGCGTCTTTTGCGCCAGTTGAGGCTTCGCCCTTGACCATCGGCAGGAGTTCACTCGCAAGAATTTTGCCCAGCTCGACGCCCCATTGGTCAAAAGAATTAATGTTCCAGATCACCCCTTGCACGAATACTTTATGTTCATAAAGTGCGATTAACCGGCCTAGAGTGCGCGGGGTCAGCTTTGAAAACACAAAGGTTGATGACGGGCGGTTACCGGGAAAAACCTTGTGGGGGGCAAGCTTTGCAATTTTTTCTTCATCCATACCGGCAAGGCGCAGCTCGCCCCTCACCTCGTCGATATGTTTCCCCCTCATCAAGGCCTCACTTTGGGCAAAGCAATTGGCCAGCAGAATATCATGATGCTCGCCAAGCTGGTGATGGGTATTTGCGGCGATCAGGAAATCAACCGGGATAATATCACTTCCCTGATGGATGAACTGGTAAAATGCATGCTGACCATTGGTGCCGGGCTCTCCCCAGACAATTGGCCCGGTTTTTGCGCCAACCTGCTGGCCGCTTTTTGCAGTCGATTTACCGTTTGTTTCCATGTCCAACTGCTGCAAATAGGCGGGAAAACGGTGCAGATGCTGGGCATAGGGCAGCACTGCATGGGTGGAAAACTCGCAAATATTGCGGTGCCAAACTCCAATCAGCGCCATAATAACCGGAATATTTGTCGCCAATGGCTGTTCGACAAAGTGATTATCCACCTCATGAGCGCCTAGCAAAAACTGTTCGAAATTATCAACACCGATACCGATCATTACGGACAGGCCAATGGCCGACCAGACCGAATAGCGCCCGCCAACCCAATCCCAGAAGCCAAAGGTGAAATCATCATCAATGCCAAAAGCGCTTGTGGCCTCAAGATTGGTTGAAAGGGCGGCAAAATGCTGGCCCACCGCCACCTCGCCCAATGCCTTGACCAACCATTTGCGGGCTGAGCGGGCATTGGTGAGGGTTTCCGTGGTGGTGAATGTTTTGGAGGCGACGATAAACAGGGTTGTTGCCGGGTTTAATGCGGCCAGACAATCGGCCAGGTCATCGCCATCGACATTGGAAACAAAATGCAGCTCTGGCCCATCGCAATAGGGTGAAAGTGCCTCAGATACCATAACGGGACCAAGATCAGACCCGCCAATGCCTATATTGACAATATCGGTAAACGCCCCGCCGATTCCGGCAATTTCACCATTTCTCACCGATGTTGCAAATTGCTTCATCTGCGCTTGCACGGCCCGCACATCGCCCATGACATCCTTGCCGTCGACCATCATTTGCCGATCAGAAGCATTACGCAAGGCCATATGCATGACCGCGCGATCTTCGGTTGTGTTGATATGTTGACCCGCAAACATCGCGGTACGGGCATCTTCAACACCGGCCACATTTGCCACATCAAGCAGCAAGGCAAGCGCCTCATCATCTATGTGATTTTTGGAAAAATCAAACAGCAGGTCATCGAGTTTCAGTGAAAAAACCTCGAAACGACCGGGGGTTTCAGCAAATAATTGCCGCATTGGCCTTTGCTGTAATTTCCGCCAATGGAGCCGCAATATATCCAGTTTTTCAAGCGTTTCAGGGTGCATTATGTTCCATAACCTTAAATGATCAAAAAACCCGGTGAATATAGTGCAATTCCCTACGGGGAATCACCGGTTGACTTCAATTAGCAATCGCATTGTGCCATTATTTGCCAACTGATTCCAATGGCAATTGGTGACTTCTATTTCAATAAGGCCTTTTGATAATGCGCACCGATACCGCAAAGACAATTAAACTCAAAGATTATTCCGCCCCAGAATATACAGTAGACACAGTTCACATGGACGTTGCGCTTGATCCTTTAAACACCCGGATTACGACAAAGACAGTCTATCAGCGCGTTAAAGATACAGAGCCCGGCACCCCGCTAATATTGGATGGGGATGAATTGAACTTCATCAGCGCCAGGCTCAATGGCGAGGCGCTTGGGAACAATTCCTACAAGGTAAGCAGCCAGGGCTTTGAACTTTTGGCACCACCTGAAGATGACAATTTTGAGCTGGAAATCACCACCACCTGCAAGCCGGTAGAAAACACAAAATTGATGGGATTGTTTCAATCCAGCGGCATGTTCTGCACCCAATGCGAGGCGGAAGGGTTTCGCCGCATTACCTATTTTCAGGATCGGCCGGATATTCTAGCAGTTTACACAACCCGGATTGAAGGCGTTCAAAAAGACGTGCCCTTCCTTTTGGGCAATGGCAACCCGGTCGAACAGGGTGGATTACCGGATGGCCGCCATTATGCGATCTGGCACGACCCTCACCCAAAACCCAGCTATCTGTTTGCGCTTGTGGGTGGTTCACTTGGCTATGTTGCAGAAACTTTCGAAACCATGTCCGGGCGAACGGTCCGGCTGCGGGTCTATGTGGAAAAGGGTAAGGAGAGCCGCGCTCATTATGCGATGGACGCGCTCATTCGTTCGATGAAATGGGACGAAGATGTCTTTGGCCGTGAATATGATCTCGATGTATTCAATATCGTTGCAGTATCTGATTTCAATATGGGGGCGATGGAAAATAAAGGCCTCAACGTATTCAATGACAAATATGTTCTGGCCGACCCGGAAACCGCAACCGATGCGGATTATGCCAGTATTGAAGCGATTATTGCACACGAATATTTCCACAACTGGACCGGCAATCGCATCACTTGTCGCGATTGGTTTCAGCTTTGCCTGAAAGAAGGATTGACCGTTTATCGCGATCAGGAATTTTCCTCCGATATGCGCTCACGCGCAGTTATTCGTATTGCCGAAGTTGCCCTGCTGCTGGCACACCAGTTCCCTGAAGACGGGGGACCGCTGGCGCACCCGGTACGGCCGGAAAGCTATAAGGAAATCAACAATTTCTATACAGCCACCGTCTACACCAAAGGTGCGGAACTGGTGCGGATGATTTCAACCATTGTTGGGAAGCAAGGGTTTCGCAAAGGCATGGACCTTTATTTTGAACGCCATGACGGGGAAGCCGCACGGGTGGAAGATTTTCTGGCAAGCTTTGAAGATGCAAACAAGATTGATTTAAGCCAGTTTGCGCTGTGGTATTCACAATCGGGCACACCACAACTGACGGTCTCGGCAAGCTATGACCGGGAAAAGAAAAGCTGCACATTAGAGTTGGAACAGTCACTTGCTGCAACACCTGGCCAATCGCGCAAGAAGCTGATGCATATTCCCGTGCGCTTTGGCCTTGTTGGCAAGGATGGCAAGGATCTGCCCCTGGGGAAATCCACTGGCGGGCAGGTTGAAGGTGATGTTATTCACCTCACCCGTCGAAATACCAAAGTCACATTTCACGGCATTGAGGAGCGCCCGGTATTTTCACTTTTGCGAAATTTTTCAGCGCCGGTGAACCTGCAATTTAACCAGAGCAAAAGTGATCTTGCCTTTTTGGCGCGCTATGACAGCGACCACTTTAATCGCTGGCAGGCTTTGCGAAATCTTGCCATGCAGAACCTTTTGGCCGGCACAAAGGCAGTGCAAAACAACAAACCCATCAAGATTGATGAAAAGCTGCTCGAGATTTCCGTTGAGACCGCGCAAAACGAAGCGCTTGAACCGGCATTTCGTGCTCTGGCTCTGTCATTGCCAAGTGAAGCCGAGATTGGCCGCACACAGGGAAAGAATGTCGACCCGGATGCGATCTACACCTCGCGTCAGGCGCTTCTGGCCGCACTGGGCGAGCGTTTCGGCGATGAAATAATTGCACGGATTACCGCATTGGAAACCGACGAAATATATTCTCCGGCAGCCGAACAGGCCGGTAAGCGGGCCTTGAAAAATACCTTGCTGACACTTGGTGTTGGAAGTGGCAATGGTGAGGTTGCGTCCTATGCCAAGGCACAGTTTGAGAATGCCCGAAACATGAGCGACCGGATGGCGGCACTGGCAGTTTTGTCCCATAGCCCGAAGAATAAAAAAATTGCCGATGCACTTATGACCGAATTTTACGATATGTTCCGTCATGATCCTCTGGTTATTGATAAGTGGCTGATGTTGCAGGCAACAGTGCCGGGTAAATCAACCTTAAACCAGGTTCAAAAACTTATTACCCATGAGGCGTTTTCACTTTCCAACCCCAATCGTACACGGTCGCTGATCGGATCCTATGTTTCAGGTAATCCAACCGGATTTAATCGGCTCGACGGCAAGGGTTATGATTTCTTTGCCGGGGTCACTTTAAAACTGGATAAAATTAATCCGCAGGTTGCCGCACGGATGCTGACCTCGATGCGCGGTTGGAAAATGCTGGAAAAAAACCGCCGCCAAAAAGCTCAAAAGGCATTAAAATTGATCGCTGCAGGTGATCTTTCCAATGATGTTCGCGACATCATTGACCGCACACTTGCGTAGGGTCAGGACTCATTAGGTCATAGACTCACACAATTCTGCTTGGAAAAATTATTTGAATGGCTGTAACCAAGCGCAAGGGCAGATCGGGATATTTTCGAGCATTTATTGCGATCAGACTGATGCATTCTTCTAATCGATTCTGCGCAAGTCTCACGAAATATATCGTTAAGAAAAATATTTCCACGTTGACTCTAGACAAATGTGAGCATTCGGATTCAAATACACTGATTCGGTCGGCATTCAGCCATATTTTACCGCTATAGTTTCATGCGTTCACATTTTATTTATTTGAGGGGCCCCCATGAGGCAAGCGGACGCTACGCGTGGTCGCGGCAGATTTAGTGATTCCATATTCGGGAAACTTAGGTTTCCGGAAGGTGTCTCCGAACAGGCCAGATTTCTAGCCCAACCAGCCTATAATCAGCTGGTAAAGGCAGAACCACTATTGCGCCGGGCCATTCCCGTTCTGGTGATCATATTACTCATAACAATTGCGCTTTCGCGCACAATGTCGCTGATGATCCAGGCCGAAAATCTGGAGCGCAAGGAAAGGCAGCAGCTTTCGCAAATTGCAATTATTTTAGAAAATGCAATGAACAGGACAACAGGCGAAATTGCTGCCAATACATCTGGCAAATCCCTGCAGGAAGCATTGGAAAACGCTATTCCAATCGGCGTAATTCAACCCGGACGCCAAATCGTCTTGACCAACCATTCCGGCGAGGTGGTGGCAACGGCACCGCTCGTTTCCAGCGATATTGGGCGGTATCTGGAAGATATGTTAGGCGGCGACTACTTATTGACAACTTTTGGTAAACGCGCGGAAACACGCTCTATCAAATTCAACAATGAGCAAGCCGCATTGGCATCGCATCATTTTCTGGCAAAGCCACTTGGCGGGGTGACCGTTATCCAAACCGAAGAGGCACTGTATGACGAATGGCGGCGGGCGGTATCCCTCAATGTCAGCCTGTTTATCGGTACCAGCGTCATTTTGCTGGTAATCCTTTATGCTTATTTTGCGCAAGGTAACCGGGCCAAAGAAGCCGAGCAAATTTATGAGGATACCAATGCCCGCTTTGATGCGGCACTGGCGCGTGGGCGCTCCGGCCTTTGGGACTGGGACCTTTCGCGGGGCCAGATATTCTGGTCATCTTCGATGTATGATCTGTTAGGCATGAAACCGCGCCAAAGACAGATGGGGTTTGGTGAGTTGCAAATGCTGGTTCACCCGGAAGACGCCGACCTTTATGACGTTGCCAATCAGGCTTTTAGCAAAAATAATGGTATTATCGACCAGGTTTTCCGTATGAAGCATGTGGATGGAAGCTGGGTTTGGCTGCGCGCACGCGCAGAGCTTGTGCACTATCTGGGCCGCGAGCCGCATCTGATTGGCATTGCTACTGATATTACCGAGCAGCAGGCAATAAAAAAGCAAAGTCATGTCACCAATAACAGGTTGAGAGATGCGATAGAAAACCTCTCGGAAGCCTTTGTTTTGTGGGATCCGGCCAAAAAGATGATCATGTGTAATTCAAAATATCAGCAATTATACAATCTGCCAGAAAATGAAGTCGTTGCCGGCACCTCCTACGAACGAATTATGAAATTTGCCCGCAAGCCGGTCATTCGCAAGCAGGTTACCACCGGATTGATGCCGGAAATGGGTGCCCGCACTTTAGAAGCCCAGCTGGATGATGGTCGCTGGTTGCAAATCAGTGAGCGGCAAACCAAGGATGGCGGCTTTGTTTCAGTTGGTACAGACATTACCCAGATCAAAAAGCATGAGGAAAAGCTGATTGATTCCGAACGTCGGTTAATGGCAACGGTTGCTGACTTGCGCCAGTCTCAACAGAAACTCGAAGTACAGGCCCAGCAACTGGTAGAACTGGCCGACAAGGTTTCGGGTGAGAAAAACAGGGCAGAAATGGCCAATATCGCCAAATCAGAATTTCTTGCAAATATCTCGCACGAATTGAGAACGCCGCTTAACGCCATTATCGGCTTTTCAGACATCCTGCAATCGGGCATGTTTGGGCCACTTGGCTCCGACAAATATACCGAATATTCAAGCGATATTAATCACAGTGGCACTTATCTTCTCGGCGTGATCAATGATATTCTCGATATGTCAAAAATCGAAGCCGGACGTATGCAACTGAATTTCGAGACCGTTCACCTGCACGATATACTACAGGAAACCCTGAGAATTATCGGCTATCAGGCCGAAGAAGCAGGGATTTCTGTTGCCCATCAGATTTCTGAAAAAATTGAACTCGATGCCGATCGCCGCGCAATGAAGCAAATACTCCTGAACCTTTTGTCCAACTCGGTCAAATTTTCAAAGAAAGGTGGCCGAATTTCGGTCCGGGCACGGGTGGTTTCAAACGCTGTGACAATTTCCATTGAAGATACCGGCATTGGCATCCCTAAGGATGCACTTCTACAGTTAGGTCGCCCGTTTGAGCAGGTGCAAAATCAATTCACCAAAAGCCACAAGGGTTCAGGCCTTGGCCTTGCAATATCTCGCTCTTTGACCGAGCTGCATGGTGGGGCCATGAGAATCCGCTCAGCCGAAGGCACCGGAACAATTGTCTGCATTCGCCTCCCCCTCAAGCAGCAAGGCACCAAACAAGCACCGATTGAGGCCAAATCAGATCAAGCAAAATTATCCAAGCCCAAATCCAGCAAGCCCAAGCGTCAGAAAAAGCAGATCAAAAAGGCCGCATAAAAAACCCGACACAAATGAATGTACCGGGCTTCCAATTCAATACCGAACAATAGCTGCTATTGATGTTTCTTGTTCTTTTTATACATCTTTTTGCCGTTTCGATGATGTTTGCGCATATTGCGAGCCTTGCCACTGCGTGATGCGTGACGTTTCATTTCTGACTTTTCAACTTTTCCATCATCATTGCCATCGAGCAATGCGAAACGCTTACGGGTCCGGTTCTGGATTTCATCCTTGGTGACGATACCATCACCATTGTAATCCAAGCGGTCGATCATACGAGCAGCGCGCCGTTTCGCACGTTTGCGCGCAATACGCGAAAGCAACTCTTCTTCTGACAAAATACCATCAGAATTCAAATCAGCTTTATCAAAACGCTTTGATGCGGCGCCAATAAATTCATCGACCGTTAAAGAGCCATCGGCATTGGTGTCAATTTTTTCAAATCGCTTTTCAAGCCCGCCCTGGCGGTTGCCCTTTTTTTCAGCCATAGCGAATGAACTCGCCATTACCACGCAAAGTCCGCTCAATGCGGCAATTTTAATTTTTGTTTTCATAGTTTTCTCCATTGGACTTCATACCCCCGGTATCCCTAAATCAAATCGCAGTTAAACCTATTAATACAACTTGCCCTATTTCTTGATTTCGTATGTCTCGATACCAAAATCAGGCCTCCACGTTTAGGAAGCAGAATTTAACATCAAGACTGATACTCCCGAAGCAATCTGTCATAAATTTCACGCACGGCAATGTTGGTTTCGCTCAATTGGGCTTCCAGCAAATTCATATCCGGAAGTCCAGCCATTGCACATAGCCGCTCGCTCAAACCTGCCGACGCCATGGCTGGATCAAATGATCCGTTCAAGCATAGACGTAGTAGTTGATCGGTTAAAGAAAATATATCCAAAGCATTCAGTAAAGTCACCTTATCATTTTGTAATGGTTGACCATTTATTAATGGAATACATAAAAGTTTAATTTTTTCTCTTGATGAAATTGGCTGATTTTTACTGCTCTCAACATATCCAGCGAGCACAGCCCATTGCAGAATGAAATCTATATCCAGCAACCCGCCAATGGCTGTTTTTATATCCCAGATAGTTTGTGCGGGCTTCTCTTTCTCCAGCTTTAATCGCATTTCAATTACGTCGCGGGTCAGTTTTGAAATATCGCGAGGCTTTGTGACAATCTGCTGGATTTCGTCTTTGGCCCTGGCCACCAGATCGGAGTGACCGGCGATCACCCGCGCGCGCGTTAACGCCATGTGTTCCCAGGTCCAGGCCTCGTTATTCTGATAGCGGCAAAACGCATCTATATGGGTTGCCAGCGGCCCGGCATTGCCCGAAGGGCGTAATCTGAAGTCCAGCTCATAGATCGAACCTTCCGCCGTTGGTGCGCTCATTGCAGCGATTATTCTTTGGGTAAGGCGAGCAAAATATTGCGATGCGGCAAGCGGCTTTTCGCCATCTGAATATTCCGCATCGGCGGCATGATCGTAAAGCAGGATCAGATCGAGATCAGAACCTGCGGTTAACTCTCTACTGCCAAGCCGCCCCATGCCGATGACCGCAATTTTGCCGCCCGCTACGGTGCCGTGCTTCTTTTCAAATTCGCCCCTCACCTTTTCCAGCATAGCTGCTATCAGCACATCGGCGAGATCAGAAAATGCAAGGCCCGCCTCTGCTGCATCTATGGTTTGACCCAGAAAACGCACACCAATCAGAAATTTCTGTTCAAGCGCAAAAACTCGCGCCCGGTCAAGTGCATCTTCGTAGTCTGTGGCACGGTTTAACGATGCCGCTAGGCTTTCGGCCTGTTTATCTTTACCCGGCAAGGTCTGGAAAAACTCCGGCTCAAGCAGGCTGTCAAAAACATGCGGCTTACGGGTGATAATATTGGCCAACCTTGGCGCGATACCGAGCACCTCCGCCAACAGGCGCAGCAATTCCGGATTGGATTTCAGCAATGCAAACAATTGTACACCCGCAGGCAGGCCTTTCAAAAACCCATCAAAAGCGAAGGCCGCATCATCAGCCGAACTGGTCTCGGCAAATGCCTGCAGCAAAAACGGCGTAAGTTCTGTCAGCCGCTCCCGCGCCTCGGCAGTTTGCGTGACCCGGTAACGGCCAAAATGCCAACCGCGCACCAGCGAGACAATCGCCGCCGGTCGCTGAAAGCCAAGATTGCCCAGTGTTTCGAGCGTCTCGGGATCGTCGCCATCGCCGGTAAAAACCAGATTGCCGCTATAACTGGTGAGCGATGCCTCCTCTTCAAACAGTTCAGAATAATGCTGCTCAACCCGCCGTAAATGCGCCTCAAGCGTTGTGGCAAATGCCTCAAAACCGTCAAATCCCGCCATATAGGCAATGCGCGTCAGATCTTCATCGTCAGTTGGCATTGTGTGGGTTTGTTCATCGCGCACCATTTGCAGACGGTGTTCGACATTGCGCAAAAAGCGATAGGCATCTTTCATTTCGTCTCGGGCTTTTTCAGAAATCCAGTTTTTCTCAAAAAGCATATCCAGCATGGAGAGCGTGCTTCTGCCGCGCAGTTCATCCATCCTGCCACCGGCGATCAACTGCTGGGTTTGCACGAAAAATTCGATTTCGCGAATACCACCGCGACCAAGTTTTAAGTTATGGCCAATAACGGCAATGGTTCCGTGACCCTTGTGTGAATGGATTTGCCGCTTGATAGAATGAATGTCAGAAATTGCCGCGTAATCGAGATATTTACGCCAGATGAAGGGGCGAATATCCTTCAAGTACCGCACACCGGCCACCCGATCGCCCGCTACCTGCCGGGCCTTGATGTGAGCGGCCCTTTCCCAGTTTTGGCCGCTGGATTCATAGTAATTGAGTGCGGCAACAACTGAAAGCGCGGTTGGGGTGGAGCCCGGATCAGGGCGCAAGCGCAAATCGGTTCGAAACACATAGCCATCACCAGTGCGGTCCTGCATTATTGCGGCCAATTGTTTGACCATGCGAGGAAACAGGGTCAACGCCTCATCAAAATCGGTAATGGCTTCCGCATCCGGATCAAACAGGCAGATTATATCAATGTCGCTGGAATAGTTGAGCTCATGCGCGCCATGCTTGCCCATGCCGAGAACAATCAACCCAGAACCTTTTTCCGGCTCATTTAGATCAGGCAGGCAAATTTTACCCTTGTTGTGAGCATCGCGCAGTAAAAAGCGGCAGGTCGCTCCCAAAGCCGCATCAGCAAACGAGGCCAGCACATGGCAGACCTTGTCAACCGGCCACCACCGGGCCAAATCAGCCACGCCGCATAACAAGGCACATTCACGTTTGGATTTTCGCAAAAGAGATTTCAATGCGGCTTCGTTTTCTGCAACTTTGTCGGCTGCAACCGTGCGCGCCATCATATCTTCGAGCGCAGCATCAAGCCCTGAAACAATCATCTGTTGCAAAAACAGACCATCGCGCATGGCGATGGTTCGAAGATAGGGGGAAAGTTCAAAAATCGCCGTGAGCATTTCGCCAAGCGCTCTATTGTCGCCAATCGCTTGCCGAAGTGGTGCGAACTCATCACCCTGAACTTGAATTAAAAAATCAGCCCAATGTCTTTCTGCCTGCGCTTGATCAATGGTGTTTAGACTATTGGGTTTTAGCGATAAATTGGGCCCGGTCATTAGGGCATGGACTCAATTAGGAATACGGCTGTGCAGCATAACAATTTTGCTTCCACAAGGCGAAAATGATCGATTTGGTCGGCCACCAATGAGGAGTTTTCAACGCTGTAGGGCAAAATTGTCATGCCGCCCTCATGGGTTGGAGTAAAATGACCCACTTCAGCGTCGAAAAGCCTTGCCGATGGGCCGCATCGCCTTTATTTTTCTCCTTGATTTGAACCATTTTACCTCCAACACAGTTCGTAATCTTAATTGGGTTCAGACCCTAAATTCCAGTGTTACTTTTCAATTATTTTCACCGGTATCATAAAATCTGCAATAAGTCCCGGCTCGGCGTCGCGAAGTGTCAAAGCACCATTGTGCAGACGCGCCACCGCGTCAACCAGACTTAGTCCCAAACCGGTGCCGGGCTTGCTGCGGCTTTTGTCCAACCGCACAAATCGGTCTTTAACCCGCTCCTGATCCTCTGGAGGAATTCCCAGACCATTGTCTGTTACCACCACATGCAGCTGGCCATCTTCATTGGAGATTTCCAACGAAACCCTGTGTGGCTTTTCAACGCCTTCAACCGAATATTTAATCGCGTTGTCTACCAGATTGGCGATTGCCTGGCCGATCAACTCGCGATTGCCGTTTATTTTGATTGGATCATTAGTCGATAATTTAAATTCAACGCCCGCCTCTTCCGCCAATGGCTCATACAACTCGTGCACGTCTTGTATGATATTGGACAAATCAAATTCCGTAAAACCACCCGTTCTGGAACCCGCTTCAACCCGGGCGATCATCAACAATGCATTGAATGTTTTGATCAAGGTATCAGATTCAGCAATGATGTCTTCCATTGCCTGACGATAGTCTTTTTTTGCCGGATCAGCCGAAAGAGTTTGCTCGGCCTTGTTGCGCAGCCGTGTAAGCGGGGTTTTCAGATCATGGGCAATATTATCTGAAACCTGCTTAAGCCCCTCATCCAGTTTGGATATTCGCCCCAATAGCTGGTTGAGATTCTCAGACATGCGGTCAAATTCATCACCCGAACCAGAAAGCGGCAACCGCTCCTGCAAATCGCCAGCCAGGATGCGCTTTGTTGAACCGGACATGGAATCAATGCGTTTTAGCGCCCGCCTGCCGACGAAAAGCCAGGTGAGAATACCCAGCAAAACCATACCGGCAAGCGCCAATATCAGCGAGCGACGGGCAATTGAGCGAAACCGGTCCGGCTCGCCCAAATCCCGTCCGATCAATGCACGAAGCCCGCCGGGCAATTCGAATACCCGGGCGATGGCAAAATGCACGGGCCCATCCGTCTGCCCAAAACCTTCATAGGGGAAAGGATTCCTGGTCCAGCCGGTCTTACCCAGAATACCCGGCTCAATTTCGCGCACATTGCCTGCAATAATACGACCAGAAGCATCAGCAATCAGATAAAGGCTGGCGCCCGGTGCCCGCGCACGCCGCTCGATCACCCGTATCAGCCTTGCCATGCTGCCACGGCGAAAAATCACCGAGAGTTCAAGGATTTCCTCGTCGATAGTTTGACGGGTTTGCTGGTGTAGCAATCTGGTTGTATTGAGCGTGGTATAGGTGACCAACACCACGGCAAACAGGCCAAAAACCAGCGCATATATCAGTGATAAACGCACTGCCGTCATCCGAAATAGCATGCGAATTCGGATCACCGGATCAGCCTTTTTGTGACTTCAATATATAACCGCTGCCCCGAACGGTTTGCAGCAATTGCTCGTCAAAGCCCTTATCAATTTTAGACCGCAGCCTTGAAACGTGGACATCAATGACATTGGTTTGCGGGTCAAAATGATAATCCCATACATTTTCCAGTAACATGGTTCTGGTAACCACGCGGCCGGCATTTTTCATTAAATATTCGAGCAATCGATATTCACGCGGTTGCAGGATAATTTCTTGCTCGCCGCGTTTGACCGAGTGGGCAAGACGATCCATTTCCAAATCTCCAACCCGGTAATTGGTTTCACTTTCCCCTGAAATACGCCTTCGGCTCAAAACTTCGATGCGGGCCAGAAGTTCAGAAAATGCGTAAGGCTTGGAAAGATAGTCATCACCGCCGGCACGAAGCCCGGTTACCCTGTCATCAACCTGCGAAAGCGCGGATAAAATAAGCACCGGGGTCTGATCACCGCTGTCGCGCAGATCGGCAATTATCGAGAGGCCCTCTTTTTTCGGCAACATTCGGTCGATCACCAGTACATCATAGCCACCATCCAGCGCCATACTCATACCAAGTTCGCCATCACTGGCGTGTTCGGCAACATGGCCCACTTCTTTAAGTGATTTTACCAGGTATGACGCTGCTTCCAGATCGTCTTCTATCAATAGAATTTTCATATGGGGGAACTTAACCTGATAAAATGTTTTGTCAAAAATGGCAGCGGATCAACATTTTGATCCGCTGCCGCAGGTTGCGCCTTGTGCCGGGGGCGACCGAAATAACACTGGGCACAACCTGTATTGATTGCAAAGGCGACGGGGTGATCAGCCTTTGGCCACCGGCAATGCAACAAACCTGTTGTTGGATCCAGCTTTGATTTGGAAAAGTACAGCTTTGCGCTTGGCCTGAACGGCGCTTGCAAGTGCTTCTTCCACGTCGCTAACGGTGGCAACTTCGCTGCCGTTGACCGAGATGATGATATTGCCCTTTTTAAAGCCCTTTGTTGCGGCCGTGCTGTTTTCTTCAACTTTGGCAATTTCAACACCCTTGTCGGTGAGTTTGAGGGTCAAACCAAAGCTTTCGAGAGGAACCAGGACTTCGTCGTCCTGTCCTTTCTTGGCTTTTTTGGCAACTTTTTTGCCGCTTGGCAGCTTGCCCAACTCAACGATGATTTCTTTTGAACCGCCATTGCGCCAAATTGAAATCGCCGCTCTTTCCTTAGGCGAGTAACTTGCAATAAGCCTGGCAAGTTCCTTTGGACCTTTGATGTCTTTGCCATCGACAGCCGTGATAACATCACCGGCTTTAATTCCAGCCTTGTCAGCCGGGCTACCAACTTGAGGTGCTGAAACGATGGCGCCGCGCGCATCATCTAAACCAATGGATTCGGCAATATCATCAGTAACTTTTTGAATTTGCACACCTAGCCAGCCGCGTGTAACAGAACCATCATTGATAAGTTCCGCAACAACATTACGCGCAGTCGATGCGGGAATGGCAAATGCAATGCCGACATTTCCGCCAGATGGTGAGAAAATCGCTGTGTTTACACCAATTACTTCACCGCTGAGGTTAAAGGTTGGCCCGCCGGAATTTCCTTTGTTAACAGCTGCATCAATTTGAATGAAATCATCGTATGGCCCAGAGCGAATATCACGCCCACGGGCTGAAACGATACCTGCGGTTACTGTTCCACCAAGGCCGAAGGGGTTGCCAACAGCGACGACCCAGTCGCCGATACGGGTTTTCTTTTTGGCAAAATCGACATAGGTGAATGTTCTCTTTGCATCGACCTTAAGTACGGCAAGATCGGTTTTAGGATCAGAACCAACCATTGTTGCTTCGAGCTCGGTTCCGTCATGCATGACAATTGTGAATTTCGAACCGTTGTCGATCACGTGATTGTTGGTAACCAGATAACCATCTTCTGAAACAAAGAAGCCGGAGCCTTGCGATTTGCCAAAGCGGCGCGGCTTTTTACGGCCCTCACCACGGCGGCGCTTGCCAAAGCCATATTCGCTGCCATCACCACGGCGATCGAAAAAGCGCTTGAGTGGATGATCGTCGGGGAGGAAATCAAACCCATCCTGGCCAAAAGAAAATTGGTTTCTGTTTGAAGCTGGCTGCAGTCGGGCTTCAACCCGAACGCTGACCACGGCGGGAGATACGGCCTCGACCACATCGGCAAAACTTGGTGCTTGAGGGGCCTGCACACGCACCGCTTCGGCCAGCGCCTGATTGGTTGGAGTTACCAGAACCTGCGTTGCAACGATGCCGCCAAGGCCCAGCGCCAGTACGCTGCCGAGCAGAGCTTTTGTACGTCTCTTAATCGTAGAATTATTTGAGTTAGTTGCGGTCATATTCGCATCCTCAGTCTGATTGAAAAAATTTGGGCGATTGGGAACCGCCACTTTCGATAAAAGGAATATGGCAATACCAATGTTACCATCCAATGGCCAGAAAATTAATTCTTTGTTAGATTGGGGTAATTGTCGGGAATACTTCCGGTTATTAGCGGCAAGCAACGCTAAATACCGTCTGATTTAACCAAATTAGTTACAACAGAAGCCCCGCTTTCGATAGTTTTGTGAACCGGGCATTTATCAGCAATCATCAAAATCTTCTTTTCCAATTCGGTGGATACTTCACCTTCAACCGTAATATGGCGCTCAAAACGATCAATTTTGCCACCCCTCAGTTTTTGCTCATCGGTGCAATCCATGCAATCTTTGCCGTGAACTTTTTCATGTTTCACTTCGACCGTGATCAACCCCAGATCAATCTTTTTGAAATCCGCATACATGCGAATGGTCATTGAGGTGCAGGCCCCGAGGGCCGTTGATAAATAGTCATATGGCGATGGGCCGGAATCCAGTCCACCCACCTTTAAAGGCTCATCGGCAAACAATAAATGCGCACCGGCTGCAACGGTATTTTGAAATTTGCCTTCGCCTGTTTCCGAGACAATGACGCTTTCAATCGGTGGGTGTTCAACCGCCTGATCATGGGGAATAAGCCGCCTGGCCCAGGAGGAAATAAGCCCGGCTGCGTATATCGCATCGGTGGCGTTGCTGAGCAGATGATCTGCTTTATCGAGCGAAATGAAGCTCTTTGGGTGTTTTGCCGCCATGAAAATTTCTGACGCATTTTCAATGCCAACCACCTGATCAACAGGTGAATGCAGGATCAGCAAATCACGCCGAAGATTGGCGATGTGGTGTTTAAGCGTTGTGGCCTCAAGATCTTCAATAAACTGACGCTGAATGGTGAAACTGCGGCCAGCCAAAGACACTTTTGCTTCGCCTTCCTGCTTTATTTGATCAACTTCATCGACAAAATTATGAATAACATGTTCAGCATCGGCCGGCGCACCAATGGTTACCACACCTTTGACTTCGGGAATGGAACCTGCTGCGGCCAGCACGGCGGCTCCCCCAAGCGAATGGCCAATGATCAGGGACGGTGCGGTATAACGCTCGCGCAGATAGTCAGCAGCGGTCACAAGGTCTTGAATATTTGAGGAAAAATTGGTGTTGGAAAATTCACCAGCGCTGGAACCAAGACCGGTGAAATCGAACCGCAATACGGCAATATTCTGCCTAGCTAATTCACCTGCAATGTATTTTGCGGCCAATACCTGGCTTGAGCAGGTGAAGCAATGGGCAAAGAGCGCATAGGCGCGCACCGGCCCGGTTGGCAAATCGAGCCTTGCAGCAAGATCAAACCCCTGACTTCCCTTAAACGTAATTTTTTGAACTTTCCCGGCCATGCAATTGTCTCCTAGTGGTTCGATTCATACATTTTCATCCCCTTGCCGCCCTCCTGTTTGCAAATGTTTTTACCAGAAGATCTACTAGACTACGTCATGTTTACATGGAAGCAGTCAGGCTGCGGAGAGCGGTGATGCGAATGAATCTCTCCCGATACTCGTTCACACAAGGTAATTTGAGACTTTGCCCCAGCCTGCCCCCGGCAAGATCAGGGGGCGCAAATATTCAGATCTGATTGTGAAACAGTCTATTTGGAAAATTAATCATGGCTGCTATTCACGATCACTTAAAATTTTGGAGAGAGCAGCCTTTTCGTTGCTGGTAAGCGAGGTCGCCTTGGCATTGGCCCTTCTGCGCTG
>JALSIJ010000088.1 GCA_026981655.1 Rhizobiaceae bacterium | reverse complement strand
ATGAATGCCACCGGAAGTGATTGCCTGCAATGTAAGCTCAACCGCATCAAGCGCCTGCTGGTCATTATTGCGCTCGGCCTGTTGCAACAGGAACATTAGAATAGACTGCTGGAAAAATTTCGGCGCGCCACCAAATCCACCGGCAAATTCATCAAACTGACTGGCCAATTCTGCAACAGACTTTTTCATCAGCTCATCGGAAAGCTCTTTTGCATCTTCCCGCCGGGTCAAATAAGTGCTCAACAGTGTTGAAAGCCGTTCGGACTCGGCCAAAACACCGGATTTCTGCCCCTTCCAGCTTTCATCAATTGCCGCCAGAATTTTTCGAAAGTCATCAGCAGAAACATAGCCGGTCCCATAAAAAGGCTTACGATCCGCAGTCATAAATACGGTATTTGGCCAACCGCCCCGATCGGTCAGAACCTCGGTAACCAGCATATAGGTTTCATCCAGTACCGGGCGGCGCTCGCGGTCAACAATGACCGGAATAAAATTATCATTAATGGTTTTGGCAATGTCTTTTTGGGTAAAATGGGTTTCCTGCATCACGTGGCACCAGTGACAGGCCGTATAGCCAAATGAAACCATCAGCAGCTTGCCCTGTTTGCGCGCCAGTTCAAATGTCTCATCACTCCATGCATACCATTGCACATCATCGCTGGCATGAATACGCAAATAGGGCGATGACGCATTGAGCATTCGAGGATTGCCCTCACCCTCGGTTAGTTTCTCAGATGCGGCAAAGGCTGAAGTCGAGGTGATTGTGAACAGAAAAAACAAACCTGCAATCATCCGCAATCCGGCATTCTTCAAATAATTCATCATTCAAACCCTGTTTTGCCATTCGGTTTAAGTGCCCAATCACATACACATAGCCCGAATTGCGGCCGTTTTGGGTAACAATTGCGTGGGGTGATTTTGTCGCTCAGGCGGCACCCTAAAACAAACAACTTGCGATAAAACAGTAATTACTTTAAACTTAAAATACATTGCATTATAATTCATGCAAATTTATATGGTTCAGTTGATCGGGAGGCAGAGATACCGCGCATTTGCAAGCTCGCGCAAGCTATTCGTATCGTTGCGATCGCTCACCTATTAATCACAACAACTGGTTTACTATTGCAATAGAGTATCAAGCTGTTGCAGGCTTTGTGCGATTGAGCAATATTCAATTCATAAATAATAATGTCCATTGGGAGGATAAAACATGAAGAAACTCATCACAGCAACAATTGCAGCAACATTGCTTGCAAGCACCGCACTTCAGGCCGCCGAGGTCAAAATCGGCTTTGTCACGACACTGACAACTGGTGCCGCCGTTATCGGTAAAGACCAGCAAAATGCGGTTAATCTCGCGATTAAGCATATGGGCGGCAAAATGGGTGCCCTCGATATCAACCTTATTTTTGCAGATGACGGCTTCAAACCGGAAACCGGCAAACAGGCCACCGACAAGCTGGTGAAACAGGATGATGTTAATTTCGTTGCCGGCTATATCTGGAGCCATGTGCTGCTGGCCTCACGCAAATCTGTGCTGGATGCGGGTAAATTCCTAATTTCCGCCAATGCCGGCCCAAGCCCGGTCGCCGGCAAATTGTGCCATGAAAACTTTTTCTCGTCCTCCTGGCAGAACGACCAGACTCCGATGGCTATGGGCGAAGTGCTGAACCAGAAAGGTGTTAAATCAATCTATGTGATCGCACCAAACTATGCGGCCGGTAAAAACATGGTGGCCGGTGTAAAGCGGACCTTCAAGGGCAAGATTATTGGCACCGACATGACCAAATGGCCAAGCCAGCTCGACTTTTCTGCCGAATTGGCAAAAGCCAAGGCATCCGGTGCAGAAGGTCTGTTTGTGTTCTATCCGGGCAAAGCCGGTGGCGCATTCATGAAGCAATATCAGCAGGCTGGTTTGAAAGCGACCCTGCCGCTCTACACCACATTCACGGTTGATGCGCTGTCGCTGCCAAAATTCCAGGCGGCAAAGTTTAACGACGTGCTGGGATCACAATTCACTCAACAGTGGGACCCGACCCTGGACAACGAGCAAAACAAACGCTTCGTGGCTGACTTCCGCAAAGAATACGGCACATATCCTTCTTTCTACGCGGCACAGGCTTACGATGCGATCTTCCTGATCAAATCTGCTGTCGAAGCGGTGAAAGGCGATCTGAAAAACATGGACGGTATGCGGGCCGCAATGAAGTCTGCCAATTACCCATCAGTTCGCGGCAAATATACCTATGGCAACAACCATATGCCCATTCAGAATTTCTATCTGCGTGAGGTTATCGCCGGAGCCGATGGCGCTTGGACAACCAAAGTTGTTAAAACCGTCTATGAGGGCCACCAGGACCCCTATGCAAAAGATTGCGCAATGAAATAAGCGCTTAACATCGCCGAATATCACGGCCGGGCACAGTTCCGGCCGTTTTTTTCATTTCTTTTTCAACCTACTCACGGATAATCTGCCTTGGATTACACGCTTCTGTTTGTTCAGGTGATCAACGGCGTTCAGCTTGGTCTGTTGCTGTTTTTGGTGGCATCAGGCCTGACCCTGGTTTTTGGCATTCTGGACTTCGTCAATCTTGCCCACGGATCGATCTATATGATTGGCGCTTTTATTTGCGCATCCCTCACCTTCTATCTGGGCAATTTTCTGTTGGCACTACTGGTCGCCCTGCCACTCACCGGACTGGTTGGTTATGCCATAGAACGGTTTGTGGCGCGAAAACTCTATGAAAAAGACCATCTCGACCATGTGTTAGGCACATTTGGGCTGATACTGGTGCTTGATACCTCTGCCCATCTGATCTGGGGGCCGGAAGGTATATCTGTGCCGCTGCCACTTTGGCTGGACGGTCAGGTGGAAATCTTTGAAGGCGCGGTGATCCCAACCTTCCGTCTGTTGATCATAGCAACCGGGCTTGGCGTTGCAGCTGGCCTTGTGTGGCTGGTCAATTATACCAGACTGGGCATGCTTATTCGCGCAGGCGCATCAAACCGCACAATGGTTTCTGCCCTGGGCATCGACATAAAAACCCTGTTTGCGCTGGTATTTGCGCTTGGTTCCATGATGGCAGGCCTTGCAGGCATGTTAATTTCACCGATCACCGAAGCTTCAATCGGCATGGGCGGGGAGATTATTATTACCGCCTTTGTGGTGATCATTGTTGGCGGCATCGGCTCGATGAAAGGCGCATTTATTGCGGCCATTATAATCGGCTTGATTGATACACTGGGCCGCGCTTTTCTCGACTCATTGTTTGAGTTGGTGATGAGCGAAAATGCGGCCGAAACCGCCGCACCAGCCGTTTCTGCCATGATGATCTATATTCTGATGGCCATTATTCTTGCCCTGCGCCCGCAAGGGCTGTTTCCGCCGAAGGTGCGCTAGATGAACACTATTGGCAAAATCACCATTGCGGGCATGCTCATTTTGGCCATCGTGCCACCAGTACTATTGCTCAGCGGCCAGGCATTTTATATGGACCTTGCGACAAGGCTGGTCATATTGGGTATTGGCGCTGTCAGCCTCAATCTTATTCTCGGTTTCGGTGGCATGGTCTCTTTCGGCCATGCGGCATTTATCGGGCTTGGTGCCTATGCGGTTGGCATTCCGGCCTATCACGCCACCTATGGCGAATTTGAAATGGTGGCCAGTTATAATGGCCTGCTCCACATCGCCCTTGCCGTCGGCTTTTCCGCCTTATTCGCGCTTATCACCGGGGCAATCAGCCTGCGCACCAAGGGTGTTTATTTCATTATGATCACGATGGCCTTCGGCCAGATGGCATATTATTTTTTCCTTTCACTTGATATATATGGTGGCGATGACGGGCTGACCATTGATGTGCGTTCAGAGTTGCCACTGATCAACCTCGATAGTCCCATGCAGCTTTACGGCCTCAGTTATGTCTCGCTGGCGGTTGCCATGTATCTGGTTCATCGCATGGTCAATTCGCGTTTTGGCATGGTGCTGCAGGGAACCAAGGGCAATGTCGAACGCATGGCAACCCTTGGCTACAACACTTATTATTATCAGTTACTGGCCTATGTGATTTCCGGCGCCATGTGTGGCTATGCAGGTTTCCTGCTGGGCAATTTCACCACCTTCATTTCGCCCGATATGATGCACTGGACAAGGTCAGGCGAGTTGATGTTCATGGTTATTCTGGGCGGCGCATCCACCGCCCTTGGCCCTATACTTGGCTCCTCGCTGTTCATTTTACTGGAAGAAATCCTCTCATCCTTCACCATTTACTGGCATCTGCCTTTTGGCTTGTTGCTCATACTCGTTGTGCTGTTCATTCGTGGCGGGATAATGGGTCTGTTCAAAAACATGGGAGGAAGTTCTAAATGAACACTCTCTTGCAAATATCTGGATTAAAGAAGCAATTTGGCGGCGTAATAGCCACAGACGACGTAAATCTGGAGGTCACCAAAGGCGAACTTCACGCCATTATCGGCCCCAATGGGGCAGGTAAAACCACACTGATTTCGCAACTTTCCGGTGCAGTGCGCCCGGATTCAGGGACCATCACCTTCAAGGGCAGCAACATCACCAACAGGCCTGCCCACGCACGCGCGCAACTAGGCATAACCCGTTCTTTCCAGATAACCTCGCTGATCATGTCAATGTCGGTGCTGGACAATGTGGCGCTTGCGGTACAGGCCCATGATGGCCATTCGTTCAAGCTTTTCAAGCCTGCCCGCAAGATTACCCATCTGCGTAAAAACGCCCTTCAATTCTTGCAGCAGGTCGGACTTGAAAACCGGGCCGATGATCCCGCCAGCGCCCTTTCCCACGGCGAACACCGGCAGTTGGAACTGGCAGTTGCGCTTGCCTCAAGTGCTGAAATGATGATGCTGGATGAGCCAATGGCCGGCCTTGGTCCAGAAGAATCTGCCACCATGATCAATTTCTTAAAAACCCTGAAGGGGCAAAAAACCATTCTATTGATTGAACATGATATGGATGCAGTCTTTGCCCTTGCCGACCGAATTTCAGTGCTGGTTTACGGCAAGATCATCGCCACCGGCAAGCCAGACGAAATCCGCTTCAATGATGATGTGCGCCACGCCTATCTGGGAGAGGAATAGACAATGCTGAAAATCTCCAATCTCACCACCCATTATGGCTCATCGCAGGCGCTATTTGGCATTGATCTGGAAATCGGCAGTGGCGAAGTGGCAACCCTTTTGGGCCGCAATGGCATGGGCAAAACCACCACCATAAATTCCATAATGGGCATTGTTAAAGCATCCGGTGGGTCGGTGATATTCGATGATGTGGAACTGGTCGGCCAGCCTTCATTTAAAACCGCCAATCTCGGCCTCGGATTGGTACCGGAAGGGCGGCAGATATTTCCCAATCTCTCAATGATGGAAAATCTGATTGCCACCGCAAGCAACCATTTGAATGTTACAAATCCCTGGACGATTGAGCGGATTTTTGAATTGTTCCCGGAGCTTGAAATCCGCAAAGGTTCGATGGGCAATCTGCTTTCCGGTGGCGAACAGCAAATGCTAGCCATTGGCCGCGCACTGATGACCAACCCGAAACTCTTGATACTGGACGAGGCAACCGAGGGACTTGCCCCGCTTATCCGGCAAAAAATATGGGCGGCACTCAATCAAATTCGTGAGGAAAATATGTCCATTCTGGTGGTTGATAAAAATCTCAAGGACCTGCTCAAAATCGCCGATCGAAATTTCATCATTGAACGCGGCAAGATTGTCTGGAAAGGAACCTCGGACGAATTGCGCAAAGACCGCGATGCTCTACAAAGATATTTGGGAGTGTAATTACAACGCCGGCATTTCGACACTCATAGTCCCGCCCAGTCTGCAGGATTAACATAGAGCCCGAACCAGATTGACCACAGACCCAGCACCACAAAAACCAGGCCGATCAACAAACCCATTTGCTTCATACGGCCGGCCAATTGCTCAAGCCATGAGGCAAGCCTTGGAATAAACGCAAACAGGGCAAGCGGCAAAGATAGAAACAAGCCAAACAAGAACATCATAATAAAACCGGTGATGATCGTTCCGCTGGTTGCAGCAAGCCCCAGCAGGCCAAATAAGATAGGAGCCGCGCATGCGGGAATATTCAACCCAAAGGCAAGGCCCAGCACCAGCGGGCTTTGCGCCCGTTTCCAGGCCGCAGGTGCAAGCGAAATTTTACGCTTCATCAGTCCTGCTCGACCTGCTAAAAACGCCAGCCCGATCACCAGATAAATAGAACCGAACACGAGCCATATACCGGTTTGTGCGCTGATCAGCTTTTGCCCAAGAAATGCAATAGTTGCACCTGCGAGACCCGCAATAAAAGCCCGCACAAGAATGAACAACGCAACCGCGCTGATTTTCTCGCGGCTTGTTCTACGCGACTGGGTTTCAACAAACAGCAAATGCCCGCCAATTGTGCAAGGCTCTATAAATCCCAATAGACCAAGACCAATCGGAAGCAAAATCAGCTGTATAATGGATATTTCCAAAAATCACTCCATTTTAAAAAAGCCACAACATTTAGTGTCGACCTAAAAAAGCCTTTATCGCGCCCAGCACAAGAGCCGGTTGATCAATATGCGGTGAATGCCGGCAATCGGGCAAAATCTGCCGCGCAAACGGCCCGGAAGCCTTTGCTTCAATTACATCAATCTGCCCGATGGTGCCATATTGATCATCGGCCCCTTGAATTGCCATTACAGGCACCTCAATACCCGGCAACACATCTTCGATATTCCAATGCTCAAATTCAGAGTTGAGCCATGCATCATTCCAGCCCAAAAATGAATTGTCCACATTCTGGTGGTAGCGCGCCAACTTCTCGCGCAGATTCCCCGTTTCATAGGCTTTTCTGGCGGCATGAATTGAGGCAAGTCCACCCGGCTCGGTAAAGAAATGTGGCGCCATCAAAATGATGTTTCTAATGGGCGCATCCTTAACCTTACCCGCATGAATGGCGGCAATCGATGCCCCGTCACTATGGCCAAGCAATGTGCCTCGCCTAAAGCCAATAGCATCCAAGACCTTTGGCAATACATCCATGGCCTCGCTGTTCATATAATCAATTGGCCTTGGCAGGTCGCATGGGTCAGAGCGGCCATAGCCCTGCCGCGAATAGGCAAAAACTCCCATTCCTGTGTATCTGGCCAATTGTTCAGGAAAATCTCGCCAAAGCTCAACGCATCCAAGTCCCTCATGCAACAGCACAATTGATGCGGCCTCCGAAGGCGATGGCCCCCAACACCGGGCCTCGAGCCTCACACCATCAACATCGAGAAAGAATGGCGCGCCAACCAGCCAATCCACAGAATTCACTCTTTCAATAATCGCTTGCCCTGTTCATCAATCACCTGACGACCTTTACGGAAACAGGCCTGATGTGCCTCATCGGGAGAACCAAGAATATCAGCCCGAATGAGCTTGTGTTCACGCAATTCACCATCGACCTCCTTGCTGATAATACCGCAAAGACGAAATTGCCCGCCCTCATTTTGCGGCGTGGAGCGGATGAGAAACCCCTCATACTCTATTGAAGGCGCTTGCGCTTTGGCCTTGTCAGAACCACCGCCGCCAAACAGGCGTTTTAAAAAAGACATGGGGCCTCTCCTTTATTTTCCGAGACTATTAAAAACAATCATGCCAGAAAATCGCCTAAAACACACCACCAAACCGGGCGGCAAGCGCTAAAAATGCCGGAATGGTGAGAAAAGAGCCTAGCGTTTGCAAGGTTGCAGCTGACGCATAGAGCTCCGCATCTCCGCCCATTTTCTTGGTGATCAGATAGCCATTCATCGATGTTGGAACGCTCGCGCATAATACCAGTACCGAAAGCGACAGACCGGAAACACCAAACCAGAGAGCAAGGCCCAGCATTACCAGCGGGCTGATGATCAGTTTGCCAAATACAGCCACAACAACATTGAGGGAAGGTTTAAGCGCTGCCGCCAATGATAGCCCGGCGCCGACCGTCAATAATGATGTCCCAAGGGCGGCACGTCCCAGCAAATCAAGCCCGTCCAATATTGGTCGCCACAGCGTAATTCCGGCAAGATTAACCCCAACGCCGACAAAAATGGCGATAATAATCGGGTTTTTCGCAATCATTTTTGCGATAGCCGGTAAAGAGGGCCGCTTTCCCGGGGTAAAGGCCGCCAGCACCAAAAGATTGCTAATCTGCAAAATGATGGTCATCAGCGCCAGAATAACCACCATCAAAGTGGCACTTTCATCGCCAAACAGGCGAAGCGCAATAACCAGCGCCACAAACCCGTTCCAGCGGGTAATCGTTTGATATACGGATGAATATTGCGCCTTGCCGGTGCGGAATGCGGATTTTAGCACGGGCCATAATGCCAAAGCAAAAGCGCCCATAATGGCGGTAAAGCAAAGCACCGCAAAAAGCGGAGGCCCCAATTTTATCTGGGAAAAATCAGCCGTTGCCAGCACCTTGATCAGGATTGCCGGGAACAATATCCAAAAGCAAAGGTCTTCGACAGTTCGCCATTGCTCGGTTGGTATCAACCCGCCACGGCGCAAGCCAAAGCCCAAAAGGACAACCGTAAAAACCGGCAAAATGCTCTCAAATATCGCGACCATTTACCGAATTCCATTTCGATAGAAACTCTTGGCTTCTTCGGTGTATTATACTTTAGAGCGTTTCACCATTTGATTGAAGCACTCTTCCCAATTTATCGCTCACGGTAATTCGTGCTTCGCACGGCCTGCGCGAACGCGGCACATAAGTGCCGGGCTTCTCTTCGAAGCCTGCCTGTTTTCACTAAAAGCAAAAACAGTTTAGCTATCGAGGAAACTGCGCAATTTGCGCGAACGCGATGGATGTTTCAACTTACGCAGGGCTTTGGCTTCAATCTGACGAATACGCTCGCGGGTCACATTAAACTGCTGCCCCACCTCTTCCAACGTATGGTCTGTATTCATGCCGATGCCAAAACGCATACGCAAAACCCGTTCCTCACGTGGTGTGAGAGAGGCCAAAACCCGCGTAGTTGTTTCACGAAGGTTCGACTGGATGGCCGCATCAATCGGCAGCATTGCATTCTTATCTTCGATAAAGTCGCCAAGATGACTGTCTTCCTCGTCACCAATCGGAGTTTCAAGCGAAATCGGCTCCTTGGCAATTTTCAACACCTTGCGCACCTTTTCCAAAGGCATGGCGAGCTTTTCAGCCAGCTCTTCCGGTGTCGGCTCGCGGCCAATTTCGTGCAACATCTGGCGCGAGGTGCGCACAATCTTGTTGATTGTCTCAATCATATGCACCGGAATACGGATGGTGCGGGCCTGATCAGCAATCGAGCGGGTGATCGCCTGACGGATCCACCAGGTCGCATAGGTAGAGAATTTATACCCACGGCGATATTCAAACTTATCCACCGCCTTCATCAGGCCAATATTACCTTCCTGAATAAGATCAAGGAATTGCAGCCCGCGATTGGTATATTTCTTGGCAATCGAAATCACCAAACGCAAATTGGCCTCGACCATTTCCTTCTTGGCAATGGCCGCCTCGCGCTCGCCCTTTTGCACCATATGCACAATGCGGCGGAACTCCTGTGGCTCCAACCCGGTTTCAGCCGCCAGCATTTGAATTTCCGAGCGGATTTCCTTGATAATTGGCTTTTCTTCGCGGGTAAACTCTTTCCAACCCTTGGCTGCAAGGCTGGCAATACGTCGTATCCAGTTCGGGTCCAGTTCTGAACCCTGATATTCTTTCAAAAAGCTCTCGCGGGTAACCAAATAGGATTCCGCCAACCGCAACAATTGCCCTTCATTGCGCACCAACCGCTTATTGATGTCATAAAGCTGCTCAACCAGCGCGTCGATACGGTTCTGGTTCAATTCAAGGCTTTTTACCGCCTCAACAATTTCGTCTTTTAGCTCCTTATAACGGCGTTCCTGGGCCGGAGAGAGCGTCTTGTTGATCAGCCGTTTTTCAACATGCTGTTCCTGCAATCGGCGCAGTTTTTTATAGTTGGAAGCAATACTGTCAAAAATCTCAAGCACTTTCGGCTTGAGTTCCATTTCCATAGCAGCGAGTGATAGGGAATTTTCCATATCATCGTCTTCATCGTCATCATCTTCCTCGGTGGTTTCCTCATTATTGGGAAATGTCTTGATCGAAGAAATTGGCGGCGCATCCACCTTATTGCCACGCATCGCTTCAACTGCCTGATCAGGGTCGCGTCCCTCAGCAATTGCCTTACGGCGTTCGATCGCCTCCGGTGAATGCTCACCGCCCGAGCCCTGTCGCACAGCTTCAGCAACAGAGGCCGGCGCATTGGGGTTTACCGGTACATTTTGTTTCGCATCCGGGCCGGCATAGGTTGCTTCCAGCGCAATAATATCGCGCAGCAAAATATTGCCCTCAATCAATTCATCACGCCAGATAATGATCGCCTGAAAGCTCAAAGGGCTTTCGCAAAGCCCGGCAATCATCGTCTCACGGCCAGCCTCAATACGTTTGGCGATGGCAATTTCGCCCTCGCGCGACAGCAACTCAACTGTGCCCATTTCACGCAAATACATGCGTACCGGATCATCAGTCCTGTCGGTCGGTTCCTTACGCGCAACGGTGGCAACTTCTTTTTTGGTGGCCTCAACCAAAGCACCACTTGGCTCTTCCGCAGTATCTTCAGAGCCATCATCTTCGACAACATTAATGCCCATTTCCGAAAGCATCGACATCGTATCTTCAATCTGCTCGGAGTTTACCTGATCAGAGGGAAGCACCGCGTTCAATTCGTCCACTGTCACAAAACCACGCTTTTTGGCGGCCTTGATCATTTTCTTCACAGCAGCGTTATTGAGGTCCAGCAGCGGCTGATCGCCTGCGGACTCTTCGCTCTTCTTTTCTCTGACTTTAGTTGATGTTGCCATTTATACTGTCTCCATTGCAAAGCGCTGCCTGATATTTCAGCGTAGTTTGCAGGTTCTGGCAGATTTATCGGCGGCCATCGCAGCCGTATAAACCCAATTCGCGAATCACTTTAACAGGCAATAACGCACTGACATTAATTCTCAATTAACCCAGAGGAATTCCCCACCCCGACCTTAAGCGTGCTCGCCCGCTATCAATCAGGTCAGGCAGATGACTTGAACATTCATATTGCCAAATCACCATATTCAACCGAATTTTGAAAACTTCACAGAATGCACACCCATGCTGGTTTTTGAAAACAACAAAAAGAGCGAACCGAACACATATTAAGTGCTCACTCCCCTCACCTGACATTCTCGCAAATCCTGCCACTGGCAAGTTCACACTGTTTTGAAAGAGCCGGAATTACGATTTTGTGCGCGTTCGCGATGCGGTTGTCCTAAACTTGTCTAGGATCATTGCGTGGAACCAACGCCTGTTCGGCTTCTTTACAATTTGGTATTTAACCATTTGCCGACCAGATGCAAGAGCAGAGTGTGGGGATTTCTGCGATTCCGCTGCGAATTGTACGATTTAGCGCGAGAAGTGGCGATAATTTGCCATTTTACCAAAAAAGAGCAATCACATCTCGCCAATCCAGCGGCGGCCGGCATGATGATGGTAGGACTGGTCAAGTTCGCGTTCCGCTTCCGCATAGCGGTCACGTGCCTCCTGCAACATTTCCTGAAAAGCCTCAAACTCCTCTTCGCTCTCAAACGAGGTAATGTTTTGCGCTTCTGTCTCCACATTCAGCACTTCGATTTGCAGGAATAGAAGGTTCAATGTCTGCTGCGCCAATTCCAGTGGTGGCTGGCTGCTGACCATCGGAAAAAGCACCTTCAGCTGGTGTCCACGGTCAATCGCCCTTGTGCCACCGTCAACGCCGTGAATGGACGATACCATATTGCCCTTGGCATTAGTGACCTGTTTATCCTTGTTATCGCCGTGAATAGCATTGAGTACAAAAATAAAGGACTCGCTGAGTTTTTCGTAGACATCGCTCACCGCCACATCTTCGCTTTCAACAAACAGCAATTGTAGATCTGTTGCAAAAAGCCGCAGCGGCTCAGAATAGAACTCCAACTCGGCAATTTTTTCAATATTCTCGCTGATCAGCGCCGGAAATTCGACCAGAAATCCAAGAATGGTCCTGATAATCCGGCGTTCATCGAGCTTGCGGGAAATTTCCGCCGCAACCTTGGTCGGTACCGGTTTATCGTTGACCGAAAACAGGTTCATCAATTGTAACCGCACGTGCGAGCGATAATATTTACGCACAATTTCATCTTGAATGGAATTGGCGTCCTGATAAATCTGCTTCTCAAAAGCGGCCTTTTTTTCCGGCCCGTCAATGCTCATTTCGGAAAGTCTGCGGGATACAAAAAACTCATGCAACGGCACGGCTTCATTCAGCAATTTATCGAAAGCCGCCTTGCCACCCTCTTTCACCACATCATCCGGGTCTTGCCCGTCCGGCAACAGACAAAAGCGCAAGGATCGGCCGGATACCAGCTTCGGCAGGGCCAGATCAACACTGCGATAGGCGGCACGCAATCCGGCCTGATCACCATCAAAACACAAAACCGGTTCCGGTGTCATGCGCCACAGCAATTCAAGCTGGTTTTCGGTGAGTGCCGTACCAAGCGGGGCGACGGCGTTTTCAATTCCGGCCGCGTGCAGCGCAATCACGTCCATATAGCCTTCGGCAACAATCACCGATTTCACATCATTTGCGGGCTTTCGCGCACGTGCCAGATTGTAAAGCACATTGCCCTTTGAAAACAGTTCGGTCTCCGGCGAATTGAGATATTTCGCCGGTACATCCGGGTCCATCGCCCGTCCACCAAAGGCAATGACCCGCCCACGCGCATCCTCAATCGGGAACATAATGCGGCCGCGAAACCGGTCATAGGAAACGGCAATATCCGGCCCGAACACCACCATCCCGCAGGCTTCTATCTGTTCTTTGGAAACGTCTTTGGAAGCGAGATACTCTTTCAATCCGTTGCGCGAATTGGGCGCAAAGCCAAGCCCAAAGGTCTGCTGCACCTGCTGCGAGAGACCGCGATCGCGAAGATAGGAACGTGCCTTGGCACCGCCCGCCGCCTGCAATTGATCCTTGAAATATTGCGCCGCAATATTCATCACATCAAACAATGTGGCTTTGGCTTTTTCCTTCTCAATCATCCGCGGGTCGGCAACTGGCATCGGAATGCCCGCCTCGTCAGCCAATCGTTCCACCGATTCCGGGAAACTTAAGCCTTCAAGCTCCACCATAAAACGGAAATGATCGCCCGAGACCCCGCACCCGAAACAGTGGTAACGGCCTTTTTGATTTTCACAGTGAAACGATGGGGTTTTTTCCCCGTGAAACGGACAACAGGCCCAATAATCCCCCTTGGCAGCCTGCGTTTTGCGCTTGTCCCATGTCACCCGACGGCCGATCACATCGGAGATCGGCACCCGCTCGCGGATTTGATCAAGGAATGAAGGTGAAAAGCGCATTTTGAGCCTGCAAATAAGAATTGAAATGCATCATAGTCCGCCCAAACGCCAACGCAACAATTGAATGAAACAATCCCTATGCGCACTGTTGATAAAGTTTGTTTTAACCCAGCAGCGATTTCACAATGCCGCCGGCCTTGCCAAAATCCATTTGGCCGGGATAGCGCTCTTTAAGCGCCGCCATGCATTTACCCATATCGCGCAGGCTGGATGCGCCCACTTCTTCAACGATTTTGGCGCAAATCTCTTTGACTTCATCATCCGAAAGCTGTTTTGGCATAAACTCACGAATAATTTCGGTTTCCTCACGTTCCTGTTCGGCCAGTTCAAGCCGCCCGCCCTCTTCGTACATCTTGGCAGATTCAGCCCGCTGCTTGATCATCTTGGTGAGAATTTGCAGAATTTCCTCATCGCTAACCCGCTCGCCCCCATTGCCACGCGCGGCAATATCACGGTCCTTAATTGCCGCATTGATCAGCCGAAAGGTAGAAACACGGCGTTTTTCGCCGCTCTTCATCGCATCCTTGAGGGATTGGGAAATTCTATCACGCATTCTATACTCCTGAAATCGGCGGCAATTGTTTAAAACTGCTTCGCTCATGCCCGGTAGATTGGCAGGCCCGGACCGATTCCTTTCAATCTTGGAGCCCCTTATCAGGCTCGATATTCGGCCAAATCAGTGCAGTGGCCATTCAGGCTGCGGACACTAAACCTTAGCGATTTGCATTGCAAGAATGGGCAGCCTCCACAAACCATTGATATAGAACAGCAAAAAATATAAACAAATTTGAGAATCGGAAAATATCGGAGACAGGCGAATATCTTCCACACTGAATCGGAGTGGAAAACGTGAAACTGACTTGCGATTTTCAGCCATTCGGTTCAAGAATGGCCCGCTTCAACTCAATTATTCAATTCTGGCGAAAAATTTGCGCCCAACAGGAACTGCCATGCTCGATCAATCTCCAAATCCGGCAATTGCAAACCCACAACCCTGGTCACCTGCCAAGGTAACCGCCCTGCTGGTTCTGGCAGATGGCACCGTCATCGAGGGTCAAGGTGCCGGTGCTTCCGGCATTGCGCGCGCAGAGGTCTGCTTTAATACGGCAATCACCGGCTATCAGGAAATTTTGACCGACCCCTCATATGCGGGGCAAATTGTTACTTTCACCTTCCCCCATATCGGCAATGTCGGGGCGAATGAGGAAGATCTGGAAACCCTTGACCGCGACACCCGCACCGGCGTGGTCGGCGCAATATTCAAGGCCGAAATTACCGAACCATCCAATTATCGCGCAACATCCCATTTCGACGACTGGCTGAAAAGCCGGAATATTATCGCCATGAGCGGCGTTGATACAAGAGCCCTAACCAGCCTCATTCGCGAAAAAGGCCTGACCAATGCGGTGATCGCCCACAATGCTGATGGCGAGTTTGATATTGATGATTTGAAAACACAGGCGGTCGAATGGGCAGGCCTGGAAGATGCCGACATTGCCATTACCGTGACCTCAAAAGAAAAATCAAACTGGCAGCAAAAAGCCTGGGAATGGAACGACGGTTATTCTCAATCCACCGAGGGCAATCCGCATCTTGTCGCCATAGATTTTGGCATCAAGCGTAACATTCTGCGGCTGTTTGCATCACGCGGCTGTAAAGTCAGCATATTGCCGGCGACCGCAAGTGCTGAGGAAGTGCTGGCGCTGAACCCGGACGGTATCTTTCTTTCCAATGGTCCAGGCGATCCGGCCGCCACCGGTGAATATTCAGTACCGATGATCAAGGAATTGTTGAAAACCGACATACCCGTTTTTGGTATATGCCTCGGCCATCAAATGCTGGCATTGGCTTTGGGCGCAAAGACCATGAAAATGCATCAAGGCCACCACGGGGCGAACCACCCGGTGAAGGACCACACAACTGGCAAAGTGGAAATTGTCTCGATGAACCACGGTTTTGCGGTGGATTCAAAAAGCCTGCCAGACAATGTGGAAGAAACCCATATCTCCTTATTTGACGGCACCAATTGCGGCCTGCAACTCAAGGGGAAACCGGTATTCTCGGTTCAACATCACCCGGAAGCCTCACCCGGGCCGCAAGATTCGCATTATCTGTTCAACCGTTTTCTGGATTTGGTAAAAACCAAATAATTCAAATCGCACGTAGAGCGGAGCGATGCGCAAGATTTGAATCACTAAAAAATAACCGCACGTAGACCCCGGACTTGATCCGGGGGATGAGCAAGAATTGAATTATTTGGTAACCTGTTTCACGGGCTATTCAGGCTGCGCATGGCCCTGCAACGGCGCGGCCTGACCGGCCAGACACCTCTTCGGTGTCTTGTTTGAACGACAAATCAAAAACCCAAGAATTCTAGAATCAGCCAGCCACCAATTCCGGCAGTTTGTGCTTTTTATATTGGCTGATCACCGAATTGCGCGCGATATAAAGTCCAACAATAGCAATCACCAGCCCGCCAAACAAATCGACCAAATGGTGACCACCGTGCACAAACACGCCGGGTAATATCAAGATATTCAACACCAGATAAATCGGAAATACCCACTTGATGGTGCGTGATGCGTAAAGTGCCGCTACCGCCAAAACCGTATGATAGGATGGGAACCCAATCAGCCCCTTAATTTCGCTTGGTGTAACGAATGCAGGCCCATTTTCACCCAGAGATACAAGATAGTGCCCATAGGCAGTGCCAAGTTCCGGCGATGCCAAGCCCTCGATGGTGGCGGGCATTTGATAAATTGACGATGCACCAAAGGACGGGAAAAAGCCCCACCAGACAATCGTGAATGTTGCTGTAATTGTGATGGTCAAAATCAACACATGCAACTCTTTAATGCGCCCGCTTAGGCCAAGAACTACCACAAGTAGTGCCAGTTGCGGCATGGTGGAAATATAGGCATATCGCAGAATGCTATTAATAATCGGGTGCTGGCCCGCCCATTCAATTATTGAGGGCCAATGATAGCCGAAAAATTGATCAATCTGGTTCAGTTGCACATCAATTGGCGCTCGCCACACGGGCAGCAAATGATAGTTAAACAGTGACAGGCATACGGTAAAATAAATAAACAAACCGGCGCAAATGGTGGCCGCCCCAATGCGTTCACTTCGGCCGGAAGCCCGATAAAAAAAACCCATCCCGACAAGACCGACAATAACCGCCAATATGAAACCATATGCAGCCCAATCAACTTTTTGGCCTTGCCACAGAAAACTCGACACCGCGATCAATCCGGCAAATGTTGATACTATCAACATGGTTTTTTCAGCCGGCATCAATTGCCAATTTCGCAAATTATTACTCAAACGCATGGTTCCCGCTGTCCCGCAGTTCATTTCCCCGGCGGGTATTATGGTATTTTCACCTTAACAAACCTTGAAATTGAAACCAGGATTCCCGTCTCTTCTTGCTCACTGAAAACTATTGGTGGCAATAATAGGCCTATAGACTCTTCATTAATTGTCGTAGATCATTCTAAATATGGCGGTCAGGGCAGACTTATAACCAACCACACCCATAAATTGTCCACATCCGCCGCTATAAATAATGCGTCCAATCGCATTTTTAAACGCAGATCAGGGAGAAAATGATCATGACATTTAACCACCGTTCGATTGTGGGCCTTGCGCTCACCGCAGCAATAACCGTTTCCAGCACCACCGCCCTTATGGCTGCTGAGCCAGCATCTTGCAAAAATGTACGTTTCTCCGATGTCGGCTGGACCGACATCACCGCCACAACGGCTGCCACTTCTGAAGTCTTAAAAGGCCTTGGCTATAACCCGTCGGCAACCGTTCTTTCCGTACCCGTCACCTATGCCAGTCTGAAAAATGGCGACATTGATGTGTTCCTGGGCAACTGGATGCCAACCATGGAAGGTGACATCAAGAAGTATCGCGAGGATGGTTCAGTCGAAACCATTGGCCGCAACCTTACTGGTGCAAAATATACACTGGCAGTCAACAAAGCAGCCAGCGATGGCGGCATCAAGGATTTTGCTGATATTGCCAAATATAAAGATAAGCTCGAGGGCCGCATTTACGGTATTGAACCGGGCAATGACGGCAACCGGCTTATTCAGTCGATGATCGACAAAGACGCGTTTGGCCTGAAAGGCTTCAAGGTGGTGGAATCCAGCGAACAGGGCATGCTGGCGCAGGTCGCCCGCGCTGACCGCAAAAAGGAATGGGTGGTATTTCTGGGATGGGAACCACACCCAATGAACGCCAATTTCAAAATGTCCTACCTCACCGGCGGTGATGACTATTTTGGCCCCAACCTCGGTGGTGCCGAAGTATTCACCAATGTGCGCAAAGGTTATGCCAACGAATGCGGTAACGTGGGTGCGCTGCTCAAAAACCTCACTTTTACACTGGCAATGGAAAACCAGATCATGGGAGCAATCCTCAATGATGGCACCGACCCGGACAAGGCAGCCAATGCGTGGTTGAAGAAAAACCCCGCCGTGCTTGATGGCTGGCTGAAGGGTGTAAAGACCATTGATGGCAAAGACGGCCTTGCTGCCGTTAAAGCAAGTTTAGGGATGTAGGCCAGCAATGAATTATTCCTCTCCCCATTGGGGAGAAGGTGGGCGTCGCACGGGTCGGATGAGGGGTATTTGATTATTCTCACCCCCCTCATCCAACTGCGACCAACAGCAAATTTTGAACAATAGGCCAAATTGATGCAGCAATGGCTTGAAGACAATAAACTTCCATTGGGCAAATGGATCAAATCGCTGGTCGATTTCCTGCTCGACAATGGTGCCTTTGTCTTCGATGCCTTCGCCGACGCACTGAAATTTCTGATTGTCAGCATGAGCGATGCGATGTTGTGGGTGCCGGCGCTGGCGCTGATCGCGCTGTTCGCCATTGGCGCGTGGTTGACCCATCGCTCATTAAAATTATGCGCGATGATTGTTCTCTCCCTGCTGCTGGTGATCAACCTTGGCTATTGGGAAGAAACCGTGCGCACCTTTGCACTGATCCTGTTTGCCACCGCGACCTGCGTCATTATTGGCGTGCCGCTGGGCATTGCCGCTGCCCATCGCCCCTGGCTTAACAGCGCGCTGCGCCCACTGCTTGATCTGATGCAAACCATCCCGACATTTGTCTATCTCATTCCAACCATGATCATGTTTGGTTTAGGTGTCGTACCGGGGCTGATCTCAACGGTCATATTCGCCGTCCCCGCCCCCATTCGCCTGACCAGCCTAGGTATATCCGGCGTACCCAAGCCGTTGATTGAGGCGGGCGAAGCCTTTGGGGCCACCAAAAGCCAGATCTTGTGGAAAATCGAAATCCCCTATGCGATGCCCAATATCATGGCTGGCGTCACCCAGTGCATTATGCTCTCGCTTTCTATGGTGGTGATCGCCGCTATGGTTGGCGCACCGGGGCTTGGAGTGCCGGTATTGCGCGCACTCAACACGGTCAACATCGCCAAGGGCTTTGAGGCAGGCCTTGCCATTGTGGTGGTTGCCATTCTCCTTGACCGGGTTTTCCGGGTCAGAACCCGTGGAGAAAATTGATCCATGCCAGCAGTTGAATTTAAAAATGTCGACATCATGTTCGGCAAATCCGAGCAATCTAAAACCGCCCTTGCCCTGCTCGATCAAGGCGGCACCCGCGAGACTATTTTAGCCGAATGCGGCGCAGTTCTTGGTGTTGCCGATGCCTCACTCAGCGTTGAGAAAAGCGAGATTTGCGTGCTTATGGGGCTTTCCGGCTCCGGCAAGTCCACCCTGCTGCGGGCGGTCAACGGCCTTAACAAGGTCTCGCGTGGTTCCGTATTCATTTACGATGATGACGGACAATCCACCGATGTTGCCAATTGCTCGTCGGCTATTTTACGTCAATTGCGCATGCAACGGGTGGCAATGGTGTTTCAACAATTCGCCTTGCTACCCTGGCGCACGGTGGCTGAAAATGTCGGATTCGGGCTGGAGTTGCGCGGTATGGCCAAGGATGAAATTCGCAAACGGGTAGAAGAAAAACTCGAACTTGTGCAACTAAGCCAATGGGCTGATAAGCAGATTTCTCAGCTTTCCGGCGGTATGCAGCAGCGCGTTGGCTTGGCGCGGGCCTTTGCAACTGATGCGGATATTCTGCTGATGGATGAACCATTCTCGGCACTTGACCCGCTCATCCGCAATCATTTGCAGGACGAGCTGATTGAACTGCAACAGCGCCTGCAAAAGACCATTATTTTCGTCAGTCACGATCTTGATGAGGCGCTGAAAATCGGCTCCCATATTGCAATCATGGAAGAAGGTCATATTGTCCAATACGGCACGCCGGAAGATATAATTCTCAATCCGGCCAATGAATATGTGGCGCGGTTCGTTGCCCATATGAACCCGCTCAATGTGATGCGGGCATCATCGCTGATGACCCCAATTGAAAAGGCCCTGCCCCATCTCGGTGCACTTCAACTGACGCTCGACAAAAATATGACGCTAACCGGCGCACAAATGGGCACACAAAAGCTCGCAGCCATTGATATTTCTGCCGCAAATAACATTGAACTGAACAAGAACCAGATTATCATCGCACCCACCACCACCGGCATGCGCGAGATTATCGAACTGCGCTTTGAAACCGGTAATCCGGTGCTTTTGGCCGATGATGGAAAGATCACCGGGATCATTGGTGATGACGAAATTTACCGTAATATCCTGCGCAAGGAAGAAACCACCTAATAATAGGCAGAAGAATGAAACAATCGATTGTCCATATTGCGCTGGTTGTTAAAGACTATGACGAAGCCATTGAGTTTTATACGCAAAAACTGAAATTCACGTTGATTGAGGACAGTTATCAGCCCGACCAAGACAAGCGCTGGGTGGTCATTTCCCCACCCGGTTCCACTGGCGCAACCATTTTGCTGGCACGGGCATCAAATGACGAGCAGGAAAATTTCATCGGAAATCAGTGTGGCGGGCGGGTATTTCTTTTTCTCAATTCGGATGATTTCTGGCGTGATTATAATGATATGCTTGCCAAGGGTATAAATTTCATCCGCGAGCCAAAAGAACAGGATTATGGCACAGTTGCCGTGTTCGAAGACCTCTATGGCAACTGCTGGGACTTGCTGCAATTAAACCCTGATCACCCGCTTGCGGGAAGGTGATCAAACCACTTGGCCCGCCGCCCAGCCGCTGGCCCAGGCCCACTGGAAATTATAACCACCGAGCCAACCGGTCACATCGACGGCTTCACCTATAAAGTAGAGACCGGGCACGGATTTAGCCTCCATAGTTTTCGAAGAAAGCCCGTCTGTATCCACCCCGCCGACGGTAACCTCCGCCTTGACAAAACCCTCGCTACCCACCGGGTTAAACACCCAATTAGAGAGCCTATCCTCTGTCTCTTGCAATTTGACATTGGCAATATTGCCAAGATCACCGATAAGCGCCAATCGTTCGGCCAGCACTCTCACCAGCCGATCAGAAAGAAACTCGCCAAGCACCTTTCGCATGGTCAATTTCGGCGTCTTGCGCTTGGCTTCCAGTAGCCATCCCTTTGAAAGATGCGGCGTAAAATCCAGAGTAATCTCATCGCCATTTTTCCAATAGGATGAAATTTGCAAAATTACCGGGCCGGAAAGCCCCTTATGGGTAAATAGCGCTGCCGCATTAAATTCCTGCCCCCCGCAACGGGCAACCACATTGGCCGATACACCGGAAAGTTCTCGAAACAGCAATTCCTCATCGCCAAGCTTTAGTGGCACCAGGGCCGGGCGTGGTTCAACCACTTTCAGCCCAAACTGACGCGCCACATCATAGGCAAATCCGCTTGCCCCCATCTTGGCAATACTCGGTCCCCCGGTGGCGATAACCAGCGATTTCGTCTCCGCTATACCCGCCCCATATCGCACATGGTAACCTTCACCATTGCGGGAAATATCCTCAACCCCCTCGTTCAACATCAGGGTAACATCACCTTTTTTGCATTCGCTCAACAGCATATCGACAATTTGGCGAGCCGATCCATCGCAAAATAGCTGGCCCTTTTCCTTCTCATGCCAATCTATTTTGTAACGCTCCACCAGATCGATGAAATCCTGCGGGGTATAGCGTCCGAGTGCCGATTTTACGAAATGCGGATTCTTGCAGATAAATTGCACATGGCTTGCATGAATATTAGTAAAATTACAGCGCCCGCCCCCGGAAATGAGAATTTTCTTCCCCGGTTTTTCGGCACTATCAAGCAGCAATACGCGCCTGCCCCGTTGCCCGGCAATCGCCGCGCACATTAGGCCCGCCCCACCGGCACCTAAGATAATCACATCAAATTTGGAAATCTCAATACCCACCAGATCGCGCTATTTCTCTAATTTGGGCAGAGAACGCAAGGCATCAATAACCGCCTCATGCAACGGTTCAGGCCCCTCGGGCAGCGCATCAACAAAGGCACGCACATCCTTTTCCAGGATGCCGATTGTATTGGCCGGATCATGCCCCTCGCCCGACCAGTCCAATGCGTCAAAGTTTGAACCAAACCATGTCTGGCCGGAACTTTTCGCCATAACCTCCAACAAGATTTTTTGATCGAAACCAAGCACGTCTGCCTGCTTCAGCACATTGCGCACCGCAACCACGGTGCTGGCTGCAACAAAATTATTCAGCACCTTGGCGGTCATGCCCGACCCCAATTCCCCCAGATGATGGATTTTCTCACCCATCGCCTGAAAGGCCGGTAAGTGCTTTTCAAAATCAGATTTGTCACCCCCCACCATGAAGGTGAGTGTGGCCGAAATCGCCGCCGGTGGTGCACCCGACATTGGCGCATCGAGCAGCACCACATCGCCGGGCAATTGTTGGCGCAATCGCATGACCACATGCGGCGATACGGTTGAGGAAAGCACGAAAGTTTTGGGGCAATCTGCAACCGCAAAAAGCGCCTGCTGATCAAAACAAAGATCAAGAATTTGCCGCTCGTCACGCACGACACAAATCACCACATCACAACGTGATGAAAACTCGGATGCATCAGCAATCATGCGGTCGGCAAAATCACCAAACTCTTTAACCGGGCGCACATCAAAACCGGCAACATCGAAACCTTCATGCAACAATGCGCGCGCCATCGGCAAGCCCATCGCGCCGCACCCGGCAATACCATATTTGGTTTTACCCCCGATCACCGCTTTCACCGCAATTAAAGGCTATTGGCGCTAAGCGAATTACATTGATCAAGCCGCCCGCTTTCAAAGCCACGCATGAACCAGCGCTTGCGTTGCGCCGATGTGCCGTGATTGAAACTCTCCGGCACCACATATCCGCGTGTGCGTTTTTGAATGGCATCATCACCAATCTGGGTTGCGGCATTCAATGCTTCTTCCAGATCACCTCGTTCCAGCAGGCCTTTCTGCTTGGTAAAATACCCCCAGATGCCGGCAAAACAATCGGCCTGAAGTTCGACGCGAACCGACATTTTATTGGCCTCTGTTTTGCTCATCGTGCGGCGCATTTCGTTGAACTTTGGCAATACGCCGATAACATTTTGCACATGGTGGCCAACCTCATGCGCCAAAACATAGGCTTGGGCAAAGTCCCCAGAAGCACCAAAATCCCGTTTCAGCTGACCGAAAAAGGATAAATCGATATAAAGTTTGCTGTCCCCGGGACAATAGAACGGC
>JALSIJ010000087.1 GCA_026981655.1 Rhizobiaceae bacterium | reverse complement strand
CGATTCCACCTGGGAAACTGTTGCCAATATTGGCGGCGCTCCAGGTCCAGAACACGGAAAACGCAAAAAAGGGAATACCAAACAGGGCGATGGGAATGGCGGAATAGGCATGAGCTTTGGTGGATAAGGGCTTATCGGCCCAGATTAACTTTTCATCGCGGGCAAGTTCTTCCTGAATGATCTGGCGCGGGTTTCTCCACGTGCCGGCTATATCTGTATTTCTCTCGCGCCCAAATGCCATGTTACCCCCTCGAATTGTATGAAGCTGGTTTATCGGGCGAGGGGGATTGGGTCAATGATGGTGGGGGCTCGCGGCAATTGGTGCAAAATTTGATAAATGGTTGGCTCCAATTACTGATTTCTGTCATTCTTTCGTCAATATTTTCGATCAGTCGTAATCAGATCGGGCGATACGGTTTAACAATTTGGGGGCGCGCTTTTGCCTAAATATATTCGTTTGGTATTTTCGGCGACGTTGGTTTTTGGTCATTTGTCCTTTGCGGCTTTTGCTCAACAGGGGCACAGGCAGCTTGGGTCGCATCAGCACGGTCATGGCCAGTTCAATGTAGTCATGGAAGGTCGAAAGGTTGTCATGGAATTGAACATTCCCGGGCGTGATGTCACTGGTTTTGAGCACAAGCCCTCAACACCCGCACAAATGAGTGTATTAAAAAAGGTGACGGTGCGGTTGAAATCCGGATTGACGTTGTTTGTTCCGCCCGCAGCGGCTCAGTGCAAACTTGTTGCTGCCAATGTGGAGACTTCGAAGGAGGAGCACCATGATGATGCTGACGATGATAAAGATGGGGGGCATATGGAGTTTCATGTCCAATATAGGCTTGAATGCAGCGCGCCGCAAAAGTTTGACCGTATCCGGTTTGATTTTTTTAAGGCATACCCTTCAACCCAGGCTCTGGAAGTGATGATAATCAGTGACAAAGGCCAGCGTGTGTACGATATTACTGCCGCCAACCCTGTTGCTGATATGCCTGTTCAATGATCGAAACTGACGAGAAAACTCAGGATGATGTGGAGCTTGATAATGTGTTGTTCAGCTGGCCTGGAAAGCACCCGTTTTGGATTAGTATTGACAGCTTCTCGCTGGCCCGTAATGAGCGGCTGTTTTTGTTGGGACCATCAGGAAGCGGTAAATCCACCTTGCTCAGCTTGATAACCGGTATCGTGCAACCACAAAAGGGTAAGCTTAATATATTGGGAACTAACCTTGGCAGTTTGTCAGGTTCGGCGCGGGATCGTTTTCGGGCGGAACATTTTGGAATTATTTTTCAGATGTTCAATCTCCTCCCTTATGGCACAGCAATCGATAATGTGATGCTGCCATTGCAATTTGCACCAAAACGCTCAAAACGGGCCGCTCAAAACGGCGGAGCTCGCCATGAAGCCCATAAGCTGCTTACAGCCCTTGGGATAGACGAAAATCTTCATAATAAACCGGCTGCCCGGTTGAGTGTTGGTCAGCAGCAGCGGGTGGCGGGCGCGCGCGCACTTATTGGTTCTCCGCAGATTATTATTGCAGATGAACCAACCTCTGCGCTTGACCGCGATAGACAGCGAGATTTTCTCGACCTGCTTTTTTCGCAGGCAAATGAGACCGGTACAAGTATTCTTATGGTTAGTCATGATGACAGTCATCAAAACCGGTTTGACCGGAGTGTTCATCTGTCGGAATTGATCAAAACCGGAGAAACAACATGATTGTTGTGCGCCTCGCCTTGCAGTCCTTACGGAATCGCTGGATAACGGCGTTGTTGACGATCATCTCGATATCGTTGAGCGTAGCGTTGCTGCTTGGTGTTGAAAAAGTGCGTACTGCTGCTCGGGACAGTTTTTCAAGTACCATATCAGGAACAGATCTTATTATCGGAGCTCGCACAGGCGATATTCAATTGCTGTTGTATTCGGTCTTTCGCTTGGGTAATGCGACTAATAATATGAGTTGGAAAAGCTATCGTGACATTGCAAAGCGTGGCGAAGTAAAATGGGCTGTACCGTTGTCACTCGGAGATAGCCATCGCGGGTTTCGTGTGCTGGCGACAACCGCTGATTATTTTAAGTATTACCAATATCGCGATCACCAACCCCTGCAGTTTACCGAAGGGCAGGTGTTTGGAGATTTGTTTGACACGGTTATTGGAGCAGATGTGGCCAAAACGCTGCGTTACAAGCTTGGTGATAAAGTTGTTATTTCTCATGGTATTTCTGCAATAGGGCAAAAACACGATGCAAGGCCGTTCACAATTTCTGGTATATTAAAAAAAACGGGTACCCCGGTTGATCGTACCTTGCATATTTCGCTCAAGGCAATGGAAGCCATTCATGTGGACTGGGGGACGGGTATGAAAATGCCTGGACGAACAACACCGGCTACTGTGCTGCGACGAATGCCACTTCGGACAAAAGTTATTACCGCTGCGCTGGTCGGGTTAAAATCGCGGATGCAAACGTTTGCCATGCAACGCCACGTGAACAATTACCGAGCCGAACCACTGACCGCGGTAATTCCCGGGATGACCCTTTATAAAATGTGGGCGCTTGTGGGAACGGCTGAAACGGCTCTGATAGCGGTTTCTGCTTTGGTCGTGACAACTGCAATTCTTGGGATGATGATTATGATTTTTTCAACTCTCAATGAACGACGGCGCGAAATATCCATTTTGCGGTCGGTTGGAGCCGGTCCTAAAACAATTATCGGGTTATTGGTCAGTGAAGCGGTGATTTTAACCGCGCTTGGAATCGTTGTTGGTGCCGGGATGCTTTATGCCTTATTGTGGGCCAGCCGTTCGGCTATTGACCAGCATTACGGTATTTATCTTGCCGTCACAGCACCATCACAAAATGAGTATTGGGCTCTGGGCGCTATTCTGCTTGGTGGCTTTGTCGCGGGGTTGTTGCCTGCCTGGCGTGCTTACCGGGTGTCTTTGGCCGATGGCATGATTGTGCGGACATAATTTTGGTTTAGAGTGTTTTGCTGATTGGATGACAGGAAAAGGAATGGATTTATGTCAATCAAAGGATTGAGACCGGTCATTTTGGCTGTCTTTTTTATTGTATCATCATATGGTGGCGCTTTGGCTGGAAATACATCCAAAATTAGCTGGGAAGATCTGCTGCCAAAAGTATCGATACCCGAAAACCCAGTGGTAAATCTGTCTACTGATCTGCAGGTGGCTTTTGAAAATATTGATTATTGGCAAAATCTGGCCTCGGAAGATAAGGCGGCGAAAGATCAGGAGGAAATCGCCGATCTAAAAAAGGCAGTAGATGAAGCGTATGCGTTGTTCAAACGCGAGGGGGTTAATTTAGACCGGTTCTATAAGCAATATAACGCTTATCTGGATGCAATTGATAATATTAGCAAAACCACGGTTAAAAAATATAATGCAAAACAGGTAAAGATTGCCGGTTATCTCTTGCCGCTTGAATTTGACAAGCGGGGGGTGAAGGACTTTCTGCTGGTGCCTTATGTTGGTGCCTGTATTCACGTGCCGGCGCCACCGGCCAACCAGACAATTTTTGTCCGTATGAAAAATCGATATAAGTTCAAAGATCTGTTCGATCCTGTTTGGGTGAGTGGAAGCATCAAGAACAGCAGTGTGACCAAGGAATTGTCATTAGTTGATGGCGAAAACGATATCGAAACGGGATATACATTGAGCGGCAATAATATCAGTACTTATTTGCCACCCATAGAATGATATTTTGTTGGTGAGAGTTAGGTTTGAAGTTTATTATATACTTCTACCCCTCACTCATATCCGCCGCCACTCGGTGTGGTGACAATCACCGCCTCGCCAGCGACGACGCTGGTCTGGTCGCAATAGTTGAGTTCTTCCAACTCTCCGCTTAGACGGCGGATCTCGGTTTTGCC
>JALSIJ010000086.1 GCA_026981655.1 Rhizobiaceae bacterium | reverse complement strand
GCGAGCATGCTGCTCATGCTGAATTGGTTGCAGTGCATGCGCCAATATTTTCTGCGGAAAAATTATAGAAAATCGAATTGTAGCCTTTGAATGTATTTCGTTCAATCTGATGATTGAGTGGAATTTGCTGAGCTGTGATCTTCTTACGTGATCTGGCGAAAGGCAAAGTGAAGTTTGTATCGGCGCCGCGTTAACGATTTGCCTTAATATTGCGACAATCATTGTCCATTGCGATGGCCAATTGTTCAATGTTAGTATATTGAAGTTCTATCTAAATTTGTTACAGTGTCTGGAAATGGCTGGTAGATAGATTTTGAGTGATTTAGACAGTGGGCATATTGTGGATATAAAAGCGCTAATCGCTGCGCAACTGGATACGGATATGGTTGAAAATTTGTTTGAGCTGCATTCTTCGGTGAAGAAATATATCGGTAGAACGGCGCGATTCGGTATTGTTGGATCAGTGCTGTTTTTGGCCGCTTGCACGACGAATAGCGGCAGCACCACAAATGAGTTTGTTGACAATACCGAGCCTGCTGACAAATTGTATAATGAAGCGCTGGCGAATATTGATGCCGGGCGGTCCAGTGAAGCGATTAAGAAATTCAAAGAAGTTGACAAACAGCACCCTTATTCAACCTTTGCCAAAAAATCTATGGTTATGTCGGCTTATTTGAGCTATCGGCAGGGAAAATATTCTGAAGCGGTTAATCAGGCAAAACGCTTTGTTGCGCTTAATCCGGGTGATGAAGATGCAGCCTATGCACAATATCTGGTTGGCATGTCCTATTTTCGCCAGATACCAGATGTGACACGGGATCAGGCTTCCACCAATAAAGCTATTCTTGCTATGAATGAAGTTGTGGAGCGTTATCCTGACAGCGTTTATGTCGAAGATGCCCGCACTAAAATCCGTGTGGCGCGTGACCAGCTTGCCGGTAAAGACATGCAAGTGGGGCGCTATTATCAGGAACGTGAAGAGCACTTGGCGGCTATCAATCGTTTCCGGCGGGTTGTGGTAAACTATTCAAATACACGGCATGTGGAAGAAGCGCTTGCCCGTTTGACTGAATCATATTTTGCTCTTGGATTGGCGAATGAAGCTCAATCTGCTGCAGCTGTGCTTGGGCATAACTTCCCGGACAGTCAGTGGTACAATGATTCTTACAAGCTGTTGCAAACGGGCGGTTTGAAACCGCGGGAGAATAAAGGCTCTTGGCTTTCACGGATTGGCAAAAAACTCGTCACGGGCTAATTAGCCCTATTCACTTGTTAAAAATGAACTTCGAAAAAGCAGCCACATTTAGCAGTGTGCGGTGCGGCATTCGTTCATCATTTACGGGTTGCGTATGCTGACGGCGCTTTCTATTCGCAATATTGTTTTGATCGAAAAACTGGATGTTGATTTCAGCAGCGGTTTGTCTGTACTCACAGGTGAGACCGGGGCCGGTAAATCAATATTGCTGGATGCGCTTTCTTTAGCCCTTGGCGGCAGGGGCGATGGTGGGCTGGTACGCAGCGGGGAGCGCAAGGGGCAGATTACAGCCGTATTTGATGTGAGTCGCGATCATCCGGTTCATCAGTTTTTGCAGGATAATGGCGTTTCTGTTGGTGCTGATGATCAAATAATTTTGCGACGCATTCAAAATGCCGATGGCAAAACCCGTGCCTTTATAAATGACAACCCCACCAGTGCCGGGTTGCTTCGTTCGTTAGGTGGTCTTTTGGTGGAAATTCATGGCCAGCATGATGACAGGGCACTGGTTGAACCTGCCGTGCACCGCAGTCTGCTTGATGCATTTGGTGGGTTGGAGGCTAATGTTGCAGCCGTTACTACCGCCTATAAAAACTGGCGTGAGGTCAATGGCGAACTGCAGCGGCTTCAGGCCCGTGTCGATGCTGCCGCCAAGGAAGCAGACTATTTGCGCTCTTCGGTGGAAGAACTGGAGACTTTATCACCGCGTGAGGGTGAAGAAAATGAGCTGGCTGAACAGCGGGCTTTGATGATGAAGTCGGAGCAAATTGCCAGCGATGTGGATGATGCGAGGGAGTTTCTTTCGGGTTCTGCATCTCCCATTCCGATGATTGCCAATACTTTGAAACGGTTGGAACGCAAGGCCGAGCAAGTGCCTGGTTTGCTGGATGAAACAATCGAGTTATTGGGCAAAGCGCTGGATAATCTCTCAGATGGTCAGGTTGCGGTTGAAACCGCCATGCGTGAAATGGAATTTGACCCGCGGGTGCAGGAAGAAGTTGAGGAGCGGCTGTTTGCGCTGCGTGCAGCATCACGGAAATATGGTGTGCCGGTTGAAAACCTCGAAAGCTTTGCCAGCAAGATGTTGAACGATCTCAACGATCTTGATGCGGGCGAAGAAAAGCTGGCGGAGCTGATCGCAAGGGCCAAGGAGTGCCGGGATATTCTGGATAAGCTGGCGCTTGATTTGTCCGCCAAACGCGGCGGTGTGGCCAATAATCTATGCCAAAGTGTAATGGCGGAATTACCGGCGCTCAAACTGGAGCAGGCTGAATTTATCGTTGATATTCGCGTAGAACCTGAAAGCATCACCGATGAAGGTATTGATATTATTGAGTTTTGGGTTCGAACCAACCCGGGCAGCCGTGCGGGGCCTATGATGAAGATAGCCTCTGGTGGTGAGCTTTCGCGCTTTCTTTTGGCGCTTAAGGTTGTGTTGGCTGATCGTGGGTCCACGCCGACTTTGGTATTTGATGAAATCGATACGGGTGTGGGTGGTGCGGTTGCCGATGCTATCGGGCGCAGGCTTGGCCGGTTGAGCGATCAGGTTCAGGTGCTTTCAGTTACCCATGCACCACAGGTGGCGGCGCGGGCTAATCATCATTTATTGATAGCCAAGGGGCGGGCTTCTTCAGGCACTGGCGGTGTAGCAACAACGCTGATACCAATTGAGAATGATGCCCGCATGGAGGAAATTGCCCGTATGCTGGCCGGCGCAGAGGTTACTAGCGAGGCGCGCGCGGCTGCGCAAAAACTGTTGATGCAGGACGGCTAGAATTATATTTCCGGCACTTCTATGCTATCGATATTTGCTGCTTTCTCCGCTTGATCCCCAATAAGGCTGCCCGCATGACACTTTTCCAAACGCCCGTTGATGATTTAGAGGAGGATGAGGCGCGCGCAGAACTTGAAGTGTTGGCGAAAAAGCTGAATGCGGCCAGCAAGGCCTATTATGCTGACGATGCGCCAACAATAAGCGATGCGGAATATGACACACTCTGGCAGCGTAATCTGGCGATTGAAAAGCGATTTCCGACGCTTAAACGCGATGACAGCCCCAGCAATCTGGTTGGCAGTGCGCCGCAGGAAAAATTTGAGAAAATCACCCATGCGGTGCCGATGTTATCGCTTGATAACGCCTTTAATGATGAGGATGTGGCGGATTTCGTCGTGCGGATCAAACGGTTTTTGAAGATTCCTGAAGCTGAGAAGGTCGCTTTTACGGCCGAACCAAAGATCGACGGGTTGTCGCTTTCGCTGCGCTATGAAAAGGGAACTCTGGTTTCTGCTGCCACCCGAGGTGACGGGGCGGTGGGTGAAAATGTGACCCTCAATGCTCGGACCATAAAGGACATTCCCGAAACCCTTGCCGGAGATAATATTCCTGAAATTGTTGAGGTGCGGGGTGAGGTTTATCTCGGCCACAAGGATTTTGCCGAGTTAAATGCGCGTATGGAGGCGGAAGGAAAACCCACTTATGTGAACCCGCGTAACACGGCTGCTGGATCATTGCGCCAGTTGGATAGCAAAATTACCGCATCGCGGCCACTTAAATTTTTTGCCTATGCCTGGGGTGAAATGAGCGACATGCCAAGCGATAGTCAAATGGGCATGGTGGAGATATTTGGCAAATGGGGGTT
>JALSIJ010000085.1 GCA_026981655.1 Rhizobiaceae bacterium | reverse complement strand
AGTCGCTTAACCCGTTCATGCACGGCGGTTGGAGAAAGGTTCACCCGTTCCGCCAGTTGCAGGTTGGTGATCCGGCCCTCTGATTGCAGAATTTTCAAGATGTTTCGGTCGGTATCACTAACAGATGAATTCACTAATATCTCCCGCAGTATAGATTATAGTTCGAATATTTAACGGTAAATACAAATTTAATTCAAGAGTTATCGTGATATTTTAGGAGATATATCTAATCAGGATCACGCCCATGCTTAACCAGCCATTACCCCGTTTTACCGCCCCCTATGCCGCTGATGACGGTGAGATACTCACTGAGTTATGTCGAAAAGTGGATTTCAGCAAAGGTGCAATGGCCCGCATTGAAAATGATGCAAGAAGCCTGATTGAGACCATCCGTGACCGCGCGGGAAAGATCGGCGGGTTGGAGGATTTTTTGCGCGATTATGCGCTTTCCACCCGCGAAGGTCTGGCGCTCATGGTACTGGCCGAGGCTTTGTTGCGCATTCCAGATAAGGCCACACAGGACAAGCTGATTGAAGACAGGTTAGGCATTGGCGATTGGGAGCAAAAGCAACAGGCAAGCACATGGTTTGTTTCCATGGCGACCTGGGGGCTGGGGCTATCGGCAAAAATCATTCATTCCGATGATAATGCAAGTTCCATTCTTGGCGGCATTACCAAACGCCTGGGCGGCCCTGCCATTCGCGAGGCGACCAAGCAGGCAATGCACTTTATGGGCCATCAATTTGTGCTGGGCGAGAACATTGAAAAAGCAATTGCCAAAGCCCAACCCCACATTGCCGATGGCTATCAATATTCCTTTGATATGCTGGGCGAGGGTGCCCGCACTATGGCGGATGCGGAGCGTTATTTTATCGCCTACGCGCAAGCAATTGAAGCGATTGGGCAAAATACGGGCAAAAAGCCTCTGCCGGACCGGATGGGCATTTCGGTCAAATTGTCAGCGCTTCACCCGCGCTACGAGGCGGTGCAAAAGGCGCGCATTATGGATGAGCTGGTGCCCAAATTGCTCGAACTTGCGCTTGCAGCCAGACAATATGATCTGAATTTCACTGTTGATGCGGAAGAATGCGACCGGCTGGAAATATCGTTAGAGGTAATTGCCGCAACGCTGGCTGATCCGCGTCTGGCAGGCTGGGATGGTTTTGGTCTGGCCATTCAGGCCTATCAAAAACGCGCACTTGCCATCATCGACTGGGCCAATGATCTGGCAAACCATCTTGATCGCAAATTGATGGTGCGGCTGGTCAAGGGCGCCTATTGGGATAGCGAAATCAAGCACGCGCAGGAGCAGGGCGTGGATGATTTTCCGGTTCTCACCCGGAAGCCCGCAACCGATGTTTCCTACCGCGCCTGCGCCCAAAGGCTGCTTGAATATCGCGCGCGTTTGTTTCCGCAATTCGCCACCCATAATGCGCTTACCGTTGCGACAATTCTGGAAATGGCCAAAGATGCAAAAGGTGATACCGGCGGTTTCGAATTTCAACGCCTGCATGGCATGGGCGAAGATCTTTACGCAATCGTCACGGAAGATCGCGGCATTCCCTGCCGTATTTATGCTCCGGTTGGCGGCCACCGTGATTTGCTGGCCTATCTGGTGCGCCGCCTGTTGGAAAATGGTGCAAATTCATCCTTTGTTGCCAAACTGGGAGACCCGAAAGTGCCCGTGTCAGAACTATTGCAACACCCGGAAGAAGCGATAAATTTCGGCCACGAACCGCGCCATCAGAGCATAAAACTGCCGAAAGACCTGTTTGCCGGACGCAGGAATAGCCACGGGCTGGAATTCGGTTCAAGCCAACAATTAGAAGCTCTTATTGCGGATGTCGCGGCGTTTGAAAAGAAAACCTATTCCGCCACGTCTTTGATTGAGGGAAAGCAAGATGAAGGTGAAGACCATGAAGTCAAATGCCCGGTTGATGGTGGCTCGATCGTTGGTACGGCCCGTTTTGCCACCGTTGATGATGTCGCACATGCGGTGAAAGTCGCAAATCACGCTTTCCCAAAGTGGGATCAAACTCCGGTTATTCAACGTGCTGAAGCGCTCAACAAAATGGCTGACCTGCTGGAAGAAAACCGTGGTGAATTGATCTCGCTGCTTTCGCGTGAGGCGGGGAAAACGCTTGCGGATGGCATTGCCGAATTGCGTGAGGCGGTGGATTTTTGCCGGTATTATGCAAATGAGGCGTTGAGCAAACTATCAACACAAACCTTGCTACCCGGGCCAACCGGTGAAGAAAACCGCTTGCTTCTGCGCGGGCGCGGCACATTTATCTGCATATCGCCGTGGAATTTCCCTTGCGCTATTTTCCTGGGCCAAATCAGCGCCGCACTGGTTTCGGGAAACTGTGTCATTGCAAAACCGGCGGAGGCAACCAATCTTGTTGCTCACTGGTTGGTAAAACTGTTTCACCGCGCTGGCGTGCCTAAAAATGTGCTGCAATTGGTGCTGGGTCCAGGCAGTGACATTGGCGCGCAAATTGTCGAACACCCAAATGTGGCGGGCGTGGTTTTTACTGGTTCCACCGCAACCGCACAGGCGATAAACCGCGCATTGGCGGCAAAAACCGGGCCGATTGTGCCCTTCATAGCCGAGACCGGCGGCATCAATGCGATGATTGTCGATGCCTCCGCACTACCGGAACAGGTCTGCGATGATGTGATCACTTCAGCATTTCGCTCTACCGGCCAGCGTTGTTCGGCGTTACGGCTTTTGTGTGTGCAGGACGATGTGGCGGATCGGCTGATTGAAATGATCAACGGGGCCGCAAATGAACTGTCGCTCGGTAACCCTGCTTCGCCGGAAACCGATTTAGGCCCGGTGATAGACGGGGCCGCAAAAGCTCGGATAATGGGTCATGTGAAAAATATGCGCACCAGTCACCCGGTTCATTGTGCGGGGCAAATGCCTGATGAGCAGCTGAAAAATGGCCATTGGGTGCACCCGCATATCATCGAGCTTGGCGTGGTTTCAGAACTTGGCGAGGAGGTTTTCGGGCCGGTTTTGCATTTTGTGCGCTGGAAAGCGGCGGAGCTGGATAGCCTGCTTGACGATATTGATGCGATGGGCTTTGGCCTGACACTCGGCATTCATTCGCGCATTGAGGTGTTTTCCCGCAAGGTGACGTGCCGCCTTGCCCACGGCAATATCTATATCAACCGCAATATGATTGGCGCTATTGTTGGAAGCCAGCCTTTTGGTGGCTCAGGCCTTTCCGGCACCGGACCAAAGGCCGGCGGGCCACATTATCTTACCCGCTTTACCCGCGAACAGCATATTTCTGAAAACACCGCCGCCGCTGGCGGCAATGCTTCCCTGCTGGTGTTAGACGATGGGTGATCACCGGGTATCGTATCTGCAAGAACTTTCACGCGCTCCATTGCTGGGCGATCTTTTGGAGCTCATGGGCCGCGTTGCATGATAGGGGCAGTTTGCTCGCCCACACCACATCGCCGTGGGTAACCCCAATATCCTTCAAAATACACTCTTCTAGCGTCAACATTGTATCGAATGCCTGGCGATCAACCTTTTGTCTGCTGCGTGTGGCAATATAATCTGCCAATGCGGCAATGCCCAATAGGACTGGCTGAAACATTCCGGCAAATTCGCCTGGAATTTTTGGTGCATGAATAGTCTGAACTTCACTTGATGAAACTATGGTCATTATGCGTTCTCCTGTTGGTTGAAATTTATTGGCTGTTGTTCTGCTATAGACAATGGTCCTCGGATATGTATAAATCAAACGAATAGAATTGAATGTATCTTTGATATTTTTTGATAGATTGGCAGCCCAATGAACGCACCTCAAAATATACGCACTCCATTACTGGAGCTGGATTTGCTAAAAACTCTGGTCGCCATTGCCGAGACCGGAAATTTTTCTGCCGCCGCTGAAGTGGTTTTCAGAACG
>JALSIJ010000084.1 GCA_026981655.1 Rhizobiaceae bacterium | reverse complement strand
GCAATCAATGCTGGGAAAAATTGCCTTTGCAACGGCCGCACAGCAATTCCCCTTATCCGGTATGATTGCCAAACGATTTGCCGACAATCGTGTTGCGCTTGTGGGTGATGCGGCGCATCTTTTTCCACCAATTGGTGCGCAGGGGTTTAATCTTGGTTTGCGTGATGTGCGCGAGATTTGTGAAATTTCGGCTGGTGCCTTGTCTGCGTCAAGGGATCCTGGGAGCTTTCAGGTTATAGATCAATACAATCGTGGTCGCCGACGTGATGTTTCTACCCGCACCGGTGCGGTTGATATGCTCAATCGCTCTTTGTTAACGGACTTTTTGCCGATTCAGGCTGTGCGTGGATTGGGACTTTTTGCACTGGCAAATATTCCGGTTTTACGCAAAATAGCCATGCGCCAGGGCCTGTCGGTTGGGCGACAAAAACCATCCAGCGCTGCGTGATTTGACTCTCGCGAGTCATCTTTAGATAGAATTGCCTGTTTGTTTTCGCATGTCTTTATTCCTAAAACCGGTACCTACTTTTAGGAGACAAGCTTTAGGTTGGCGGGAAAAAATCCGCCGGGATCATGCCATTGGCGATCATATAGAGCAGTGCGGTCACGGAAAACACAGATAATCCGGTACTGAATAATATCATGCTTGATGCCCGTTCTATCCAGGCATTGTTTTGCTGTGCAATGACAAACACGTTTGTAGCCGTTGGAAGTGAAGCCAATAGAATTGCGCTGTAAACCCAGATTCTATCGAAGTCACCAACCCATGAGATGACAAAGTAAACAATAATCGGATGAACAACCAGTTTCATAGACAGGAGTGCCGGAATTACCGCCGGGATGCGCCCGGTTGGACGAACCGCAATGCTCACACCCATGGCAAATAGTGCGCATGGCGCTGCTGCACTGGTAAGTGATGTTAATAATCTATCAACTGGTAGTGGCGGTGTGTATTGAAATGCAGCAGCAGTAATTCCGGCAATCGTCGCGATAATAAATGGATGGGAGAATATTTTTTTAGCGACCGTAAACAGAAGTTTAGCAAGGTTTTCGCTTTTATCGGATGACAGAGCCGCCAAAAGCGGTGCAATGGTAAAGTGCATGGCGTTTTCAAAGCAAAATATTAGCGCCACAGGAACAGCGGCCTTTGGCCCGAATGCGGCGATAGCAATGCCCGGCCCCATAAAGCCGATATTGCCATAGGAGCCAGCAAAACCCTGTATGGCGCTTTCCAGTATGTTGCCTTTGCTGGCGATGGCGCCGATTGCAAATGACAAGGCAAAGACAATATAAGTGGCAGCCGTCGTTGCCAGAATAAATTCCCAACTGGCTATTTTCTCGATTGGTGTTTGTGAAAGTAGTTGAAAAAATAGTGATGGCAGGGCGATATAGATTACAAAAACATTCAGCCAAGCCAAACCGTCAACAGGGATTGCCCGAGATTTGCCCGCCACAAAGCCAAGCAGGATAATCCCGAACATGGGGAAAGTCATCGCAAATATTTCAGCCAAGTGGTCCCCCTGCCCCTTTATTTTTCACAGTCGGTTTTACAGCCATATCGAATTAGTTGGCCACTTTATCCCCAGTTACCATCTTTAGGCAGGAAATTCTGCCTGCCTACTGCTGTTTTCAGCTTTGTGTCTTGCTTTGACAGGATTGGGAGGCGTGGAAACATTCGTTGACAAAAACTGATTGACAAAATAATTGATTGACTGGAAAAAATACTGCTACAATGTTTATTATTAATTGGGAGACGACTATTTCTCTTCCAACCTATTGGAACTATTAATTGTTATGAAAAATGCCCGTTATCAAATTGGCCAGGTCGTCAAGCACCGAATTTATCCATTCCGCGGCGTGGTGTTTGATGTTGATCCGGTTTTTGATAATACGGACGAATGGTACGATTCAATTCCCGATGATGTTCGCCCGGCGAAAGATCAGCCATTTTATCATCTTTTCGCCGAGAGCGAAGAAACTGAGTATGTCGCCTATGTGTCAGAGCAAAATCTGGTTGCTGATGATTCTGGTGAACCGGTTCATCATCCGCAGATAGATGAAATTTTTGAGCGCGATTCATCCGGTAATTATCATTCGAAAGATATTGTTCGGCATTAGAGCGTTTCACATTTACATGGAAGCACCAAAGTCGCGAAGAGCGACCGGTGCTGATGCACCGTCCTAGCTGAGGCCGGGCGTAAGTCCGAATGGCCGTGAGCGAAAGAAAACTGAGCGATTCAGTCAAAGATGGATATGCTAGTGTGCATTTAAATCAACTATAATTTAATAAAACCCGCCGTGAGGATTATTCACGGCGGGTTTTGTGTGGTCATATTCAATTTATTAGAAATCGCCTTCGGCGGCTCTTTTCAAAATATCCTGCATAATGTCTTTGACTTCCAGAGCTTCTTTTAAAAGCTCTGGTGGAAGGGTTTTGCCGCCATAAATCATCATGTCCATATCAAGCGTGTAAATCCACAATTGCTTGTTTTCATCTTCCACCAGAGAAATCCGGCAAGGCAGATAGGCAGCATAAGCTGGATCGTGTTCAATCATTTTTGCCGCCGTAAGCGGATTGCAATAGAGATAAATTTGCAGTTTGCGCCAAGGCTTTCCAGTCATTGCGGCGACCTGATCACCCAGTGGAAGTTCGCCAACGCCGCGAATATTCCGGTCGATTGCGGTCTGCTTGATGGATTCGTCCACCTCCTCAAATGTCAGACCTTCGGCAACCTTAGCCTTCCAAACGGTGGCTGCTGCCGCATTGCCAGTCTCTACAAGTTGATCTGCCATCTTTTTATAGGTGGCAAAAGCATTGGGGTCGAAGCTGTCGAAAGCGGATTTGTATTTATAGGCTGTTGGCCCCATCCAAATCATCATGCCAACGGCAATGATGCCAATCAATGCCAATAAATTACGTATGAAACTCATAAGGGATCCTCCACATCCAGATACACATCTTCATATATCAATATATTTACAGATGTAGCAAGGAGCAGAGGGGGATTAAATATGGATCGACTGAAGCTTAGTTGAGGTTTTAATTAAACAGCATCGAAATCGAGCACCACTTTATCGCTAATGGGATGAGACTGACAGGTAAGAACAAAGCCGCGCTCAACCTCTTCATCCTCAAGACCATAATTCACATCCATTGCGACCTCGCCTTCCACCAGCAGAGCTTTGCAAGTGCAGCAAACACCGCCGCGACAGGCGTAGGGAAGATCAAGTTTTGCCGCCAGAGCCGCATCGAGTACCTTCTCACCTTCTCTCATTTTTACCTCGGTCTTTATGCCACCAAGGATGACGGTTGCAACCGTTTTGATTTCGTCGCTATCAGTAATTTCGGTTGTAATTGGGGTAATCTGATCACCGAAGGATTCAACTGTAATGCAATCTTCGCCAATGCCCATTTCTTGTAATGTGTGGGTAGCGCCTTCCATCATTTGGCCGGGGCCACATATGAAAAAATGATCAATATTGTTGATGTCCAACAATGTGCTCAACAGGTGTTCAAGTTTTGCACCATCCAATTGACCATTGAATATTTCCAAATCAGATTGTTCTTGTGAGAGAATATGAAAGAGTTCAAATCTGTCCATAAACTGATTTTTCATATCGGCGAGCTGCTCGCGAAATATGATGCTTTCCACCGTGCGATTGCCATATATCAGGGTGACGGTGGCATCCGGCTGTTTTTGCAAAATTGTGCGAATATTCGACATTACCGGTGTTATGCCACTGCCACCGGCAATCATAACATAGCGGTTGTTTGAACCTTCATTGTCATTTGCCCGATAGAAGCGCCCCATCGGTTTCATTACCGCTAGCTTATCGCCAACTTTCAACTGTTCGTTGATGAAGCTGGACATTCTTCCGCCTACAATCTTTTTTGAGCATATACTCAATTTGCCTTCTTGGGGGGCGGTCCAGAGCGAATAGGGGCGACGCAGGCGTTCA
>JALSIJ010000083.1 GCA_026981655.1 Rhizobiaceae bacterium | reverse complement strand
TCAAATTGTCAAGGTGGAACAAAGGGAGGGAAGGTGTTTTCTTCACGCCCGCTTTTGTAACATATCCTTTGCCGCAATCACTGCACCAACGGTAATGAGCAGGCAAGCAAGCCCAATCGCCCAGGTGAATGTGGCAAACCCGGTGGCCACAAGCACCAGTGTTGAAAGCAACGGAGCTGAATAGCTAAGCGCCCCAAGTATCTGAATATTGCCGTGCTTGACGCCAATATCCCACACGTAAAAGGCAAGCCCAACCGGTCCAAGCCCTAGTCCAAGAATGGCCAGCCATTCGATTGTATTTGCCGGCCACACGGTTTGCTCCAACACCAAATGAGAGGCTGTTGCAAGCACCGCCGTTACCAGACAAAACCCGGTCACCACATCGGTTGAAACCTTGGAAAAGCGGCGTGAAAGGATCGAATAGCTTGACCATATCAACGCGGCAATAATAGCCATTGCATATCCCGGCAGATATTCGGATTTCAATGTGAATTCTTCGCCGCCGGTCACAATAAGGGCGGCACCGGCAAAGCCTAGAGCCGCGCCAAAAACATGATGGCTTTTTAGCTTTTCATTGGGAAGTAAAGCAGAAAACACCACGATCAGCAGTGGCCAGAGATAGGCAATCAGGCTGGCCTCAACGGCGGGAGCGGCGCGCAGGGCCGAAAAATACATGAAATGATAGCCAAACAACCCGCCAACCCCAACCAGCCAGACCTGCCAGCTTTGGCGCATGGCCGATATGCCCGCAGATATTCCCTGAGGCCGAAATAGCCATGTGAGCGCGCCTGCCGAGCCGCCAATGGCAAAGCTCATGGCGGCCAGTTGAAACGGCGGAACCTTGCCGCTGGCCTCTGTTAAAAGCGCCAGCAATGCCCAAAGCATTACGGCTCCGAAACCAATTATTGTCGCCGTTGTTTTATTGATCTCTTTTTGCATAATGTCTCAATTAAATTGGCACACGGGTGCACTTATCCAAGTAAGATCAGAATAACGGCGAGGACAATCAGCGCAATGCCGAAATATTCAACCCTGGTGGTTTTTTCGTGGAAAATGAACGCGCCGGCAAGGAATGTGAACACCAGTTCGACCTGCCCGAGCGCGCGTACATAGGCTGCATTATGCAAGGTGAATGCAGTAAACCAGCAGACCGAGCCAAGCATACCGACAAGGCCAACCGGTGCGGCCCTTCGCCATTCGCTCAAAACCCGAATAAGTTCATCCCGGTCGAATGCCAGAAACCAAGCCCCCATCATCAAGGTCTGCATGATCAGCGCGACCAACAAGGTATAGGCCGCGGTCATAATGAAATCCGGGCCGTTTAGTGCCGGGCCGTTTAGTGTAAGTGTTGCACCCCGGAAAAACACCACCGATGCGCCGAGCAGCGCGGCACAAAGCAGGCCGATCCAGGTGGTTTTTTCGCCCATGCCCTTGAACAATCCGCCAATCGTCAGTTTTGTCTGGTTAAGTGAAAGTGCAACCGTACCCAACGCGCCAATGGCAATTGCAACCATCGCCCAGGGGCCCAATGTGTCGCCGAGCAATACCGACCCCAGAACTGCGATCAACACCACCTCCAGCTTGGAAAATGTAGTGCCAACGGCAAAACTTCGAAACGAAAACATCCACAACAGAACCACAGTAAATAGAATTTGTGAAATGCTGCCAGCGGCACTGTAGATCAAAAACAACCCGTTGGGTAAGGGGAGTTGATAACCACCAAAATAACCAAGAGCCCAAACGTAAAGAGCAGCCAATGGAAGGGCATAGACGAACCTTGCATAGGACGCGCCGGTGGTTGAAAGCCTGCCTTTGATTGATTTCTGCAATACTGATCGCAGGTTCTGCAAAAAGGCAGCAGCAATGGTGATGGGAATCCAAAGGGGCATTAGGACCTATTGACAAATTGGTTTCGGACGCGGCGCGAGTGCAATATTAAACCTGAACAGGCGGAAACTGCGCCGCGGTGTCGCCCACCACAGGTTTTTTCCAACGCATTCAGGTAAAATATTGCTTGCGTCCAAAGGATATGAGTAAAATCACTCATAATTTCGTCGAAAAACATTGAAAGGGATTGCCCTGCCTGCTGTTTTTCTCCTCGTTCTGAATGATTTTTCTTCATACCGCGTTCCAAATCCAGTTTGTCAACAGGTCCTAAATACCCGCGAGCTTGAAGTATAAAAAGTCAGTCAGAATTATGAACTTCCATATATTGCCGCAGAACAGCGTTCATCCGAGTGAGATGACCTTTTCCGTTATTCTTAAAAAACTCAAGCACATCGGCATCAACGCGCAAGTGAACTGATTTTTTTGAGATAGGGGCAACAACCTTGGCTTTTGCCCAAGAGCCAATATCCGGATTGATTGGAGCCTCAGGATTGTGAAAGAGTTCACCGCGTTCAAACATAGCATCCAGTTCATCCAGAGACGCGGATTTTATATTCTTTCTCGCCATTTTTTCCTGCTTTCCAAGCTGTTATAAGACGCGCTACATCGTCCCGCATCGTGAAGATTAGAACAAAGAACTCACTATTCACATATCCAAGCGCCCTGAATCGAACTTCCCCATGCTCTTTGCGGAAGTCTGGCTTAACGATTACATGATTTTTGAACATTCGCGCCGCGTATAGAATATCCACTCCGCGTTCGTTGATAACCTGTTGTCGTTTATTTTCATCCCATTCAAATTGCTTGGCTTGCCCCTAATATGCACACGATTGTGTACACAAAGTCAACTCAACCCGACTGGTTAAACCTTTTGTTGGGTGTGTTTTCGAAGTTCCACCCGCGCGACCTGTCTGCGGTGAACCGCATCCGGCCCGTCGGCAAGTCTGAGTGTTCGAAGATGCATCCATTGGCGGGCAAGCGGGGTATCCTGTGAAACACCGGCACCACCAAACATCTGCACCGCCTCATCGGTTACTTTCAACGCAACCTGCGGGGCCACAACCTTGATTTGCGAAATCCACGGAGCGGCAGCCCGCGCATCGCCCTTGTCCATCATCCACGCGGCCTTCAGGCATAAGAGCCGTGCCTGTTCAATTTCCATCCGGCAGGTGGCGATAATGTCGAAATTTGCGCCAAGCTGCGCCAGCGGTTTACCAAAGGCCTCGCGTTGCATCGAACGTTTGCACATCAATTCCAGTGCAATTTCAGCCTGTCCGATGGCCCGCATGCAATGGTGAATACGTCCCGGTCCAAGCCGACCTTGCGATATTTCAAAACCCCGGCCTTCGCCCAACAACAGGTCTTCCACCGGCACCCGAACATCGGTGAATTTCAAATGCAAATGGCCATGCGGTGCGTCATCAAGTGCGTAAACCATCATCGGGCGCAGTTTCTCAATGCCGGGACTATCAGCCGCCACAACAATCATCGAATGGCGCTGGTGCTTCTGGTCATCTTCACCGCCGGTTTTCACCATGACGATATAGACCGCGCAGCGCGGATCGCCTGCACCGGATGACCACCATTTTTCGCCGTTCAGCACATAATGGTCACCATCGCGAACGCACGACATTTCGATATTGGTGGCATCTGATGAGGCCACATCCGGTTCCGTCATCAAATAGGCCGAACGAATTTCGCCGTTAAGCAGCGGTTTCAGCCAGCGGGTTTTCTGCTCTTCACTGCCATAGCGTTCCAGCACTTCCATATTGCCGGTATCAGGTGCGGAGCAGTTGAATATTTCCGGCCCCAGATGCGCCTTGCCCATTTCTTCAGCTAAATAGGCATACTCAACAGTGTTCAGCCCATATCCACGATCGGAATCAGTCAGCCAGAAATTCCACAAGCCGCGCTCTTTGGCTTTGGCTTTCAAGCCTTCCAGAATTTCTGTTTGCCGCGCCGTATAGGTCCAGCGATCACCCACATTCACCTCAGCCAGAAATTCTTCATCAAGCGGTCGAATATCTTCAGCCACCATGGTTGATATTTTCTCACGCAGCTCGCTTACCCGTTCGCTGATGCCAAGATCCATTGCGCTCATTTG
>JALSIJ010000082.1 GCA_026981655.1 Rhizobiaceae bacterium | reverse complement strand
AGGACCCATATCGCCATCTGGTCGCGCAGATGCAGGGGGGTGAAACCTTTGGCGATGCCAAATATCAACATTGCGACCAGAATTCCCGGAAAGGTTAGCTGAATATCGGCAACGCGCATGATGAGCGTACCTGTCCACCCGCCGGCATATCCGGCAATCAACCCCAGAGTGACGCCTAAAACCATTGCAAATGTTACGGCTGCAAAGCCGACAAAAAGCGAAACCCTCATGCCGTAAAGGATGGTCGAATAAATATCGCGCCCCTGATCATCAGTTCCCAGAACGAAGGTTTCTCCGGTGAATTCGTTCGGCTGCAGGGGTTTGGAAAACCCGTTCATCAGGTTTAGTGTGCCGGGATCAAACGGGGTGTATGGCGCAATAAGGGGCGCGGCAAGTGCTGCAACAATCAATACAAAAGCAACAAAGAATGAAATGATCGCCACCGGTGAGTGGCGAAACGACCACATGAAGTCTGACTGCCAGGCGCGTATTAGTGTTTCTCTCATCAGCCGCTAACCTTGGCATTACTAATATTTAGACGTGGATCAATGGCAAAATAGAGCAGGTCAACAATCAGGTTGATCGAGACAAACATCACAGAAATTAACATCAGGTAGGCGGCCATAATTGGAATATCGACAAATTGAATGGAATTTATGAAAAGCAACCCGACACCGGGCCACTGAAACACCGTTTCGGTAATTATGGCAAAAGCAATAATTGAACCCAGCTGTAACCCGGTAATTGTAATCACCGGGATCAGCGTGTTTTTCAGGGCATGGCGAAAATGAACGGTTTTGTCATCAAGGCCACGGGCGCGGGCAAAACGTATATAATCCTGACGCAGAACCTCGAGCATTTCTGAACGAACAAGGCGCATAATTAAGGTCATTTGGTAAAGTCCAAGGGTAATGGATGGCAGGATTAGGGCTTTTAGTCCGGACTCGGTCAAAAATCCGGTGCGCCATCCGCCGACATTGACCACATCACCGCGTCCAAACGAGGGTAGCCAGTTCAGTTCCACCGAGAACAGATATATAAGCAATATGCCGATCAGAAATGTCGGCAATGATACCCCCACCAGCGATAATGTCATAATTGTACCGGCCGCCCATCCATCGCGGTGAATGGCGGTAAACACGCCCAGAACAAAACCAAAGACAATTGCCAGAATGGCTGATACTGCGGCAAGTTCAAGGGTTGCCGGCAGTCGCTCTGCAATAATACTGGATACCGTGCGTCCCTGCCGATAGCTGACACCAAAATTTCCCTGCACGGCGCCGCGCAGGAACTTAAAATACTGGACAGCGAAAGGCTGATCGAGGCCGAGTTCGCTGCGCAGGCGTTCAATATCGGCATCGGTTCGTTCCTGGCCGAGCATATTATCGACCGGATCGCCGACAAATCGAAACATCGAAAAAGCCACAAGACCCACCACCAGCAGGACAACAAAAGACTGGAATGTCCTTCTGATAGTAAACGCAAGCATGGTAGGGGTCCCCGGCAATTTCAGACTGTGAATTGAATTCAATACCCCCGGCGAACGAATTCGCCGAGGAAATTCAGGCGTGCGGGATGTATCTTTCCCGCTTTACGCCTTTGTTATTTTTTCATAGTGAAGTATTTGAACTTGGCGGTATCACCGGGATCAACCACAGTGCCAACCTTGTCAGACATACCCCAGTTGAGCACCTGATGGTGGATCGGGATATAAACGACCTCTTCTTGGACTACTTTCCAAATCTCGGCAATCGTAGCGTTACGCTTGTCAAGATCGGTTTCAGAAGACAGTGACTCGATTTTTTTATCAAGCTCAGGCTGACCGAACCGGGTTGCGTTCCACGAGCCGAATTTTTCGCCCTTGGAGTGAACCAGGAAGTTGAAGATGTATTCCGAATCGTAAGTTGGAACACCCCAGCCAAGCATGTAAAAATCGGTTTCCAGCTTGCTGAGAAGCGGGAAATGCTGAGCTTTTGGTTTGGCATCAAGTTGCACTTTTATACCGATTTTGGCGAGCATGCCGACAGATGCCTGACAGATTGCTTCATCATTGATGTAGCGATCGTTGGGGCAGTTGAGACGGATGGTAAATCCATCACCATAGCCGGCAGCTGACATCAGGCCTTTTGCCTTGTCGATGTCGTTAGCTGGCACTGCATCAAGCTCTTTGGTCCAGCCGTTGACGAATGGCGGCATGGCAACACCTGCCGGGATCGACTGTCCGCGCATCACAACTTTTTTTATGGCATCGCGATTGATCGACATATTAATTGCCATGCGAACGCGTTTGTCGGCGAGAGGGTTCTTGCCTTCAACATCGTCGGTTTTCAGGTCCGCATCACCCTGGTTCATGCCAAAGAAAATAACCCGGTTTTGAGGAGCAGTTTTAACCTGCAAGCCCGGCGCATCGGCCACTCGCTTCAAATCCTGCACCGGCACATCCTGAATAAAATCAACCTGGCCGGAAAGCAGGGCTGCCACGCGGGTCGCCTTGTTTTGAACCGGTGTGTAGATAACTTCAGTCACTTCCATCGGGAATTGACCCATACCCCAATAATTGCTGTTTATTTTCAGCACGGTTTTGGCATCAGGTTCGCGGCTTACAAGGGTGTAAGGCCCGGTTCCATTGGCATTGCGTGAGGCAAATGTATCTTCGCCACCCTCATAGTCCTGCACTTTGACTGCATTGTTTGCCTCAGCCCAGGTTTTGTCCATGATGAACAGATTGGTCAAATTGGAAGGCATGGTCGGGTTTGGACCATTGGTAACAATCTCAAAGCCGTATTTGCCATTGGCGCGTACTTCTTTAACGGATGCGAGCAATTCCTTGTAATCGCTGTCTTTGGTCATTGCCCGGTTGAACGAAAAGACCACATCTTCACTGTCAAATTCGGAACCATCGTGAAACTTTACGCCTTCGCGCAGTTTGAACGACCAGACATTCGGGTCATCCTTGCTCGGAGCCCATTCGGTGGCGAGGGCTGGAACAATTTGGCCGGTCATGTCGCGAATCAACAATGGTTCCATGATCTGGTGATTAAGTGCGGTGGTTGGCCCCTCATTTTGGGCATGGGGGTCAAGGGTTAGGGCGTCACCGGCACGGGCCCAACGTAGTACCTCCGCACTTGCGAAGGCGGACGTCCCGAGCATAAGTGCCGCGGCGAGTAATGCAATTTTGGTTTTCATATGGATTTCCTCCCAGTTGATGCATCGCCTCTTTCGGGTGATGCTTGCATTTATCTAAGCATAACTTTTTCTTGCCGTCTATCAGCTTGCGGGACCATCGCAAGCGGTTTAAGAAAAAACCTTGTTCTTGCCGACTATCGAAAAAAGGAGCAGCCATGTTTACCAGTGTGCCAAGCCAGATTAAGGCGGCCGAAATCGTACTTGGATGTGAGGAAATTGCCGATACGCTGAGCTTTTATCAGGAACGGCTTGGTTTTCAGCTGGACGCTATATTTCCAGCTGACGATCCAACCAATGCGGTAATAAGCGGCTATGGTTTGCGGGTGCATCTGGTGCGCGGATCAAAAGAGGGGCCGGGAACCCTGCGGCTGTTATGCGATAATCCGCTGGCCGCTTCTCGAGGTGAGGGCGATTTGATTGCACCAAACGGCACAAGGATTGAATTTGTCGAGCTTGACCCGCCTATGGTGGTGCCGGAGGTGGCGCAATCACTGGTGATTACCAAGAATAATGCAAATGCGGAAATTATTACCGGGCGGGCGGGAATGCGGTATCGCGATCTCATTCCCGGAAGGCTGGGCGGGCACGTGATTGCCTCGCAAATCAGCATTCCCGATGCTGGTCCGGTGCCGGATAATGTGCATTATCACAAGGTGCTTTTTCAGCTGATTTATTGCTACAAGGGCTGGGTGAAAGTGCTCTATGAGGACAATGGCCCGCCGATTACGCTTCATGCCGGAGACTGTTTTATGCAGCCGCCAGAAATCCGCCACCGGGTGCTGGAATCATCTAAAGGGCTTGAGGTG
>JALSIJ010000081.1 GCA_026981655.1 Rhizobiaceae bacterium | reverse complement strand
CAAGCCGCGCCAATGCGTAGTGATGAACTGTATGCGCGCCGAAGGAGCAAAGCGGGTCTTTGGCCAGAGTTTTAATCTCATCCCAGGTCATCATTTCACTTTTCAGCATGGATTGAAGGTCAACTTTATAGTGAGAAGCATATTCGCTGATCCATTCGCGTTGCAGTTGCTCGCTTAAATCATTGGTCAGATAATCAAGCAGCAGCGCATAGGTTTTGCGCTTGGCTTTGGGTGTGGAACAGTCAATTTCTCCAATACCGGCCTGGGAGCGAACCAGTAATTTGTCATGGTTTCGGATTATCGCTTCAAGTCCATCCCACCATAAATTTGCAGTACCGTCGATCAGACCTGTTGCAATATAAATTGTGTAAGGTGCGTTGTATTTTCTTAAAATCGGCGCGGCAATTTCCGCGTTATCCCTGTAACCATCATCAAACGTAATCGCAACAAACGGCTTGTTATCTTGGCCATTTTTGCCATTTTGAATGCGCAATTGGGCCTCATCCATTGAGACAATATCGATGTTGCCGGATCTCAGTGATTTCAAAGTTTCATCCAGGAATTTTGGCGATACGGTCAGATGGGCATTGGGAGCGAAATCCCGGTCAGGGGCTTCGCGCACATGGTGAAACATCAAAATTGAGCCCAATCCACCGGAAAGAGGGCGCAAAACCTTGTGGGAGCCGCTGAAATACAGAGCGTCCATCGCAGTCTTGAATGCAAAACTTTTAAAACTCATACGTGAACTCTTATCAAACTATGAACAGGATTGCTCTAATTTGAATCCATCATAAACACCGTTCCTTTAGAATTATTTGATAAGAACATTGATGAGGGATAATTTTTCAAAATGCAGAACACGGGAATTGTAAATCGGGAACGGGTTTTGGTTGATGCACCACCCCTTTCGCCTGCAGAAACACTGGGGGATATTTCCACCAGCATTTGTGGCCGTATTACCATCTCTATTCACCGTGATTTGGACGAAATAGAAGCGCTTTGGCAAGAATTTGAAAACACCGGTATCTGCTCGGTTTACCAGAGATTTAACTGGATTGAAAAGTGGATGAATTCCGCTGGAAAAGAATTGGGGGCCTCGCCCTACATAATTGTTGGCATGGCGGCTGGCAAACCTATGTTTCTCTACCCATTTGCCAGATATTGCCGAGGACCGTTTTGCGTCGTCAACTGGATCGGCGGAAGTCACACAAACTTCAATCTGGGTATTTATCACCCGGACTTTATCAAGAACGTGCGGCTTAACGATATGCGGGCAATCTTCGCCCACGTGATAGAACACGCTGACGGTATCGACGCGTTTGAGCTTTGTTGCCAACCAATGAGCTGGCAGGGACATAATAATCCGCTGAATTTTCTTAAACGCATTGCATCGCCTAATCATGCATTTTCAATGCAGCTTGAAGCAACGTTCGAAGATGTTTTGGCCCAGCACAATGGTAAAAAGAAGCGCAAGAAATTCCGCGCGCAGACGCGCGCAATGGAGGCGCTTGGCGGTGCAACTTTGATACGGGCTGAATGCGAAGACGATATTTTACGCCTGCTTGATGTCGCCCTTGCCCAGATCAAAGTGCGGCTAGACCGAATGGGCGTCAACAACGTATTCGAGGAAAAGGGTATCCGTACATTTTTCAGCGATCTGGCCATTGCTTCACTTGATGAGGCAGAGCCATCACTGATGATTTATGGATTGGAAGTCGATGGCAAAATTCGAGCAACCTTTGCCGGCGGCGGTCACAAGGGACGGTTTTCCGGGTGCTTCACATCAATTGCAATGGACGAACTCACACATACCAGCCCCGGCGACATGCTGCTTTATATGGTGATTGAAGATTGCGTAAACCGCGGCTACTCCTCATTTGACCTTGGACGTGGCGAAGAGCGCTATAAATCCTCGTGGTGCAATGAAGTTGTCCCGATGTTTGAAAGCTTTATTCCAGTGAGCAAAAAAGCCATTCTTTTAACGGCTTATGATCACCTGAAAATTACAGTAAAGCGCACAATCAAACAGAACCCCAGGCTTTGGGATTTGGCAAAACAGTTGCGGGCCCGCCGACGCCAATAATAGAGCGCATGCTACAGCAGCACTTTTACGCTGCCAGAGTGCCCATGACCTGACGTTCCTGTTCAGTTGGATGAATAATCAGCGGCTTACGGAAACCGGCATGAACCAGCATTTCGGCAGCCATTTTTACCGATGGATCATTCTCGTTGATCGCGTTGATAATGTTGATTGTCGATGGTTTTGAGATTTTTGAAAGCCCGGCCACATCTGCTGCACCGCAATCGATAATCACGTAATCATAGGTATCTTCCAACGCATCGAAAACCATGAACAGCCGATCACCGGCCATTGCGGCCTCTTCAGCGCTTGCGGCACCGGTCGGAATAATATGTGCTCTCGACATAGTATCACTGTGGATGACATCGGCAAAAGAGGCGTCGCCCGCCAGCAAATCCTTGATACCGGGCAAATTGTGCGGCCCGATCATTGCAGCACTGGAAGCCCCTGCCCCGGTCATATCCACCACGATCACACTTGCACCACCGGCTGCCAGATAACGCGCCAGCAATACAGAACCTTCAGAACCCACCTCACCTTCTGGCGAAAGCGTTGCAATTCTTGCCTTGCCAAGCATATGAACCGATTTTGCAGCAACTTCAGCACCACCTTCAACAGGGGTTGATGCCTTTGCCAGCTCACTATCCACTTTGGTTGATGCCGTATTTTGAATAATTTCGGATGCAAAGGCTGGCTGATCTGAATGGCGAACGGGCGCCATTCCTGCACGGCTGGCAGGCCTTAAAGCAGCCAAAGATGCTGCCAGAATGAACATTGACGCAAGCAGAATTGATCCAAAAAATGCGGACATGACAATTGGAAAGGTTTTCGGGAAATATTGCTCCGATGGGATGGTTGCCCTTGAAATTATACGCGCATCAGCTGCAAGAAAGTTCTTGCCCTGCCGGGATGTGGTTTCGCGAAAACGGCTCAAATAGGTTTGCAGAAGTTCGCGTTGCGAAGTTGCCTCACGCTCAAGTGCGCGAAGTTCCACCAGATCTTCGCCAACGCGCGCAGATTCAGCTTTCAAATTATTGAGGCTTGCGATCAGTGACTTTTCGCTGGAACGGGCAACACGTGCATCGTTTTTGATGCTGATCAAAATCTTATCCGCTTCCTTGCGTATTTGCTGATCAAGATTTGCCAATTGCGAACGAAGTGATTTGATCCGCGGATGGGCCGGAAGCAGAGTTGCAGAAAGATCGGCAATCTGCGCCCGCAATGTTACCTGGCGTTCGCGCAGGCGCTGTATCAATGGAGCGGACAACACATCAGAAATCGCATCAGCCGACGCACCTGATTTCAACAGGTTTTTAACCGATGCAACCTTTGCTTCTGCTGAGGCGCGTTCAGAGCGAACTCTCGATAGTTCGCTCGACATTTCTGACAATTGCTGAGTTGCCAGCGAATTATTATTACGGCCCAAGAGCAAATCTGAAGATGATCGGTAATTGGCAACCCGGGCTTCTGCATTGCGGACTTTATTGCGCAGTGAGTTTATTTGTGGCTCCAGAGCTGCAGCTTCATCAGAATTTAGCCCTTGCTTGGCCTCGGCTTGAATGCGCAAATACTCATCAGCGATAGCATTTGGAACAGATGCTGCAAGTTTGGGGTCTTTTGATGAGAACTCGATTGTTATGACACGAGATCGTCGAACCTGCGAAACTTTCAGGTTTTTGAAAAACTGCTTAAGCACGCGCTCTTCCGGCGAAACACTCAATGGATTGCTGATCAAGCCCAACATCGCCAGAATATCACTCACACCTGATGGTGTCAGCGCTGTATCAAACTCCGGCAATTTGGCCATCGACAGATTGCGGATAACCGCACGCGCCACATCACGCGAGGTGATCACCTGCACCTGACTGGCTACCCCCTCCTGATCGAGTACAGCACGTTGCTGTTCACGATTGCCTGAATTATCCCGGGAGAAATTGCGGTCA
>JALSIJ010000080.1 GCA_026981655.1 Rhizobiaceae bacterium | reverse complement strand
CGAGTATACAAAAACCAGCAAAAAAGCCTTGCGCGCCGAATTCGCCCGGATAGTGCAGCAGGGCTATGCTGAATGTAATCAGGAACTGGATATGGGCGTGGCTAGTGTTGCGGCCCCCGTTACGATTGGCAATGTCGGCGCAACCTTTAGTGTGGGCGCGGTGGGGCCAATCCGGCGTTTTACAATTACATATAGAAAACAAATTGGTGAGGAATTAATTCAGATTTCAAAAAAAGTAAGTGGCGCAATTCAGTTATGCAATGTGGCTGATGTGTAGTTAGCGCCCAAATTGATTTACCTCGGCAGACCGTGGTGAAAAGTGGCCAATTACTGGCGGACTATAAATGGGAGGAATACACATGAACATGAGACCAGATCCAACCTTTCACGCAACCCCAAGGCTTGCGATGGAGGCACCGGTTGAAAAACTTGCTTTCACCCTGATGCTCAGCCCCGATGGCTCTAAGCCTGATGGCCTTGCCGTTGTCGATGCCGACCCAAGTTCCAAAACCTATGGCGAGATTGTCAACAGCCTTTTCATGCCCAATCTGGGCGATGAGTTTCACCACTTTGGCTGGAACGCCTGTTCATCCGCTTTGTCACCCTTAAGCGGACACGCCTTTCTGGAGCGTCGCTATCTAATCATTCCTGGTATTCGCTCAAGTCGGATTTATATCATAGATGTCAAAGATCCGATGGATTTAAAAATCCACAAAACCATCGAAGCCGATGAAATCATGGCCAAAACCGGGTATTCCCGGCCGCATACAATCCATTGTGGGCCTGAAGGAATATACGTTTCCACCCTAGGCGGCGGCGGAAAAGACGGCACTGACGGCCCTCCGGGTATTTTCATTATGGATTGCGAAAATTTTGAGGTTTTGGGTCGCTATGAAATGGATCGTGGCCTACAGGACAAGCACTATGATTTCTGGTGGAACCTGCCGCGCGATTATATGATCAGTTCAGAATGGGGCCTGCCGCCACAGTTTGAAAACGGTATCGTGGCTGAAGACCTGCTGAGCAACAAATATGGTCACTCCATTCATTTTTGGGATCTACGCGCCCGCAAAAATATTCAGACCATTGATTTGGGAGCCAATCACCAAATGGCATTGGAAATCCGTCCCGCCCACGACCCGGCAAAGGAATATGGATTTTGTGGAGTGGTGGTTGATACCGAAAATCTGCAAGGTGCAATTTTTACCTGGTGGCGCAATGATGATGGTAAGTTTGAGGCGAAGAAAACTATCACAATCGATCCGGTTCCCGCCGATGCCGATGACCTACCCGAATTATTGAAAGGCTTCGGTGCCGTGCCGCCTTTGGTGACCGACATTGATCTCTCGATGGATGACAAATACCTTTATGTGGCCTGTTGGGGTATCGGTGAAATGCATCAATATGATGTATCGGACCCGATGAACCCGGTCCTGACCGGCAAAGTGGAAATCGGTGGCATTACCGCGAAGAAAGCTCATCCCAACGGCAAAGACTTTGCCTATGGTCCGCAAATGGTGGAAATCAGCCGCGATGGCAAACGGGTCTATTGGACCAATTCGCTCTATTCCAGTTGGGATGATCAATTCTATCCCGACGACGAGGGCGGGCAGATGGTCATGGCCAATGTCGGGGAGAACGGTGGCCTTACACTGGACGAAAACTTCTATGTGGACTTTCCCGATGGCTATCGCAGTCATCAGATCAGGCTTGAGGGTGGCGACTGTTCTACCGACAGTTTCTGTTATCCATCTGTATAATTCATGGGCGATTTAAACTCTGTGGCGGCCCTTTGGTGGGCCGTCATTGCAGCGGGCATTTATCACGGTATTAACCCCGGCATGGGTTGGCCGCTGGCGGTTTCTGCTGCCTTAATGGAGCGAAAAAAATCGGCACTTGTTGGCGCGCTGGCAGCACTTGCATTTGGGCATTTTTTGGCGATGACGGCGATCCTGTTGCCGTTTTCGATGATGAGTTCACTTGTTGCCTGGCAAAGCGAAATTCGCATTGGAGCAGGCCTGCTGGTCATTGCGCTTGGTATCTATTTGCTGATCAATCGAAAGCATCCGAAGTTTTTATCACGCGTACCACCTAGCAAATTGGCGCTCTGGTCATTTTTGGCGGCAATGGCCCACGGGGCAGGGCTGATGTTGGTGCCGATATTTTTGGGGCTTAATGCCGGTGGGGATATGCATTCCAGCCATTCCGCAGCGGGTATTTTAATGGCCAATAATGTTGGCGCGGCATTCTTTGTGGCGTTTGTGCACACCGCCGCCATGACCTTTGCCGGCGGGTTATTCGCCACCATCATCTATTTCTGGCTGGGGCTTAAGTTTCTATCCAAAACCTGGTTCAATCTTGATGTGGTGTGGGCCTTGAGCCTGATACTGGTCGGCAGCATTGGTATTTGGAGTGCGGTTTGAGGAAAAACTTCTTGCTATTTCAATATGGTAAAACTCTGCAACGGAAAGATATTGGTGCGTGATATTTATCACATTCATTTTTATAATATTCGCTAATATTAACCTATCGAAGGAGCTATCCACATTTGCGTTAAACTTCCCCAAACGGAAAGCTAAAAGGCATAACAGTTTAGCACTTCTTGGCAATAAATGTTGAGCAGCTGAACTCCAGAATGTTCAATATGACATTATTTTGGAGAAAATCATGACATCGCAAACATCTGTGAATAAAATTGCTCAAGAAGCCAATCTGAGAAATGGTGTGAAGAGGCTTGCTTCCTGCTCCGAGCAAGCGGACAAGGTAAAACGAATAAGTAAACTTCTAAAATCCGTCAAAGAATCTGCCAATGAAATGGACAAGGCCATTAACTGGGAAGGATACGGGCTTGCTCTTGGAGGTGCATTTATCACCATAGGGCAGGTCGCCTGGGGTGTTATCGATGTTGTTCACGAGGTTGGCCCGAAAAACGTCAAAGTTGTTACAGGAATTGCAAAGTCTCTCAAGCCAATGGCCGAAACTGCTGGTGACGCACTTGCGGGAAAAAAAATTGATGCGCTGACACTCTCAGACAGAACAATTGGTGCAGTTTCTGGCGCGATTGGCGTAAGGCATTCACTGGGGGGAACAGGAGGTAAACTCAAAGCTGTGAGTGAAGGCGCAAAAAATGCGAAGGATGCGATAGATAAATCTATTTCCGGACATAAAATTGTTGGCAGGACTGCTATGGTGGAAATGGGCGCCAAAGCTAAAGGAAAGCGAAATTACGAAGACCACTACAAGTCATTAAAAGAGGCGGCTGATTTGGCTGCCTCTCTCAAATCGGACACCAAGGCGGGAGGGAAAATAAAAGGCGTGATCGCGGCTCTTGACGCTGCAAAAAATGTATATCAATGGGCTAACAAAACCTATGAAAGCACCAACGATAGCTTTGATTCCCGTGCTCGCGAAAGAAAAATGATCGCCAATGACATTCGAAAGTTGCAGCGGGTTTTAGATCGCTTGTTACAAAATCTGGATGAATGCCTGAACCCCAAAAAAGAAGAACCAACAGGCCCACTTTTGGTGTAAATTGAATTCTAGTTCGAGCAATATTTATTGCAATACTTGTTCACATAATTGCGCTGATAGGCGTCGGCAGATATTATCCCACCCATTTTCTGGATTTGAGAAGCTCAATCTCACCTGTAAAAACCAGCAGGAAAAGCCTGCGGCTTTGAAATTGAAGTACCCTTTGGATTCTCAAAGTTCAAACCATACCTGGCGAATTTGCCGTCAAACTATAAACTAAGTCAAACCTGTATGTGTATCTGCTGTAGGCCACTGAGGGATTCAAAGTAGGTCGCCCCCCGCACAACATCATTCTATTTCATACACGAACACACCGTCTTTCATATCAACCTTGGCGCTTTCGATCTCGTCTTTTTCCAGTGAACGATTGAGGAAATGGCGCGAAAGCTCCGGCAGTAATGTGTTGGTGATGATGTTGTCGATCATTCGGCCACCGGAATCCGGGTCGTTGCATTTGGAAACGATATGTTCAACCACCGCATCTGAATACTCAAACACCGCATCGTGGTTTTCCTTAATCCGTTTGGTAATGCGGTTAAGCTGCAATTTGACAATGCCGCCCAACATATCGCCCGAAAGCGGGAAGTATGGAATGGTGACAATACGGCCAAGCAGGGCAGGCGGGAAAACCTGGGTAAGTGATGGCTTCATCGCATCGTTCAGGGTTTTAGGGTCTGGTCGCACCTTGCCGTCTTCGGCCATTTTCATAATGACTTCTGTGCCCACATTGGAGGTAAGAATGATCAGCGTATTCTTGAAATCAATCGCCCGGCCATTGCCGTCTTCCATTAACCCCTTGTCGAACACTTGAAAGAAAAGCTCATGTACATCTGAGTGGGCTTTTTCAATTTCATCCAGCAACACAACGCTATAAGGTTTGCGGCGCACGGCCTCGGTCAAGCGACCGCCTTCGCCGTAGCCCACATATCCTGGAGGTGCGCCCTTAAGTAGCGATACGGTGTGGGCTTCCTGAAATTCTGACATGTTGATGGTGATGATGTTTTGTTCGCCGCCATAAAGTGCTTCGGCGAGCGCAAGTGCGGTTTCGGTTTTGCCAACGCCAGAAGGTCCGCAAAGCATGAACACACCAATCGGTTTGTTGGGGTTGTCGAGTTTGGCGCGATTGGTTTCAATGCGCTTGGCGATCATTTCCAATCCGTGGCTTTGGCCCAACACCCGCTCGTTCAGCGTTTCGGCCAGCTTGAGGATATTCTCAACTTCATCCTTGACCATCTTGCCGACAGGAATACCGGTCCAGTCGGAAACGATCGAGGCGACCGATTGGCTGTCCACATGGGCATAAATCATCCGCGCTTCCGGGTCGATTGCTTCAAGATCTTCCACTCGGCTGGTGAGTGTGTATTGCAATTCATCGGTATCTACTTCTGCAGCATCGACCTCCGGTGCAGGCGCATCACCTTCCTCTGCATTGTCATTGTTGGCATCATCCAGCGAGCCAAATGGTTCGGAGCTGGATTCAACAGAAGCTTCTTCATCTGCATTAGTTGCGGCTTCATCGTTACCCTCTTCAACGGCCTCACCACTATGCCCTTCTCGGGCCTTGGCCATTTCAGCCCGTAATTCAAGAATTTCGTCAACCAGCGCTTTTTCGCTGGTGAATTTATTCTCCAATTCAGCCAATTTCTCGTTGACTTCAACAATCTCGACTTTGAGCTCACTAATGCGTTTTTGATCGACAATGCCGATTTCAATTTCACGCTCTTGCGAATCCAGCTCCTTTTCGCAGGCCTCAATTTTAACTTTCATATCAGCGATTGCAGCAGGTGTTGTGCTTTGGCTTATCGCCACGCGGGCGCATGCGGTGTCCAACAGGCTCACCGCTTTGTCGGGCAATTGCCGGGCCGGAATATAGCGCGACGAAAGGGTGACGGCTGCAACTATTGCTTCATCTGATATGCGAACCTGATGGTGCTTTTCCATTGGAGCGAGAATACCGCGCAACATATAGCAGCATTTTTCAATGCTCGGCTCTTCAATCTCAACCGGCTGAAAACGTCGGGTAAGGGCAGGGTCCTTTTCAATATGCAACCGGTATTCGGCAAATGTGGTGGCCGCAATTGTGCGCAATGTGCCGCGTGCCAATGCGGGCTTTAGCAGGTTTGCCGCATCACCGGTGCCCGATGCACCACCTGCTCCAATTAGAGTATGGGCCTCATCAATAAACAGAATTATTTTGGTTGGCGAGGCTTGAACCTCATCAATGACCGAACGTAGCCGCTGCTCAAATTCGCCCTTCATCGAGGCCCCAGCCTGCATAAGGCCAATATCAAGTGCACAAAGGCGCACACCCTGCAATTGTGGCGGCACATCGCCAGCCGCAAGACGTTGAGCAAATCCTTCGACGACCGCGGTTTTGCCAACGCCGGCCTCACCGGTGAGGATCGGATTATTTTGACGCCGGCGCATCAACACATCAATGATCTGGCGAATTTCTTCATCACGCCCGACAATCGGGTCCATTTCGCCGGTCGCCGCATTGGCAGTTAAGTCAACGGAAAAACGATCCAGCGCCGTTGTTCCGCGCTGTGCATCACCATCACCACCGGCAGCCGAAGGTGCAGCAAGGCCAGAACCATCCATTGGTCGCAGATTATCTTCATCCGAGTTTGACCAGATTCTAGAGCTTTCGGCCATGAGCTGATCAATATCAATATCAGAAAACAATTTGGAAAGTTGTTGTAACGCACGGCGCAGTTCGCGCGATTTGTAGGCGGATGCGAGTAAATGACCGCTGCGGATCTGTGTTTCACCAAAAAACAGTGTGGCATAGTGCCAACCACGATCCAGAACATCGGTAATTTGCGGTGAAATGTCCGGCATTTCGGTCTCGTTTTTACGAAACCCTTCGACAATTTTTGTAATGTCGCCCAAGACCTTGGAGCGGTCGATCTTGAAATGCTCAAGCGTTAAGGAAATATCAGAACGCTCATTTTGCACAAAATGCAACATCCAATGGGCAAGTTCAACATTCCTGTTGCCCGCACCTTTGGCCTGGCGCAGAGCCTTCATAAAGGCATCATATCCAACACGGTTCAATTTTCCGGTGACGGTCTCTAAACTGATATCACTCATAATATTCCCCCTTCAAGGCGGTTCAAGCCGCTGTTGCTTGTTTTGAATTTGCCCTTTGTTCCATCGGATTAAACCGGGCATTATCTAAATATACATCATCCGGCGCATTGTTGTCGGGTGCAATCCACGAGGTCCATCCCAGTTCACCTGAAACCCCCAATTGGGCGGCAGGCGCACATCGTGCCGGAAGGGACAATTGAACATCAAACTCATAGCGATGGCCAATATAAAAGAATATCAGGTCTGTCAGATTGTCTGATATATCGCCAGATGGCAGAAATTTGCGATATTGTTCAAGGTCTTTTGCTTTGATCGAAATTCTGATTTTTTCATTAATGCTGTAAACATGAGCGCCGACAAATACATTTTCGCCCAGTGCATAGCCACTGGAGCCCAGGCTCATCATGTCTGATTTTTCAAATGACAGCCAGGAGCCAATTCGTTCCTGTACCTCGACATCAACATTAAAAATGCCCCGGATTAGTTGCATCAGGCGCGAACCGCTTTTGACTTTAGAGCCAACCAGACCGGCAAAACCGAGTTTTGCAATGTCGTCAACGCTGTCGCGATTAAAATAACTATTGGTGCCAATGCCAGCCATTGAGCCGATATAGGCATAAAAGCGGTCTTGCTTCCGGCGGCCAAATTGAGCGATTGGTCGTGAATCTGCCCATGCTCGAAAGAACAATTGGCGAAACCGGGTGCCAAATATATCTAAAAATCTCGAGAACGACGGATCATGCCTAGAATTCCAGTGATACGCCTCTATCGTCTTGTCTAAGGGCAGCGCGCCCTGGGGTCCAAGGTAGCCCAAAAATTTGGTGTAAATTTCCGGAATCTTGTCTTTTTCTTCGACATATTTTGAAATGTTAGACGCAGGAAAGTCCAGGAATGGATCCTGCATGATGTTGACGATCTCTTCAGAAAGAACCGTGCTATCACCAATTCTGGGCTTATCCTGATTAGCGCGCTCAAACTCCCGCAATACGGAAAACAGATCGAAATTCCACGGTTCTGCTTTAAAATCTTCACGATAGGTCATAACAATTGTCCTGACCCGGCACGCGGTGGCCAGCGTTTGATAATGCCACGCTGGGTGGATTCTATAACCGTTTCAGTGAAAGAATTCATTGAGGCATATTCAGCGAAGAACCGGTCGAGCACAGCGCCAAGCAGAAATATCCCCGTACCTTCAAACGCTTTCTCATCAATTTTAACTTTAATTTCGATACCACGCGCCGCATTAAATCCGTTATCTTGTTTGATACGGCGAACGATGGAGCGGCTGTCAATGCTCTCAATTCCCCGGATCCTTCGTTCAGTTACAATGTCCGAGAGATCGGAAAAAATCGACAACAACTCGCGCAATCCACCCGCCTTATCCTTGTTGTTTCTATCCAGCAGGCCCAAGTGATTGAGGCTAAGAAGATTTATCAAATTCCATAAAATCGTGCCGGATGGTGGGCTGTCCCGCTGTTTTTTCTCTAGATGCACCAGCGATTCACGCGGCGAAGTTGGACCAGCAATACATCGCATTTCGATCGATGTATCATTGGACAAATAGAAATCTGCACCTGCTTCACCAACAGGCAATTGGTCGGTTAAATGGCGATTACTTGCCATGCATTTTACACTGAGTTCGCGTACCCGTTCTTTATCGTCCAGCGATTCCGGTTCATGCAGGGAAAGAAATAACTCAGTGCCTGTATAATTGCTTTGAACGCCAAATCGACGTTCTTCAGCTGTTCGCCGTCGCGGAATTCTGCGTACTGAATAGAACAACGCATCGTCAATCGGCGTATTACCCGTTGGAAGACTATAAAGCGGATAAACTCTTATCTTTTCCTTGCTTCCCGGATAATGAGCAAATACGTCGATGATTTTATGCGCTTCAAAATCCAGAGGTTTGCTGCGATCAGGCAATACGTGATGTTCATGTTCCCGGCTTCTAACTGGCAATCGACTACAATTCATTTTGAAATAGTTCGATGCAGGAGCCGAATATACAGAAAACATTTCCGGCTTTACGACAGAGGAAAGCCTTGAAATTGAAGTGTCAAACTCAATGAGAATATCAAATGCCGGCGCATCAATTTTTGACAGAATTTTTTGCAAACCGACAAGTTTAAAACCAAGAAACTTGCTCGGAAAGGTGAAAAATTCGCGCAGGATTTCAAAGCCGGAAAAAATCCGATCGTCATCGTCGAACAGCCTTTCATGAAGTTCAAACCCAATTTGCTGAATAATGTTCTTGTCTGCGATGATAAATTTTGGATCACCAAACTCATCAAGGTATCGAAAACTGATGCGATTGCAGTTGGCAAATATTTGCTCATAAAAGGTAATTGTATCGCTTGGTGAACCAATTATGTGAATTGGCATTTCATCAATCAATATTTCATTTACCGGTGCCGGTACGCTCTTTTTTGCCTTCTTTTTTACGTTTAGCGCTTGCGTCCGCCGTTTGAACCCAAACCGGATGCCACCGGTTGTGCCTGCGGCAATTTCCAGGCCAAGCGCCTGCAACGGTGCAGGAGTGGAACAATATTCAGCAGATTCTAGATGCAAAGGCCACAAACTGAGATCGCTGCAAAGGCGATACCGACAGGATACTCTGCGTTCTTGTTCGACATAGACCGCATCAATATACGAGCCTGCTTTGAAATGAATTCCTTCGACCAGATTTGGGTCATCATATGCCGGAATTGCCTGGACCAGGGTAGCCGAGGGAATGGGTGCCAAATAGTTGGGCAAAATCTGGTCCAGCAGTGCAGATGTGAATTCAGAGAACTCACTTTTCAATTTAAGTTGCACCCGCGCTGCCATGAACGCTGAGCCTTCGAGAACGCCGGCAAGGCCCGGGTCCATAGTATCTTCAGTCATTCCTCCCAGGCGTTCGGCAACGCCGGGAAATTCGGCCGCGAAATCTGAAGAGCGCTCATAGAGTATCTTCAACTCGCGATTATAATGCTCCAGAAACTCCCGGTTCATCGATTTGCTGTAAGTTGTGAAAGGTGAACTTTACCGGAAGCCACATCAACCTCGGCCACAAATTCCAGAGGAATATCCAAAGGCTTGCTCAACATTTCGGCGCTGATTTCATAACGCATTTTTTGGTTGGTTTCATCAAACTCTTTGCTGCGCTCAACCTGCAATGTTTCTTTATTGATGCGCGGTTCGTGTTGAATGAGTGCATTCAACAGATCGGCGGCAATTCCGTTGACTGCCATTTCATCGCTGGTTAAGTGAGCAACATCATAGAGCCCAAAATTAAGGACTGAGTTGCTGACAAATTCAAGATCGGTAAGGTCAATCGCTGAGCCCAAATCGACTGTGTTGACCAATGAGGTTAAATCTATCGCCAAATCACGTTTCAATATAGTTTCGCTGGCGCCACGTCTCTTTAACGACCCGCGACCGGAAATAACTTTTTCTCCGGCAACGCGTTCGATAATTTTTCGTTTTGAATCTTTCGCATCAAATGCATCACGAAATGCATGCATGAGCGGTACCTGAAACTTGTCGGAGTTCTTATTTTTTTTGCGCATTACTCTGACACCGGTTGGATCGATCGTTGGAAGTCTGAAAATTTACAAATAAAATAGTGAGGTTCCAAATCAGTTGCCACAAAAACATGGCTCTCGGGTAATAAAATACAGGCCCGCGATACCTGAAGGGAAGCGCGGGCCTGCTGATGTTTTAGGCTTCTTCTTCGTTTGTCGCAAAGTTCCAACCTTGTGGTGTTGCGGCACCTGCGCCACCATTGACCAACTGCTCGGTATAGGTGGTGATGTAATTCTGGAAGTTCATTGTGATGTGTTCTTCCAGACGGTCAGCACCATCAGACGAACCACCAGTTTGATAAGATGTAATAATGATGTTCTTCATTACAATCTTGAGATATTCTACTGGAGCGTCTCCGCCTGCTTTGCGAACAGTGAGAGTGCCTTCATCAATATGCATACCATTACAGCATTTCATCATGATGGCAGGTGTTGCTTTGTCGACTTTCTTGGAAAGTGACATGTCACCACCAGAAACTTTACCGCCGCCGCCACCTGGGCCTTCATGGGTTGTGCCGCTCTGGACCATTCCCCAAGACCATGAGTCTACGGAAATTTCATTCTCATGAGCTGAGTCGATTGATTCACCATCAATATCCGTTAATTTTAAAAACATGTCTACTGGCATAATAATTCTCCTAATATTGTGAGGTATAAGTGTTTTGCCCCAATTACTCAGGAAACCACTGTGATTTCCTGTTACCCAATAATTGGTCGTTCATTGCTCGTTACTTCAATCTCCTTAGTCTGCTTTTCCTGGTAGGCGGGATACGAGGCTCATGCCAATATCCATGCCTTCCAGTTGGAAATGGGGGCGGAGAAAAAAGCGGGCTCCGTAGTAGCCTGGATTTTCTTCATCCTCATAGACTTCAACTTTTGCCTCAGCCAACGGGCGTCTAGCCTTTTGTGCCGAAGACGAGTTCTTTGGATCGCCGTCGACATATTGATAAATCCAGCTTTGCAACCATTTTTCGAGTTGCTCGCGTTCTTTGGTTTCACCAATCTGGTCACGAACCATGCATTTGAGATAATGTGAGAAACGTGACACAGCAAACATATAAGGCAGGCGGGACGATAGATTGTCTGATGCCGTTGCTTCCACTTTGTCGTACTTTTTTGGCCGATAAAGTGATTGCGCGCCGATAAATGCTGCTTTGTCTGTATTCTTGCGATGGATAAGCGGTAAAAGACCTGAATTTGAAAGTTCCGCTTCACGTCTATCACTAATTGCAATTTCAGTTGGACATTTCAGGTCGATATCACCATCATCAGTTGGGAATGTGTGTGATGGCAGGTTGATAACCTCACCGCCGGATTGCACACCCCGGATGCGAACGGTCCAGCCATATTCTTTATAGGCCCGGTTAATGTTTGCAGCCATCGCATAGGCGGCATTCATCCAGCCATAGTTCTCACCGGTGTGACCATCGGTTTCCTCTTCAAAACCAAATTCCTCCACGGGATTTGATTTTGCGCCATATGGTTCGCGTGACAGGACGCGCGGCATGCAAAGCCCTACATAACGAGAGTTTTCGGAATCTCGCAACGATTTCCAGGCCGCATAGTCCGGTGTATCAAAAATCTTACTTAAATCACGAGGATTGGAAAGCTCTGTCCAAGAATCCATGCCCATCAATGTTGAGCTTGCGCCAGAAATTAGCGGGCAATGGGCTGCTGCGGATATTTTACCAAGATCACGAAGCAAACGGACATCAACAGCGGAATGGTCGAAATGGTAATCGCCAATCAATGCGCCATACGGTTCGCCACCCAATTGGCCAAATTCTGCCTCGTAAATTTTCTTGAACAGCGGGCTTTGATCCCATTTCGCATCCGGATACATCCGTAAATCACGGTAAAGTTCCTTCTTCGAAACATTCATCACCTTGATCTTCAGGGTTGAGTCGGTTTCAGAGTTATGGGTCAGATAGTGAAAACCACGCCAGGCGCTTTCAATTTGTTGAAACTCCTCCGCATGAATGATCTGGTTCATTTGATCGGATAGTTTTTCATCAAGCCGGGCGATCATTTCATCAAGCGTGTCGAGCACGTCATCTTTGATAAGACTGGTATCGGCCAGGGCCTGTTGCACCAATGTGTTGACAGCATTTTCAACTTCGGTTGCTGCCCGCTCACTCCGGGGTTTGAAGTTCTGCTTCAACAGGCCTTCAAACTCGTCAATTTCGCGGGTTTCGCCTTGTGCAGCTTCGTTTTTGGTTTCTGTGGTTGCCATATCTGCGCCCTCAATAGATATTTATTGTTAAGATGAATGGTTCAAAGAAAGTCATCAACTTTTTTCACCGTCATCTTCATTACTTGCCTCGATAGAATCATCCCTGCGTTTCTTTAGGGCCTTCATCAATTCCGGGTCGCTCAAAAGGTCTTTCAAAGTATCTTCTGCTGCAACTTTGCCATCCATGTAGCGCTGCAGATTGGAAAGCTGTTCACGAGCGGTTAAAAGCGCATCGAGTGCCGGTACTTGGCGAGCGATTGCAGCTGGCTCGAAATCTTCCATTTTCTTGAAGGTAAGGTTGATGCCCATCTTTTCGCCATCTTCTTCGCCGAGTTTGTTATCGACACGGAAGGTAACTGCCGGTTCAACGCTTTCCATATAGTCGTCGAAATTATCCATGTCTACATTGGAGAATTTACGCTCAGACATTGGTACTTTTTCAACTTTCGAAGAATTGCCAGAAAGGTCCGACATTACGCCCATTACAAATGGCAATTCCACTTGCTTTTCAGCATCATATGGATCTTCATACGAAATTTGCACTCTAGGTGGGCGATTGCGTTTTATAAATTTTTGTCCGCTATCTGATGCCATTTTTCTCTCCCGAAATAACTAACCGTGTTGCCTAAACACCTCTTGGTTGACTCAAACATAATGAATGTTTTGTGAGCATGATGTGACATGCTACACACTTCGTTGCATGATAGGGAAAAATTCAAAGAGATCAAGCAAGTATGTTTAACCGATCATCGGCCAATGCCGGTCATTATTGGGCGATTTCGTCTTGCGGTATCAAATCCTTGATAATAGCGCTGAAGTCGCGGGATAAATAATCACGCGCTTTTGACAGCAATAGCGGAATGGGGCTGGATGATTCACAGGCGCGATAATAACCCTCAACGGCTAATATCAGAGCTGTTGCATCTATTCTTGTCAGAGCATTAAATTCTGCATCTGCTTTTTGAGGGCCAACAAAAGCATTATCTCCGGATGCGCTTCCGGCGGCATTTTGAGAAAGCTCCTGCATTCGTGACATATTGATTTCAAATTTACTATCAGAATCAAGTTTTATTATTGCGCTTGTCGCCTTTTCAGGAAGTAATGCATGCAATGCTTCGACCAGTGGTCTGCCAATAAGTACACGCGCCTGATGCACCAAAATGAGAGCCGGTGCAGAAGGCTCGAAATTTGCAAAATAGGTTTCGGCGCTTGCCAGCGCACGCGTTGCAGAAGCCTGATCTGAAATTTCGATTTTTGTTCCGTCAGATAAAGATGAAGGTATGGTGACCTTCTTCGGTTTTGCGCTTCCCGACGCGCTTTCTCCTTCACCGGCTTCAATATTGTCATCGGCATCGTCGGATGTATCGTCATCTTCGTCACCTGCAAGCTCAGGCATGCCTGATTCCAGCAACTTGTTATAACGTCCAAGCTCTTCAATCAGATCATCAAAGTTGGGGGCATAATCATAACCGGAATTTTCAATGAATGAATTTCGAATTGATTCCAGCGAACTGATTGCCCGTGCGATTGACCCATGCATTGCCGTTATTTCATCGGAATTTTCATCACTTGAAAGCGAAGCTGAAATAGAGCCGGAATCAAGCGTGTCTTCCCCTTCGCGTGGCTCCACTTCCCCAAGTGTAATAGCGTGTTGTCGAAATGAAATATTACCGTTGCGTTTGTCTTTTACCAGGGTCGCAAACTGAAGTGGGAGCAGCACAGTAATCCGGCTGGTCAATGTTTCCAGAATATTCTGCCGCATGAAAAAATTGCCATCCGTTCCGATTGGATGAACTTCTTCCCAAAATTTCTCCAACAACAGAGCAGAAGTTTGAACCGCTTCGGAAAAGCCGATTATGTTTCCCGCCAGGCAATGAAATCTGGCATCAAGCGAGAGCAGTCGAAGATCACGGGACGTTTCCAGAAGTTTGGAAATCTGCTTAACTTCAGATTTAAGGTCAATCGTTGTGCGATCAAATGGTGCTCCCGAACTAGTGTCAAAGAATCTGGTCGGAAGCCGGTCTTCTGCGCCAAATGTATAATTTATAAAATCGTCATCGCCCAGTTCATCCAAATCAGGTCCACAGGGCTCTTCGTCAGACAAGGGCACAAGGAGTTTATCGTATCGCATGGTTTCAACCTGAATGTTGGGTGGGTTTGAATAAAAAAAGGCAACCGGAACTTAATCCTGTTGCCTGATAAGCTATCGTCACTATTACTTCAGGACCTGTTAACTAACTGGTTACGGGCGTGGCGCGAGTGCAATATTATACATGGATAGGCGAAAACTGCGCCGCGGTGTCGCCCACCACAAGCTTTTTCCAACGTATTAATGCAAAATATTGCTCGCGTCCAAAGGATATAAGTAAAATCACTCATAACGGCGTCGAAAAACACTGAAAGGGATTGCCCTGCCGGCTGCTTTTCTTCTCGTTCTGAAAGACTTTTCTCCATACCGTGCTCCAAATCCAGTTTGTCAACAGGTCCTAGGTAAAGACTATTGAAGATTTATCCTGATTTCTACCCGGCGATTTGATGGATCAAACGCATCCGAGGCGCGCGGTGCACTTTCGCCAACACCAACCGCTGTAATTTTATCGGAGGCAAGGCCATGCGAAAGCAAGAAACTTGTAACCGACTGCGCTCGCTTTTCCGATAGGGACAGATTATAAGCTTCAGATCCCCTGGCATCGGTGTGGCCTTCCACAACAAAATTTGCCGCTGACAATCGTTGATCTTTAAGTGCTTTGGCGATCTGCTCAAGATTGACTTTGGCAGCATCCGTTAGCTCAGATGAATTCAATCCAAAGCTGATCAGCATATCAAATCCAGCCGGTTTTGCAGCACCTGATGAACATTCATCGACTGTGCCAATGCAAATTCCGCGAGCCGCGCCCATGTCTGCGGATTTAACTAGGAAATCAACAATTTGGCCCGATGAGTAATCTGAACCGGCATAGGCCGCGTTGGAAAACAGCAGGCCTGCACCCAATATCAAGGTTGGAATTATTGTTTTACTCATCGCGATATTCCCCTTTATATGGTTGTAGCGCCGAAACACTATGTTTAACATTACATATGCTAGATAATTTGGCGGGCAGTGACAATTTGCACACCATAGTATACGTCGAAGCACCTATTGTAACATTGTACTGCACAATTCTCAACCTGCAGATTGCTAGGAAATTCTGCCATGTCGAGTTCAATGACCCAAGACAAACGCGCTGCTAAGCTGATTACACCGCTTGGTAAAGACAAAATTTTATTAACCCGATTTGATGGTAGCGAAGGACTCAGCGAGTTATTCGAGTATCGAATTGAGGGAATAAGCAAGGATAAGAATATTGATTTTGACAAAATCATGGGTAAAAACTGTCATTTGATAGTGAATACCCTTGGTGGTGGCGAACGGTATTTCAACGGTATTCTTGTGGAAGCACAATGGATAGGCAAAACCATTGATGCATATGCTTACCGTTTGGTGCTCCGGCCATGGTTGTGGTTGCTGTCACAACAAAATGATAACTTCATTTTTGCTGATAGTACGGCACCGGATATTATTGCTCAAATATTCAATAAACATGGATTCTCCAAGTTTACCAACGAGTTAACCCGCAGTTATCCTGAAATGGAATATACGGTACAATACCGTGAATCTGACATGGATTTTGTTTGCCGGTTGATGGAACAGCACGGTATCAGCTATTATTTCGAGCATTCTGCCGGTGGTCATACGCTTCACCTTTGTGATGAATCGTCTTCCTTTGTACCAATTGATGGCAATACCCGGGAATTTATTCCGGTTGCCGGCCATAATCGTCGCGAAAAAGAACATTTTTTCGATTGGGTGCCGGAGCGGCGCTTCACCACCGGTAAGGTGAAGTTGAAAGACTATGATTTCAAAGAACCCAATAAGGATATGGTTGCCGAGAAAAAGGGCACGAATTCATATACCAACGGAGAGCTGGAGGTTTATGATTATCCGGCGAGTTATGTCGATAAAACAATTGGCGTGGATTATGCTGAAATACAACTCAATCAGCATCTTTCAAAGGACGGCCATTTCCAGGCAGCAGGCGATTGTATTTCCTGTTTCCCAGGGTGTTTGATGACATTGGAAAAGCATCCCGATAGCGCTCAAAATATTGAGTATCTGGCAATCCGTTGCCACCATACATATTTTGCGGAAGATTATCGAACCGGCGCCCAGGCTGAATCTGAAGTCTCTTATCAAGGTAGCTATGAATTTGTAAAAAGCAGCAAAACATTTGCGCCGCCAAAGGTGACACCGAAATCAATTGTTCAAGGCCCTCAAACCGGCAAGGTTGTCGGTGAGGGAGAGATTGATGTTGATGAACATGGCCGAATTCTGGTTCTCTTCCATTGGGTGAAAGACGGTGCAAAATCACGCCGTTGCCGTTTGTCCCAGGTATGGGCCGGTAAGAACTGGGGGGGCATATATATTCCCCGGGTTGGCATGGAGGTAATTGTCGAGTTTCTGGAAGGCGACCCAGATCAGCCAATCGTCATTGGAACGGTCTATAATGGTATCAACAAACCGCCTTATGATCTTCCAGCTCAAAAAAATCTGGCAGGCATCAAGTCCAATTCCACCACTGGCGGCGGTGGATACAATGAATATGTATTTGACGACACTAAAGGTGAAGAGCTGGTGCGCCAGCAGGCCGAGAAAAACATGGATACTCTGGTCAAAAATGACGAGACCAGAACAATTCAGCATGATCGAACAACAACGATAAACAATGATGAAACCCACACGGTTGATCATGATCAGACCTTTTCCATCGGCAAAAAGAAAGATGGTTCACGAACCGGCGATATTAAGGTCAACGATACGTTGAATGTGGGTAAGAAGATCTACATAGAAGCCGGTGATGAAATAAAGCTTGTTGTGGGGTCAAGCAAAATAACAATGACAAAAACAAAAATAAAAATCGAATCAGTCAATGTTGAAATAAAAGCATCAGCAGAATTTAAATCCAGCGCCACAATGTCCAAACATTCAGCTTCCGGCATTATGGACATCAAGGGCTCGCTGGTTAAAATCAACAGCTGATCAAGATCAATTTGGGAGGGTTCGTCTTGGCATTTATAAACTATGTACGGGCGAATTGATTATGGGTAATGACGGTCAAATTAAGATTTAACCTCGCACAAGATTTGTTTGAGGCGTTTCCAATTATTCGGGACGATATTTCCGCGGAGCCTTCTGAAATGCCTTCGCTTGAATATCTTTCTGAACTCCTGGTAAGCCCAACGCCTGAGAATGCAATAACATTTTGCGCCTATTTATTGCCCCGCCGCGAGGCTGTTTGGTGGGGGCATCAATGCCTGATACAAGTTCCTGAAATATTATTACCGATTGATAATGAACATTTACTGCTTGCTGAAAACTGGGTGCGGCAACCAGAAGAACATGAGCGGGTTTTGGCGTTAAATGCGGCAATGGAAACTGATCCGAAAACCCCGGGTGTTTGGGTCGCTTTAGCTGCCGGCTGGAGTGGTGGAAGCATGGTCGAGGAGGGCATGAGCCCGGTGGCACCGCCTCCTTATTTGACTGCCAAAGCCATCAATGCAGGCATATTGGGTGCACTGGCAAGTTTGGATACTATTTCAAGATCAAAGTCACTAAAAGACTTTGTAGATATGGGCGCACAATTGGCCGTCGGCGAATAATGCGCTCTATCCGTTGCCTGGTCGCAATTGCGATTTTGGATAGTTGATTTACGGTTGGCCCAATACTGTATTGTCACAAAAAAACTATCTGGTATAAACCGCTCGATACTTGTGCTTCACGGGCAAGATAATTAACTGAATACATAGTAGTGAATCGCAGGAAATTTGAAAATTCCATCGCTTGTTGCTATTGGTAACTTCATCCTGACTTAGTGTGCCGGACCGAACCAAAATGACGATCAATTTAAAAATCGACAATTGTGATGCTCTTCCAGACGGGGGGCCGTTGACATTTTCCTGCAACAGGGCTGGATTCGATTTTGGCCGGGAATCTCATTTGGATTGGACATTGCCCGACGAAAGTCGATATATTTCCGGCCGCCATTGTGAAATCCGTTTTGAAAATGGCCATTATTTCCTGTATGATATTTCCCGCAACGGTACATTTTTAAACGGCTCCCAAGACCGTGTTAAAAGCCCATATCAACTGCAAAACGGTGATAAAATTGCGGTAGGTCACTATATCATTATTGTGTCTATTGAAGGCGGCGATGTGGCACCATCACCGGAAGATGTGCACGGTGCTGCAGAACAAAATTATGCATCGGCTTCAGAGGATATCTGGTCCGTTGGCGGGGCCGTGCCAGAACCCATATCTCGACGGGATTTAATGCCACCGAAAGGGCATGGGCACCGGGCTGCTGATTTTTCGCAACAGTTTCTGGATATGCCACAGATGGCTGCCGACAAAAATTATTTGGCCGCAACCAACACCGCTGATCCATTTGCTGATCCGGCATCTGCTGAACAATCACCACTTTCATCCGCGCCATCGCCAGCCGCCCATCCGGGCATTGCCGCGGCCCCCTCAGTTGCTCCCGTTCCGCAACCCGCAGCCCCGTATGTCGACCCGCAACCGGTTCATCCCGGTCGCGCGCATATGGAAAGTCCATTCCAGGTCAGCCCAGCAAGTGAACCATTTATTCCTCCTCAACAGGCCGCTCCAGCTGCAATGCCACCGCAGCTAAGTCCTCCAGCAGCACCGGCGGCCGCTCTTGCACCAGGAATTGCTGGCGCAAGTTTGCTGGACCAAATAGCCGCCGGTGCCGGCGTGCCGGTAGAAGCATTTGGAACCGGTGATCCTGCCGAGATCGCCCTGGAAATTGGCGCTGTATTGCGTGTGGGCGTAGAACAACTGGCGCAGCTGCTTAAGGCGCGTGCCGCCGCCAAAACCATGGCCAAAAGTTCCAATCGAACTATGATCAGTGCTGCGGACAACAACCCGCTTAAATTCGTCCCGACACCCGAAGAAATGTTTGATGTCATGTTTGCCCGTCGAAAGGCTGGCTATATGGGGGCCCGGAAAAGTTTTGAAAGCGGGTTTAATGATCTGAAAATCCACGAGTTTGCAACCTATGCCGCAATGCAAAAAGCACTGGCTCGCTTGCTGGAAGAGTTTGCGCCCGAAGCAATTGAGAAAAAAGTTCCGTCATCAACATTTTCATCGAAAAGCAGCAAGTCGTGGGAAGCCTATGTTGATCAATGGGAGGCCATGTCGGAACCACCAAATGAAAATGGTGCGTTGGATATATTTCTCAAACATTTTGCCGACGCCTATGATGAGGCATCAAAATCAAAAAAAGGCGGATAGTCTGGCGGAAATTCAGTCGGTTACCGGTTTGCATTTGGGGCGCGTTTAACGAAGATTGCCGCCGCAATTAAAAGTCCGAACGGTGCCACTGGCAATAATATCCGTAATCCTTGAACTGCAAATAGATAAAGCGCTGATAGTCCGGTAAACAGCAGTTGAAAAAACCAGCCTATTGAGAAGGCAGGCATGTGCCATTGGGAATAGTATATCCTGTATTGCAGCACGAATATCAGGGCTGTGGTTCCAATTGTGAACAGCAATATGGATACCAATGAAGTGGCAAATCTTTTTGCCGGTAGTCGATGTGCGCTGAGCCAGATTGCAATTACCCAGCCAATGGCCCCACCAATAAATGCACCAAAAAATATTAGAAGGGCAAAGTTTTGAATAGAGGTAAAATTTTGCCAACCCAGCCAGTATAATTTGGCAATCGTATGCAGGGTTAGAAATATTGCCCAAAATATTCCAAACAAAAATGATTGAAGCAGGCCTTTGCGCGCGAGTGCCAGTTTGGACGGAGCCTTGCTGTCATATTCGAAAGACATCACGCGCTAAACTTTGAATGCCATGTCGGCAATAGATCATTTGGCTTATCACGCGCCTCAAAAATGCCGCGCGCGACCGCCCGGCTCATGGTACTTGCAGCAATCGCGCCCAGATCAATTTGTTGATCAAGAGATAGTGAAACATCTGATTTTCCGGTTGCAATTGCAAAAATCAAATCCCCATCCAACGGTGTGTGTGATGGCCAGATGGCGCGTGCAAATCCATCATGGGCAGCAATTGCCAACCGTTTGGCTTGTGCTTTGGTTAAGACCGCATCGGTAGCGATAACCGCAATTGTCGTATTGGCACCCGGTTTGACATGTTCCCGGTGCTTGATTCGTAGATCACGGGCATTTTCAGGGAAGGGGGAGGGTTGGCCAAATCCGCCAAACTCATTGTTCATTTCAAAGGGGGCGGCCCAAAAATGCTTTGTGTCGCCAATCATCGGAGAGCCAAGCGCATTGACAATCACCAGAGCGCCAATGGTCAGATCTGCTGAATCATCATATGAAATTGTCGTGGAAGCGGAACCCAATCCCCCCTTGCAAGTGGCCGTTACCGCGCCATATCCTGCACCAATTGTACCAAGTTCAAAGTCAATTTCCGCGGAATTGGCAGCATCGAAACCAAGATCACGGTAAGGTGCAAAGCGGCCCCAATCTTTATCACCGCCATTAATCAGATCAAAAATGATTGCGGTTGGAACAATCGGGATACGGTGCGGGCCGATTTCAAAGCCTCGGCCCATTTCTCTCAATGCCGCTTGAGCACCGGATGCTGCATCAAGACCAAAGGCCGAACCGCCGGCCAATACAAGCCCCTCAATATCTTCGACCAGATTTTCCGGGCTCAATAGGTCGGTTTCCCGTGTTCCCGGTGCGCCACCCATAACATGAACCGATGCGGTGACACTTGTATCGCAGATTATCGCGGTCACACCGGATTTGACTTTTTCATCGCAGGAATTGCCAACGCTAATACCCTCGACATCGGTGATCAGGTTTTTTTGTCCCGAAGATATTGCTCTCATAATGGTGCTTTTCCAAAATATTAATAGCCGCCCAACGGTTTAATTTCTCCGTCTGCCCACACATGCAACCGGTAGGGGTAGGCGTTGGCATAGCCATCATTAGAAAATCGGATTTTCCCCAATACGGTATCAAACTCTAGCTGTTCAATTTTATCAGTTGAGGTTGCTGCTTTGATGGCAATTTGCATCAAGGCGTAACCAGGAATAACACCGCCATCCGGCGCAATCCCCTGACGCTTTAGAGACGCAACCAATTCAGAAGCCGAAGGGAAATACTGAGGTTCGACCGGCATTACCGCTAACAGACCAGGGGGAACGAATTTTGCGCTGTCTTCGAATGGAAGAAGAGCAACGGATTCGCCGCCGGCAATTTCTATATCCAATCCAATTTTATCCGCATCCCTTGCAATCAGCGCAATGTCTACGGCATCTCCACCAATAAACAGGGCCTCCATGCCGCTTTTCTGCAGGCGGCGTAACATCGAAATCTGTTTGGTTTGCAAGGGCCGGTAATTAGCCAGTGCTACCGGCTTTTGGCCGCTCAGCTCCGCTAGCGTGCGAAAGTCATCAGCCAGACCTCGTCCATAAATACTGCCATCATCGGCTATCGCATAGGCCATGCCCTGCCATCGATCCAACAGGATTTTACTAATCGCTTCAGATTCAGTCTTGGCATTGCCAGCAAGGGAGAACACCAGCCAATTTTCTTTTTTGCGGCCACGGGCAATACGAGTGGCGCGAATATTTGGGGTGATGATGGTTATTCCGGCGGGCGACAGAACCTTGATCGCTGCAAACAGGGCTTTGTTGCAAATGGGACCAATGACAATTTTGATATTGAGGCGAAGCAATTTTGCCGCCGCCTTCTGAGCCTGCTTTGCATTACAGGCGCTGTCTTGAACCACAAGTCGAATTTTCTCACCGACCGCGCCGGAATTGTAATCATTGGTTGCCAGCCGAGCACCCAATTCGGTGTTTTTGCCCAAAAGTGAGGCTTTGCCGGAAAGGTCGCTCATCAGTCCAATTGCAATCTCGGCATTGGCTATCGTGGCGCCTGAAATTGAAAGCCCAACCCAGGCTGCTGTGGCGATTGCGAATTGTGACAATTGGGTGAATCGGTGTTTGTACATTGGATATTCATAGCACAATCAAATTGGCTGATAAGGTGTATCAACCACTATTTTCAATATTTGCCGTATTAATCATAGTCATAAAGGGTTGTAAATTCTCCAAATTGCAGCTTTACAAGTGGCGATCACATGGTCAAAATCGCGTCAGAACCACTGTCAAGAATGGTGGGCGCTTAATAGGGAGATTAAATATGATTAAAAATTTTAGAACTGCATTGGTTGCAGGTGTCGCACTTGGTTGCTTCGCACTGCCGTTGAATGCATCCGCTGCTGATATGAAAATTGGCTTTTTGGGTGGATTTACCGGACCGATTGAATCACTGATGCCGCCGATCGCCGATGGCGCGAAAATGGCAATCAGCGAAGTTAATGCAGCCGGTGGTGTGCTTGGTGGTAAAACCATCGAAGTTGTTACCGCTGATACTACATGCGTTGATGCAACAAAAGCATCTGACGCCGCCGACCGTTTGGTCAATGTTGAGAAAGTTGTCGCAATCGTTGGCGCACAATGTTCAGGCTCAACAATTGCTGCGGCAAATGGCATTGCCATTCCTGCCGGTGTCGCAATGATTTCTCCCGCATCCACATCTCCTGCAATTACTGCACTTGACGATAAGGATCTGGTGTTTCGCACCGCACCATCTGATGCATTTCAGGGCGAAGTATTGTCGCGCTTGATCCTTTCCAAGGGCATCAAGTCTGTTGCACTCACCTATGTGAACAATGACTACGGCAAAGGTTTTTCAGCATCATTTGCCAAAGCATTCGCAGCAAATGGCGGAACGGTAACTGCAAGTGAAGCCCATGAAGATGGCAAAGCTGATTATCGCGCAGAAATTGGCTCACTGGCATCAGCCGGTGGCGATGCACTGGTTATTTTGGCCTATGGCGATGGCTCCGGTCAAACAATCACGCGTCAGGTTCTGGAATCAGGTGACTTCGACAAGTTCTTCGGTGGTGATGGTATGATCTCCAGCGCATTTGTTAAAGCAATGGCTGGCGCACTTGACGGCAAGTTTACAGTAACCAGCCCGGGTTCATCCGGCGGCATGGGTACAGATACGTTCACCAAAGCAGCTGAAGCTGCCAAGGTGAATCATAAGTCTCCATTCGTTGGAAACTCTTATGATGCCGCATTTATTCTGGCTCTTGCAATCGAGCAAGCTGGCAGCATGGACCGTGGCGCAATTGCAAAAGCAATCCGCGATGTTGCAAGCGCTCCAGGCGAAGTGATTAATCCTGGTGAATGGGCAAAAGCCGTTGCTGCAATCAAAGCAGGAAAAGGCGTCAACTATGAAGGAGCCGTTGGTTCTCACGAGTTTGATGCGGCTGGCGATGTTGCCGGTACCTACGATGAAGCAAGGGTCGAAAACGGTGCTGTAAAAATCATTGGTCCTTTGAAGTAATCAATACCCAGTCGAATATTTTGAACCCGGGCATTTATGTCCGGGTTTTTTTATGCCTGGCCGAAACATAAAATCATCCATTTCTACAGCGATTGAAAGATCATTGCTTGCACGCCTAGGGCCAGGACTCATT
>JALSIJ010000079.1 GCA_026981655.1 Rhizobiaceae bacterium | reverse complement strand
CGCTGTTATGTGTATGGATCACCATGCCGGGTTCTTCCGAATACCAGGCATCCAACCCGGCAGAAATCAGGCGGCAGCCGTATTCGGTGTCTTCGTTTATTGTTAGATTTTCATCAATATTGCCAACATTCTGGAACACGTTGCGCTTAATCCAGAATCCCATGTTAAATCCGAATATGCGTTTATTGAGAGGGGCATCATCAGGAATAGGGCCGGTTGAAAACCGTATTCTTCCTTGCATTTTATGGCTCTTTGTCTTTCCGAAATCATTCACTTCCAGAAACGACGAAAAACCGTAAGCGGGTAAGGGGTCCAGCGACAGTATTCTTTGGCAATAGTCGGGTAAAATTTCATCATCATCATCCAGAAAGAATACTATTTCCCCTTTTGATTTTGATAGCCCGAAGTTTCGGACACCTGCAACGCCGCCTGAATTTTCATTTACATAGACATGGATTCGCGCGTCGTTTACATGGGCAAGGCTTTCAACAGCAGGTGTTTTGCTGTTGTCGTCAATAACCAGAATCTCTCCCTTTGTATCAATTGCTGCAAGCGCTGAATTAACTGCTCTTACAAGCATTTCAGGACGATCTTTGGTGGGGATAATTATTGTGTGTGTTTTCATACTTTAAATTTGTTTGATCAGATCAATTATGCGCTATAAGGAACAGGCTTCATCTGCTTTTTCCTGAAAAACCGGATTATATTGGAGATATGTCTGGATGGTCGCCTAGACGGGGTGGTATATGAAACAAACTCCCTTGATTTCATATCTTCCTCAAAGCGGCGGCGCCATTCCTCGGTTTGTGAATTTCTCTGGACCACCAGATCTGTTTTGATCTTGTGTTCATAGTCGGTAATACCTGCGTGCGCGGCTATGGCATCAACATATTCGACAGGGTTTTCCAGCAAATCTTCATAGACAAAACACCTATTCTTAAGTTGCATCGCATTGACATAGCTGTTCCAGTAGTCATACGAGCGCCCAATCATGAAATACGAGCGACAAATTTGTTCAAAATCATATTCCGGAGTTTTTGTTGTTCCTCTGTGTGCTCTCCAGGCCCCCGTCTGTAATGCTTTTGTAAAAGATATCGCCTGCCCAACACGGTCACGGCGCGTGAGTTTAATGAATAGAATGTCATGGGAACGGTTTAGATGCTTGATCAAATCATATCCGTATTGCATCTGGAACCAATGCAAATGACGTGGAAACATTTTAATGGCTAAAAAACCGTTGGGCGTTGAGGCATGATCTATAATTGATGCAATATACTGCTCACCGTTTAGTTTCTTTGGGTTTAAATTCAACTGGTGGGGATCAACCCATTCTTCGGAGCGCCCCAACACGCCAGTACTGTCCGTCAAAGACCCAAGCCAATTTGACCCGGATCGACCTTCAGTTAGTTGTATAATACCTTTCATAGGGTTCCCTGTAATAATCACGTTCTTCTATGGACCTTACACTTGAACGGTGTAACCGCGCTCTAATAAAAAGAAAAATCCAAGCAAGTCTGTCTTTAATCCTAATCACTGTTTGGCTTCCGGAACAACCGGTTCCACCTTTTAAAACGAATAGCTGTAATTTGGCGTTGACGGAATGGGGAAAACCACCAAACAACGAGGAGGGCATCCATGCCATCGGCACTGTTATTTACCATATACAAGGCCCATGGGTTTTGTAAAACTGGCTGAAATGAAATTATAAGCAGAAAACCAGCATGGCGCAAAACAGGACTTTTATTTTAGGCGTAGGCGCACAGAAAAGCGGAACGACATGGTTGTATAAATACCTGGATAGTTATGCCGGCGTGGATGCCGGTTTTACAAAAGAATATCATATCTGGGATGCCTTGCATTCTGCTGATTGCAATAAGTTCCGGCTTTCGTGGCGGGAAACATTGCGTTCTTCTGTGAAAAGAAAAAGAAGAAGAATGCAAAGAAATACGAACATATATTTCGATTATTTCGCTGATATACTGGATTCTGATAGAACCGATTTTGCCTTGGATATTACCCCTTCATACGCGGTTCTTGATTCCAAAGTATTCAAACAGATTATCGGGGGGTTCAGGAAAAGAGATGTTCACTGCAAAGTGGTTTTTCTAATGCGGGATCCGGTGGAAAGATGCTGGAGCTGTGTAAGGATGCACAAGAAAATTAAAAATACAAAAGAGCCGGTCATAAATAATTTCGTTAGTGAAGAACAAGCCGTTATTGAATATTCACAAAGCCGCCATGCACATCTTCGTACCCGATATGATAAAACGATTAATGAACTGGAAAAGGCATTTGCCATCAAGGATATTTATGTTGGTGTATATGAAGAACTAATGTCTGAACAAGGCATTGAGAATATTTCGAAATTTGTCGGTATTGAACCGAACCAAGGTTACGCAAAAGTCACGGTCAACACTTCCCCTAAAACTACCATTTTATCTGATGAAGCCAGAAGATTGGTCGCTAATGAATACAAACCGGTTTACGAAATGATTGCCGAAAAATTCCCGCAGACAAAATCCTTATGGGCTGGAAACGAATATATTCCATAAGGTTTCCGCAATACAGGGCTGTAAATTTCCGGGTGAATACCGGCCAAAGGGCGGCGTAAAAGGCAATTGGAAAACGGTGACACCACCCCTTGTAAATGAGTGAAAGTGGTGGCTGGCGGAGAGACAGGGATTCGAACCCTGGGTAGGCTTGCACCCACAACGGTTTTCGAGACCGCCCCGTTCGACCACTCCGGCACCTCTCCGCGTGATTGGCGACTGTTGTCGAACCGTGGCTGTATCTAAGGGCAGGTTGCGGCGGACACAATAGAAAAATCACCCCGAACCGGATTCCTTGTTTGACCACGTCGGTTTTGCAATCCGGACAGGAAAACAGGCGGCTTTGCAGTATCGGCAATTGTCTCTATACACAGGTGGAATGCGATAACCCGACAGGATGGCCAATGTTGAATCGTTTTTTCCTGATAGTACTGTTTATATCGCTGGCACCGCTGGCAAATGCACAAGACGCAGCCAAGGTCGAACGTCTGGCGAACCTGCTGCACCTGCAACCGATGTTTGATGTGATGCGGCAAGAAGGCATAACCTATGGTGCCGATCTGGATCGCGAGATGCTGGGCGGGGCAGGGGGCATTGGCTGGCAGCGGGCAATCAGTGAAATCTATGAACCGGACCGTATCTGGCGAACCTTCCTGCCAGAGTTCGAAGCCGGTCTGGAGGGCACGGACCTCGACGCGATGATCGCGTTTTTTGAATCGGATACGGGGGCAAAGATCGCCGCGCTGGAGCTAGAGGCGCGACAGGCCTTGCTGGACAAGACCATCGAAAATGCCAGCAAAGAGCGGTTTCACGCCCTGTCCGAAGAAGGCTCGAACCGGATGCGGTTGCTGGACGAACTGGTCAAGGCCAATGATCTGGTGGAATACAACGTCATGTCGGCGCTCAATGCCAGCTATGCCTTTTACACCGGATTGATCGAGGGGCGCGCCTTTGATCCGGCCCCTTCGGACGCCGATGTCCTGAAAGAGGTCTGGGCACAGGAGGATGAAATCCGGCTGGATTCAACCGAATGGCTCTATTCCTATATGCTGCTGGCCTATGAGCCGCTGAGTGATGACGAATTGCGGACCTACATCGATTTTTCGGCCAGCAAAGCAGGCCGCGCGCTGAATGCGGCGCTGTTTGCGGCCTATGACGGGGTGACGGTGAATGTGTCCAAGGCCCTGGGGTTGACCGCGGCGCAATTCATGCACGGCGAAGATCTGTGATGGTTATCCGCCGTTGACCATCAGCGCGATCACCAGATGTTCGCGGGCCTTGGCGGTGTTGGGGCGGTACATGGCGATGTCTTTTTGAAAACGCCGCAACACTTGCGTGCGGTTTGTCTTCTGCACGCCTGCCAGATCAAAGGCCCTGTCCAGTGCAGGGCCGCCACCAACGCCTATATCGGTCAGGATTTCAAACTGGTGCGCATTGACATGATCGGAAACCTTCTTGCGCCGCGCATTATATGTGGTGTTTTCTACCGCATTGCCAACGGCCATTCCCGGCCACATCAGCGGGTTGCCCA
>JALSIJ010000078.1 GCA_026981655.1 Rhizobiaceae bacterium | reverse complement strand
TCGACAAGCGCCTTCGGGCTGCAACCGGAAATCCCAATATTGTGGTTTTCGACCACCGTTTGCGCCTTGAGGATGGCTCGCAGTGCAGCTACATCACCTATCGCGGCAAACGCGCCATCGTGTGTGACTAGGGTCAGGACCCATTAATTTCATCCATTCTGCGCTCGGTAATTTGATTGCTGAATAGAAGAAATATCGCAGTCAATGTCAATATTTTCAAGATATTACGACGTATTCATCGATCAAATTACCCGCGCCCAAAGGGTTTGAAAGGAAGCACACGCCTGAAAGTAATAAATACTCGAAAAGGTACCAACCTGTCCTTGTGTTTTATTGCTTTCATTCGAATACTTCTTTTCAAACAGAATTGTATTAAATTAATGAGTCCTGACCCTAGATCATCGCCTGCCGCATTTGCAAAAATCGAATTACCGGCGGCTCTGTTGTGAGAGAAATAGCCTTTTCATAGGCCGCTTTTGCATCATCGGCGCGACCAGCGCGGGCAAGAAAATCTGCCCGGGCGGCCCAATAGGGTTGGAACGGTCGATCAGGCAGGCTTTCAACTTTCGCAAGTGCTGCAAGCCCGGCATCAACACCGTGAACATGCGAAATCACCACGCTATGGGCAACAAGCCCACCCAGCGAAGGTGCAATTTTTAACAGGGCATAATAGAGTTTATCAAGCGAGGCCCAGTCAACCCGCCCGCTCTCCTGTCGCGCCATGTGAACCGCCTGTATTGCCGCCTCAAGCTGAAACCGCCCCGGTTGATCAAGCCGATGGGCGCGGTGCAATTGGCGATTGGCATAGGCCAGCATGTCTTTATCCCAAAGATCTGTATTTTGCTTCTCCACCGGCACCAGACACTTATTTGCAATGCGTGCATTGCGCCGCGCATGGCCAAAAGCAATCAATGCAGCCAAGCCAAGCGCCTCAGGCTGATCGGTCAACAGGCGAATGAGCAAATCGGCCAGATAAAGCGCCTCATCACCCATCCCGTCACCCGGCTCCAGCCAATCGAGCGTATGAATTGCATAGACCGCCTCAAATATCGGCGCCGAGCGCGCTGGCAATTCATTTCCATCAGGAATCTCAAAGGGAATGCCCGCATCACGTATCTTGCGCTTTGCCCGCACCAGCCGTTTCGCCAATGCGGCGGGTGATACCATAAACAGTCTTGCGATTACTTTTGCCTCGATGCCAAGCACCGTTTGCAACATCAAGGGCGTGTGCAAATCAGCCGCGATCGCCGGATGCGCACATACCATCAACAGCGCCAATCGTTGATCAGGAAAATCTTTATCCGGCACAGTCTCATCTGCCATATCTGGAAACGCCTCAACAACTGGAAAACGATTCAATTGACGTTGCCGGTCGCTCATACCGTTTTTGGCCACCTGCAAAAGCCATGCATCCGGGTTATCTGGAATGCCGCGTTCAGGCCAAAGCGCCAAAGCCTTGGCAAAAGCATCGCCAAGCGCATCTTCGGCAAGCGCAATATCACGGCTGTGTGCAGCCAATATGGCCAGCAATTTACCGTAGGAGGCCCGTGCCGCAAGTTCTGCAGCACGGGTTACATCGCTCAAATTCAGCCCATCGCCGATGCACGGATTTCCACCTTGCCAGTCTTGGCTGCGGGGCATTTTTCGGCCCAGGCAAGAGCCGCATCGAGATCCGGCACACTAATGACAAAATAACCTCCGAGCATTTCCTTGGTTTCGGCAAATGGTCCATCCTGCACCTGCCTGCTGCCGCCTTTTAAGGTTAGCGTCGTTGCCGTATCAACCGGCTGCAGCCAATCTGTATCAACAAAAACACCTGCCTCTTTCAATGAGCCGATATAGGCACCATAAACCTGCTTTTCCGCCGCCCAGTCGTCCGGTGTCATATCGGCCAAATCAGCGGGGTCCGTATAAAGTAAAAATGTGTAACGCATTATAGTCTCCAATATTGAGGTATAAACCCAGATTAAGTTGCAGAGGCCAGATTGCTCAGGCCCTTTTCAAGATTTTTGCCGATCATCCCATCCATAAACAGACCGATAATCCGTGCGACCGGGTTCATGCCCATATCCGCATCCATGCTCCAGGTAACAAGAACGCCATTACCGAAAGGCTTGGCCATAATTGTCTGAACCGGCTTTCCCATTGCGCCAAGGTCGATATTATACCGTACCCTGTTATCAGTAACCTCCGCCACAGTCTGACTTCCTGTGCCATCCTTGCCATCAAACCTGAAGCCCGAACCCTTGCCGGATACAGGGCCGAAATGGGTGATCTTCAAATCAGGGTCAGCGCTAAGATATGGATTAAATCGCTGGTACCCTTCGTTTGATGCGGCAAGCCTGATCACATTTTCCACGCTGCCATCAAATTTTGCCTGACGTTCCACATGCACATGGCGCGGCAGCAACATTGCACCGGCCGCCACAATTGCGACAATGCCAATTCCACCGGCTGCTATCGTCATTATGTTCATAATATTCTCTCCGTTTTACAAAAAGCATCAGTGCTTTCACCAACATGACGAATGACGATGGACCCAAAGGACATTTTGAAAAATATTATTCAAGTTTTTACCGGCCTTGGCAAAAAGATGTCACCGGGCCCAAAATGCGCTCACCAAAGGCTCGCATTTACTCCCGGCTTTAGCTTTGCCGCAATTTTGCCACAAATAGGCATCTTATGCGCGGCACGAAATTCAATCCTAGAAAAGCTTATTAAATGTCTGCGTTTATTCATAAATCACCACAAATTACCAAAGCCGCTATATTGGCAATCAGCGCCTTGGCTATTGTATCAGCCACACCGAGCTTCGCATCCCAACAGGGCAAAGCCTCGTGGTATGCCATGACAAGCCGCACCGCCAGCGGCGAACGCGCCAGCCCCAACACAATGACGGCGGCGCATCGCACCCTGCGCTTTGGCACCCATATCAAGGTGACCAACCTGCGCAATGGTCGATCAGTAATCCTTTGCGTCAACGATCGTGGCCCATTTATTCGCGGCCGGGTGGTTGATGTTACCAAAAAAGCAGCCCAAAAGCTGGGTTTCCTGCGCGCCGGCTGGACCAATGTGCGGATTGACGTGACGGGAAAACGTACCAAATCCTGCGCTTAGTCGACGAACAAAACACCCCGAACCCGCAGAGTTCGCGACGGCAATTTCTGAAATAAAACCCACCACAATTAAAGTTGATCGCCCTTGCCCTAGGGGTAGCAACAAGTTATCTGGCTGTTGTGGATTATTAATTTCGCCAAATTGTCTGGAACAACAATAATGGATGCCATAACGCCCGGTTCGCGGTTGGAAACAAAAAACACTACCTGCTGCACCGTCACACTGGAAGGTTTGGCAACCGCCGTTCCGCCAAATATCATGCCCCAGGAAGTCGTAAAAAACCTGGCGAGGGAAATGTTGGGCGATCGCTACGAGGATTTTGCCCGGCTATCTTCAATCATGCAAAATGCCGGTATCAAGAGCCGTTATCTGGCACAACCGGCTGCATGGTATGCTGAAAACCATGATTTTGGTGCCCGCAACGATGCCTATCTTGAGGTGGCGACTGATCTGTTCAAGCAAGCCGCATTGAAGGCGTTGGACGATGCCTCGATGGTGCCCGAAGATATTGACTATATCGTCACCGTATCATCCACCGGCGTTGCCACGCCAACGCTGGATGCACGCGCTATGCAGGAAATCGGATTTCGCTTGGATGTGCACCGGGTGCCGGTGTTCGGCCTTGGCTGTGCCGGCGGGGTGACTGGCCTGGCAATCGCCACAAAACTGGCACGCGCAGCACCCGACACCAAAGTTTTGATGGTGACAATAGAATTGTGCTCGCTTTCCTTCAACACCAACAATCCTTCCAAATCAGATTTTGTCGCAACCGTGCTGTTCGGCGACGGAGCAGCCGCCGTTTGTTTGCGTTCTGAAGCCGGCAGCAACGACAAGGGCATCACCATTGGCGAGGGAAGTGAACACCTGTGGCGCGATACGCTCGACAATATGGGATGGGATGTTAATGCAAACCGTCTGGGCGTGATCCTTGATCGTTCCATTCCCAAATTTACACGGGATAATTTGCGCAGCGTCGTTGACGAGGCGCTGATA
>JALSIJ010000077.1 GCA_026981655.1 Rhizobiaceae bacterium | reverse complement strand
GCAATACAATTGGTGCCTCGGCACATTCAAGCAGGCCACGCTCAATATTGTTGACTTGGCAATATTGCTCAATAATATCAAGATCACGGGCCATCAATGCGAATGGTTTTGCGTCACGTTTTTTTCGCTGGCGCAAAAGCTGAACGGTCTTTTCATTTGTAGCATCGCAGGCCAGATGAAATCCGCCAACGCCACGAATGGCGACAATTTCGCCTTTTTGCAAAAGTGAGCAGACCGCATCGACATCATCGAGCATTGAATGCATGTCAAATGTGACAATACCTTCGCCCAGATGTTCAAGCCAGGCTTTCGGACCACATATATGGCAGGCAATCGGTTGGGCATGGAAACGACGATCGGATGGATCGCCATATTCGCCGGCACAATTATCGCAGAGATCAAATTGCGCCATGCTTGTATTGGCGCGGTCATAGGGCACTGATTTTACAATTGAAAAACGCGGCCCGCAATGGGTGCAATTGGTAAACGGATAACGATAGCGACGCTCAAACGGGCTGAAACTTTCTTCGCGGCACGCATCACACATCGCCGCATCAGCGGTAATCTGGGTGCGGGTTTTGCCGCCAATACTTTCATCAATTCGGAAATCTGTTTCAATATCGGGAAAATCTGCGCGGCAAAATTCTATTTTGTCTATTTTGGACAAGGGAGGTGTTTCATCTTCCAAGCGCTGACGAAATTCAGCTATATCGTCTGCGCCGCCTGCAACTTTTATCAACACGCCACTTGCATCATTGACCACACTGCCGCCCAGATTACAGGCGCGGGCCAAGCGCCAGACATAGGGGCGAAATCCCACACCTTGCACGGTTCCACGAACGCGAATTTCCATGTGTTCTATAGCATTTGAGGCAGGTGCAAAAATGGCTGTCATTGGACGAGGTCCCATAACAGGACCCGGTTGTTACCGGAATCTGAGATTACCAGCGTTTTCCCCTTAGCGGAAACCCAATAGGGCCAGCACAGGCTGTCGCGCACCGGCATTAACCAGCGATTGTCGCCTTTCGATGCGAGGTCCGGCTGCGCGCCGACGCCCGTTGCCGGAGCATCAGCCGAAATCAGATCTTTGCGCCAACCAACCAGACGGGAATTTGCCGTATCGGCTGCAATCAGCCAGTCACCGATAGCAGCCATTCCATAGGGCATATTGAGCGCCTTGGCGTTGGGCGCATAGGCGGCACGGTTATGTTCGAGCGAAAAATTATCTTTTTGGCCGAGCACATAATCACAAGGCTCTCCCTGTGTTTGAGGCCATTTTTCCCAAACCATCACCCGGTTGTTTCCGGCATCCGAAACAAGCAATTTTTCACCCAATGACACAACGGAATGCGGCCAGCGCATTCCTAGTGGTCCTGGATCGGCCCCTGCATTCTCATCACGGGTGACAAGGTCTTTCTGGCCCAAAACCATTGTTGCACTCGCATCATTTTTTGCTGGAATGCCATCAAATATCAGAACCCGGCGATTGCCGGTGTCGGCAATGATCAGATTTCCATCAATAATCGCAACACCGTAACACCAGTTGGTAGTGTTTGCCCTTGCCTCTTCGCCACGATTGGCCAACACACCGGAAAAATCCATCTGACCCACAACCACATCAGCGGGCTGGTTCATTACCTTGGGCATTGAATGCCAAATTAACACCCGGTGGTTCCAGGCATCAGCTACGACAAGCACGTTGCCATCGGTTGCAATGCCGGTTGGGACATTTAAAGTCGCACCATTTGCTTCGCCCTTGGCATTGCGCCCTTCCCGGTCGAAAGCCGGTTGGCCGATAATGAAATCGCAATCAGAATTGTCTTCAACCGGCACCTTATTCCACACCATCAATCGATGATGACCGGTATCACAGACAACAAGAGCATTCCCGATAATTGCCGCACCGCGAGAGCCAAACATTGCTGATCGGGATGGCGCAATGGGTTGCGCAAGCGCCAAATCTGCATTCTGCCCACCGAGAACCAGTCTTGGGCCATCAGGATCGAGCATCGGTTCTGCGATTGCTGATATTGCCATCGGTGCTGTTGGCAGATTTCGATCGAATGCGAGCGATACCTTCATTGAGCCAGCCTCACTTCAACTTTGTTGTCCACCACCCGCACAGCGTGAGGCAGCAACTGCACCTCAGGCGCAGTCAAACATTCACCGGACTGGAGATCATATTGAAACCCATGATGTGGGCAGGTAAGAATGCCCTCAACTATCTCACCATCATCAAGTGGTAAATTGAGATGGGCGCAAGCATTTTGGAAGCAGGACACAACACTTCCATTTTTGCTCATGATGACGTTTTCGCCGCCCAATTTCAGCTTCAATATCCCCCCATCCGGTATGCTTGGAAGCGTGCAGGCCTTTAACCATCCCGCAGCCTGGTTTACAGCAAATGGAGAGACAAATTGCACGCCACCATTGGCATCGGTTGGCGCAGCCAAGCCTTTGATTTGTTCAATTTTGGTAATCTCGGGACAATGGGATTCAATGGCTTTTTTGACCCCTGCAGTAAATGTCAACATTGATGCAGGGCACCCGTCGCAGGCACCGACAAAGCGCACATCAACCTGATTGGGCGGCTTGACCGCCACAAGCTCAACGTTGCCGCCGTGGGATGCCAACATTGGACGAACGGAATCCAAAGCCTCTTCGACCCTTTCATGCAGAGAGGGTTTGATCAGCTCAAAATGCCTAAGAACAGCATAGATGACCTCGTCACCTAACGCGCTTTTCAGCGCATTCATGGCAGCCGGTTCCGATTTTACTTCGCTTATTAGGCGACGAAATGCTTCTCGGTGCAAATCATCAATAGACTGCCTGTAGGCCTGAACCGCGTTTTTTTGCCCATCATCCCATGCATCAAAAACAGCATCAAATTCTGCAATATCGGTCAACAACTCATCAAGTGTTACCTGCGGTGGTACTTCAAGCTGTGCTTCGCCCATAACTACCTTCTACTCACGCGTATTTGAGATCTTTAAACAGAATTGGCTGAGCAATACCGCCGACGAGCCCTGCAATTGCTGCACACATCCACAATGGCAAGCCGACAAATGACAAACCAATGAGAACTGCAGCTGTAATAGCTATACCGATGACGGCCATTTTAATAACAGCGCCAATATCTTTGAACAATCGACCCTGAAGAAAAAGGGTAATTGAGTTCATTGCCATATCTAACATGATTTAATCCTTCTTCTTCTAGATGAAATACACGACAGCAAGGCCGAGTATGGAGCCTGCAATTCCGGCAACCGGGCCGTAAAAACTGCCCATCATTGCAGCCAGGTCATATCCCAGATCTTTTCCTCCGATCAGCATGCCGCCGATCGCGCCTCCTATGACAGAAGCGACAACGCCTGCTGCCAATGCTATTAATAATGTTGTAATCATCGTATTTTCCTCGGTCTATTTGTTGGTTTTGTTCGAATTTATGCGTGCCCGTTGGCACTTGTTGTGGCCTGCGGAACATTTTCAGCCGCCTGCTTAAGCTCCATCAAAACACCGGCAACCATTTCAGCATTTTCCTGGCCGTTATGGGCAAGAAAAACACCGTGCGCCTCCTCGTAAAGTTCAATCGCCATAGCATGGTTTTGCGGATTGCCTTTGTCTGGATTTTCCAGGTCATCCGGTAAACTAAGCAGACAGTTGGCCTTGTTTGAAATCGTATTAGCGTATTCAAACGGTGTTGTTTGCAAGGTGCGTACTTTCAGTGCTTCACTGTAGGCCTCAAGTGCACGCAGATTATTTTCAACCGCATGACTGGAGGAAGAATATTGCAGGGCATTACCAAGATTATTCTGCAGCATCGCATATTCGGTCGGATGATCAATCAGCGTTACAACCGATAAGCCTTCTTCAAAAGACTGCACCGCCAAAGCCTCTCGCATTTTCGAGCGCTGGTCGGTGAATGGCATAGAAAGAAATGCGGTCGCAAGATTGTTTTGAAGAATTGCAAATTCTTTCGGGAATTTAACTTTATTGAAAGTGCGAAGTGAACGCTGATAGGCTGAAATAGCATCGGTGATGATCGCCTTGTGCATTCCGCAAAGAGTTTGGATAACCAAACCAAGATTCATTTCAGTTTCAGCGGTTTCTTCCGGTGTACCGTGATCCTTGAAGATCGCACGGGCGGC
>JALSIJ010000076.1 GCA_026981655.1 Rhizobiaceae bacterium | reverse complement strand
CTGATGCAGGCCTTTGGTTTGGCGCATCCCAAACTCGCCATACTCTCTTGTGTCGAATCGGCTAATCCGGCCATTCAATCGTCGATGGAAGCGGCCGAAATGGTTCAAACCATCAAGGAGAGTGGAGTTAAAGACGGGATTATTGATGGACCATTTGCGCTCGATATTGCGGTAAGCAGTCTTGCCGCCGAGATCAAAGGTATTAAATCACCGGTAGCGGGGGATGCGGACATTTTGCTGGTGCCCAATCTCGATGCGGGCAATATCCTGTTTAAGGCGCTGACATTTCTATCCGGCGCCGAGGCTGCTGGTCTTGTGGTCGGGGCAAGTGTTCCGATTGTATTGACCAGCCGCGCCAATAGCGAAAAGGCGCGTGTTGCCTCCTGCGCTATGGCGCTGTTGTTCAATGAGAATGATTTGAAGAAATAAGATTATTTCTCTCATGGCCTGTTCAGTGTTTTGACCGGGGCGTTGCATTGGGCCTGCGAGGCGCGCTGCAAAAGCAGCTGCTCGCTCCTCGCTTTCAATAAGGTGAGATTGTGAATCATTGTTTTGGTCGCATTCCCCCCGTGGCAGGGTAATAATTTGGCGTTGAGCCAAATTACCCGTCCGTGAATATTTGGCGGGGGTTCCGAGGAAGCAGGCTCCGCCTGCGACGGCGGACTAAAAGAAATTTAGCTGGATGGCTATACGGAAAAATATTTAAGAATGCTTGTCGATGAAGTCCAGCACCACGGGGCGGATATTGTTGCGCCATGCTCCACCGCTGAAAATGCCGTAATGGCCCGCTTCCGGCTCTAAATGCTGGGCTTTTTGCTTTTTGCTTAACCCGGTTAGTAATCCGTGGGCGGCAACGCATTGCCCGGGGGCTGAAATATCATCGTGCCCACCTTCAATGGTGATGACCGCTGTTTTTGTGATCTTGGCAAAATCAACCTTGCGGCCTTTAACCTCAAAGCGGTTATCGGCAATCTCGCGGTTTTTGAAAATACGTTCGACGGTCGATAAATAAAACTCGGCGGTCATATCCATCACCGCAAGATATTCATCATAAAAGCGATTATGGCGATCATTATCGGCGGCCTCCCCATTGGCGACCGCAACAATTTGATCGAGAAATGCCTTGGAATGATCCTCCGGTTTCATCGACATGAAAGAAGCCAATTGTGCCGCACCTGGATATACCTTGCGGCCAACGCCTGGATAGGTGGCGCCAACTGTCTGGATAACACTGCGCTCAAGCTGGCCCATGGTAACGCGCTTGCCAAAATCTGTCACGTCGGTGGCATTGGCGTCCGGGTCTATCGGCCCGCCAATGAGAGTAAGTGTTTTGGGTTGATGCTCGGCATTGTCTTCGGCCAGTAGTGCGGTTGCAGCAAGTGCCAGCGGTGCCGGTTGGCAAACCGCGATTACATTGGTGTCTTTGCCAAGGATCTTTAGATATTCAAGCAGATAAAGCGTGAAATCCTCAATATCAAACTTGCCTTTTGAAACGGGGACTTCACGGGCATTTCGCCATTGGGTCACAAAGACCTCACAATCGGGCAAAAGGCTGATTACGGTTTTTCGAACCAGTGTTGCATAATGGCCCGACATCGGGGCGATCAACAATACGCGGCGTTTTTTGGGTTTTGCCCGTCCAACCTTGAAATGAATAAGTTTACCAAATGGTTTGTCGATGAGTGTGTCGATTTTAACCACATATTCGCAATGATCAGATACCACGCTGTCGATGCCCCAATCGGGTTTCGATGCGACTTTTTCAAAGGCTCGCTCTGTCACTTCGCCCCAGGCGGCAAAGGCGGCAGGCAAGGGAGTTGGTGCCAATGCAAAAACCGGGTTTCGCCAAAAGGCCTGTGCTGTTGCACCCATCCACTGATTGGATTGGCGAAGGCTTTCGAAATAGTCATAATTAAAGGGAGATTGCATCATTTTCTGCATTGCCTGTCTGAATTGGGAGCTCGAAAGGGTGTTATAAATGAGTGTTAAGGGCCATAATGCATATAGTAGCGCCAAAGGAAACTATAAATCATGCCGCATGAACCAACAGCACGCGATAATAACAGCGTAAATTTAAGCAATAATTTAAAACGGCTGGAAGAATTGACCAATCGGCTGGTTGCTGCTGTTGCTGGAAAAGAGCCGCAAAAGGCTGAACTGCAAGGGCCGGACACGGCACTTTATTCAAAAGCCGCATCCGCATGGATGAGTGAGGCTATGCGCGACCCTTCAAAATTGATTGAGCAGCAGGTAGGATATTGGGGCGAAACGCTGAAATATTGGAGCGAGGCGCAGAATGCTTTGCTTGCGGGTGAGGCTAAGCCGCCGGTTGAAAATGAGGAAAAACCGCAGGACCGGCGTTTTAAAAACCCGCTTTGGGACAGCCATCCGTATTTCCGTCAGGCAAAACAGCAATATTTGCTGAATGTTGAGATGATGGAAAAATCTATTCACGGGCTGGATGGACTTTCCGACAAAGAACAGCGTCAGGTGGATTTTTTTAGTCGTCAGATACTTGATCTTTATTCTCCGGCTAATTTTCTGGCGACCAACCCGGATGCTTTGGAAAAAGCTGTTGAAACCGAAGGTCAGTCACTGATTGACGGTTTGGAAAACCTGGTGCGCGACCTGGAAGCCAATCAGGGCGAACTTGCGGTAACGCTGGCCGACCCGGATGCATTTGAGGTGGGGGTTAATATTGCAACCACGCCCGGGTCGGTGGTTTTTCAAAACCGGTTGTTTCAGCTGATACAATACAAGCCAACAACTGAAAAAGTGCAGGCGATACCGCTGATTATCTTTCCGCCGTGGATCAACAAATTTTATATTCTTGACCTGAAAGAAAAGAACAGCCTGATTAAATATGCGGTTGATCAGGGTTTTACCGTGTTTATCGTATCGTGGGTCAACCCGGATGAAAGCTTTCGCGATGTGGGCTTCGATACTTACGTTAAAGACGGGCTTTTTAAAGCGGTTGAGGTGGTAAAAGAGATTACCAATGAGAAGCAGGTCAACGTAATTGGCTATTGCATTGCCGGAACTCTTCTAACCATTGGGCTTGCCCATATGGCCAAAAAGGGTGACGATAGTATCAGATGTGCCACCTATTTTACCGCCATGACCGATTTTGAAGATTCCGGTGATCTGGGTGTTTTTATTGATGATGGGTTTTTGGCTGGGATTGAGCGCGAGGTCGAAGAGAAGGGCTATCTCAGTCACTTTTTTATGTCGCGAACATTTTCTTATTTGCGTGCCAACGATCTGGTTTATGGCCCGGCCATTCGTTCCTATATGATGGGCGAAGCTCCGCCGGCGTTTGATCTGCTTTACTGGAATAGCGATTCGACAAATTTGCCGGCACAAATGGCACGGGAATATTTATCCGGTCTTTACCGCGATAATAAATTATCATCAGGCGAATTTGAGATTTTGGGAGAGCGGCTCGATATGGCGGCAATTAAAACGCCGCTTTGTGTGATTGCAACAAAATCTGACCATATCGCGCCATGGAAATCTTCCTTCAAAGGATTGAACAAAACCAGGGGCCAAAAGAAGTTTATTCTGGCTCAGTCGGGCCATATTGCGGGGATTGTTAATCCGGCCAGTGGTGGGAAATACGGCCACTGGACCAACAAGGCCTCGGTAAATGATCTGGATAAATGGTTTAAGGATGCCGAATTTCATGAGCAGTCCTGGTGGGATGATTGGGCCTTGTGGCTGAGGCGACGCTCGGGTAAGAAAATTTTGCCAAGGGAGCCGGGGTCAAATAACTTTCCTGTGCTGGAGGCGGCGCCGGGCTCCTATGTGAAGGTGAAGGCGAAATAGTTTTAAGGCGGAGTTTTCCACGTGATTGAATTTTATCCACCTGTATCCACAGGCGAATGGGTGCAGGTAAGCGGCGCGGCGTTTACAATTTTGGTCGGGCTCATTTTGTTGCTGGTACCGGGTATGTTTTTGCGTATTTCGGGACAAGCTGGCGAATCGGTTGAACGATCGGCGAAGATTGTGCTGCGTTCACACCTTTCCGGCCTCTGTTTAGGGCTTGGGACAGCCGTATTGCTGCTGCAACAACCGCTATTATATTTGGCTTTGGGGATAAGTTGGGGGTTTTTGGCTTTAAGCCAAATAATTTCCATAATCGTTGATCGTGATTTTTCCGT
>JALSIJ010000075.1 GCA_026981655.1 Rhizobiaceae bacterium | reverse complement strand
TTGCCCTCCTGGACCATATGAGCGGGTGTCAATGATCGCCAAGATTTTCAAAGAGAAAAATCCAACTGCGAAAATTGTTATCCTTGACCAGAAAGAAAAGTTCTCCAAACAGGGTCTTTTCCAGGCTGGTTGGGAAACCCATTATGATGGAATGATCGAGTGGCTCGCACCTTCCGTGCATGGCGGCATCAAGAAAATCGACCATCGCGCAATGACCATCGAAACAGATCTGGACACCTTCCAGGCCGATGCGGCATGTGTGGTTCCGGCCAATACATCTGGCAAGATCGCATCAATTGCCGGCTTGACAGATGATAGTGGCTGGTGCCCGATTGTACCGGCAACCATGCAGTCGACAATGGATGAAAACATCCATGTGATTGGCGATTCATCAATTGCTAAATCCATGCCTAAATCTGGCTTCTCGGCCAATAGTCAGGCAAAAGTTGCTGCCGCTGCTGCGCGCAGTGCCTTGACCGGCTCAAAGGTATTTGGCTCCAAATTCGCCAATACCTGCTGGAGCCTGATTGCAGCAGACGATGGCATCAAGGTTGGTGCCGCCTATGTTGCGGGCGACAAGAAAATCGACGTTACCAGCAAGTTCATCTCCAAAGGTGACGAAGACGCTGATACCCGTAAGGCAACTTATGAGGAATCAGTTGGCTGGTACGATGCGATTTCTGCCGACATGTTTGGCTAATACCGTTTCTACAGGTTTTGAAAAGGCCGCTCATCTGGGCGGCCTTTTTTTTGGCACGTTGTATTTCCCCCCGACCATCCGGCCGGCCGGCCGTTCACGGGCTGGCACGCCATTCTGGCGCTTGCCCTCCTGAGCGAAGTCAAAGGGCACGGAGGAAAATCCAACGTAACGCATAGTTCATGTTGCACGTAGAGCGAAGCGATGCGCAAAACATGAACCTTAGGAAAAGTGAGCGCACATGTTTACGCGCAAATTCACGGTAAAAAAACCATCCTCGCGGAGCCAACGCGCAAAGCATATCTGGCGAGAGTTACAGCGAGGCAATTGCCGATAGGCGAAGCGCGAAGCGGAGGCCGTGCGAAGCACGAACAGCCGCGAGCGAAATATTGTAAATATTTTTACAAAACCTTGGCCAGGCCGCACAGAAATTTACAAAATTACAATTATATTTCCTCATACAGCGAAAAATATGATGTTTTTTGATCGTAAAGGTATAAATGCTCCCCCAGCTATTCATAGAAATACCGATGTAATTCGCCAAATCACCGTCAGATTCCCGCCTAGCAGAAATTTTGACAAGAATTACAAACATAAACAATATTGGAGCATGACATGTCCTACCGCGATGAAATTGATAATGTATCCAACCTCGTGCAGCAAAATGGCAATGCATGGGATGCGATTGACCCGGAATATGTAGCGCGTATGCGACTGCAAAACAGGTTTAAAACCGGCCTGGACGTGGCTAAATATACTGCCGCCATCATGCGCAAAGATATGGATGCCTACGATCAGGATCCGGCCAAATACACCCAGTCGCTCGGTTGCTGGCATGGCTTTATTGCCCAGCAGAAGATGATTTCCATCAAAAAGCATTTTCAAAGCACTGATCGCCGTTATCTTTATCTTTCCGGATGGATGGTCGCGGCCCTTCGTTCCGAATTCGGTCCCCTGCCCGACCAATCAATGCATGAGAAAACCTCAGTACCCGCATTGATCGAAGAGCTTTACACATTCCTTCGCCAGGCTGATGCGCGCGAGCTTGGTGGATTGTTTAAAGACCTCGATAAGGCGCGTGAAGCTGGTGACGAAGTCAAAGAGGCCGCCACTCAAAACGCAATCGATAATTTTCAAACCCATGTGGTGCCAGTCATTGCAGATATTGATGCAGGTTTCGGCAATGCGGAAGCAACCTATTTGCTGGCAAAAAAGATGATTGAAGCCGGTGCATGCGCCTTACAGATCGAAAATCAGGTCTCTGACGAAAAACAATGCGGCCATCAGGATGGCAAGGTCACCGTACCACATGAGGATTTCATCGCCAAAATCCGCGCCTGCCGCTATGCATTCCTCGAGCTTGGCGTTGACGATGGCATAATCGTTACCCGCACGGACTCGCTTGGCGCAGGCCTGACCAAACAAATCGCCGTCAGCAACGAGCCCGGCGATATTGGTGATCAGTATAATTCCTTCCTCGATGTGGAAGAAATAGCACCGGAAGATATGAAGAACGGCGATGTGGTTATCAACCGCGATGGTAAACTGGTACGCCCAAAACGGCTCGCAAGCAACCTCTTCCAGTTCCGTTCTGGAACTGGCGAAGCTCGCTGTGTCATCGACAGCATCACCTCGCTGCAAAATGGTGCAGACCTTTTGTGGATTGAAACCGAGAAACCACATATTTCCCAGATTGGTGGCATGATCAACGAAATCCGCAAAACCATTCCAAACGCCAAACTGGTTTACAACAATTCACCAAGCTTCAACTGGACACTTAACTTCCGCCAGCAAGTCTATGATGCATGGTCTGAAGCAGGTAAGGATGTCTCCGCCTATGACCGTGATCGCTTGATGAGCATTGATTATGATGAAACAGACCTTGGCCGCGAGGCAGACGACAAAATACGCTCGTTCCAGGAAGACTCATCCCGCGAAGCCGGTATTTTCCACCACCTGATCACCTTGCCGACCTATCACACGGCGGCTCTTTCGACCGACAATCTGGCGAAGGAATATTTCGGCGATCAAGCCATGCTTGGCTACGTTAAAAATGTTCAGCGCGAAGAAATCCGCCAGGGCATTGCCTGCGTCAAGCATCAAAACATGGCTGGCTCCGACATTGGTGATGACCACAAGGAATATTTCTCTGGTGATGCGGCGCTCAAAGCCTCCGGCGAAGACAACACCATGAACCAGTTCGCTGCTGAATAATCGCTAGCAATAATTCCCAAGACAATCACCCCTGCAAAAGGCCGCCTCGAAAGAAGCGGCCTTGCTAGTTAGGCAATGGGCTGCTCCCGACATAACAGTTCAACCAAATCTATCCATTGATTGACAGGCAAGCGCTCGTTGGCAGTCATCCAGTAACCCTCGCCGCGTTCAAGCGCCTCGTCAGAAAGCCGTACCAGCCAGCCATCGTTCAACGCTGCGCCACACAAAGGTAGAGAGCCCAGCACCACTCCGAGCCCGGCTTTTGCAGCATTCAATGCCGCAACAAAATTATCAAACCGCAAGGCTGGAACACAATAATCAATATCTTTCATTTGGCTCGCCCATTGCTGCCATCCGGGGCGCGGGCCCGAATAGGCGATACGCGGCAAATCCTGCCAATTGCGCCTGCCAGCCAACAGCGAAGGCGCTGCCATCGGCGCCAGCGCCTCCTTGAACAATTGATGCTTATGCCATTCCGGCCAATTGCCATCGCCATATCTAATTTCAATAGTGGCCCGGGCTACCGGGAAATCACTGGTGATATTCATGGTAGATATGGAAATCTGGTAATTGTGGCTAGCTGCTGCTGCCGCTGCCGCAAGTCGCGGTACAATCCACAATTGGGTCATTGAGGCACTGGCGGAAACTGTCACGGCTTTTAGTGGCTTGCCAAATAGTTCCTCGGCGCTTCGGTTTAGCCCCTGCAGCGCATGGCTGACTTGGGGAAGCCATGCTTCACCTTCAATGGTGAGCGTAACACCGCGCGCCTGACGAATAAATAAACGTGCGCCAATGCGCAATTCAAGATTACGAATACGCTGGCTGACAGCTGCCTGCGTAAGACCAACCTCTTGTGCTGCTGCGGTGAAATTTCCAGTACGCCCTGCCGCCTCAAATACCCTTACCCACTCCAGCGGCAGGCTCTCGAGTCTTTGTCTATTCATAAGGAAAACCACCCCTAACTGTCAATTTTGATTGATTGCCATTATGAGTAATTAAGTCAGTATTGCCGCAATAATGTCAATTGCAGGCACAATACCATGTATAATTTCACCATAAGTGATAACGGCAATATCTTATCTGTTTCAAACAATTCAGAAAAACCTAAGAGGTTCCATGCCGTTTGGCTGCGGGACAATGCACCAGACAACCAAACCCGTGACCCCGGCAATGGGCAACGGCTAATTACCCTGCGGGACATTCCAAAAAACATTCATATCAGCCGGGCATCAATTTCCGATAATACGTTGAAATTGA
>JALSIJ010000074.1 GCA_026981655.1 Rhizobiaceae bacterium | reverse complement strand
GAAGAGGCACAGATTGCGCGGTTGATGATTGAACAATCACAATCGCTTACTGTTTTGGTCGATAGTTCAAAGTTTAATCATCTGGCGCCATTTGAAGTTTGCGGGCTGAAACAAATTGACAGACTGGTCTGCGACAGACGTCCCCCTGAAAACCTGATGAAGGCATTGAAGCTAGCCAATGTAAAAGTCATTGTTGCATCTTGATTTTGAAGTTTGCCCCAAAAGACTGCAATATCGATCAGCTGCAACCCTATGAGGTTGCGTGGGCCGTGCTGAATTCTCTAACACTACAAAGCGATTCTGCTGGAATCAAATCTTTGAGCTAGACGCTTTCATGTTTTCATGGAAGCACCTAAGTCGCGAAGAGCGGCCGGTGCCTGTCACCGCGCCCGCGTAGGCCGAGGCAACGCCTCGAACAGCCGCGAGCGAAAGCATTTGGAGCGATTCAATCAAAAGATAAAACGCTCTAGTGCCTTTCAATTCCAGTAGCTCATGAGTACGCCACCCAGCACTTTAAAAGCATTTTTGAATAGCATTAAAATTTGAAAGAAAAATTTGGAGCGGGCGAGGCGATTCGAACGCCCGACCCCAACCTTGGCAAGGTTGTGCTCTACCCCTGAGCTACGCCCGCTCACTTAATCCGGTCATTATGAGGTATTTCAGACCAGCGGGCGATATATGGCGCAACCCAAACGCAATTGCAACAGGTATTTTCACACAATTTTCCAACCGGTTAAAATTGAGCTTAAGACCCACTAATCTTGGTCATTCGGCACTTTATAAATTCGCCGCGATCAACAGATCAACCCTTGAACCATTCAGCGGCACAAGGTAAGCGATTAACCGCAAATAGGGAGTTCAATTCTGTTAAATGTCAAACCATCCAACCACACCGGACCAACTGTTTGAATTTCTTAAAAATTTGAGCATCACCACGAGTACGGTTGAACACCCACCATTGTTTACCGTCGAAGATTCTCAAATGCTTCGAGGTCAAATCAAAGGTGCCCATACCAAAAATCTGTTTTTAAAAGACAAGAAAAACAACTTCTTTCTGGTAACCGCCGACGAAGAAGCTAAGGTTGACTTAAAAACCCTGCACAAAATAATCGGTGGTTCCAGCAGGCTGTCATTTGGTAAACCGGAAAAACTGTTGGAATATCTGGGTGTTTTGCCGGGTTCAGTCACTGCCTTTTCCACGATCAACGACACAAATAATGTGGTCAAAATGATTATTGATGAAAAACTGATGGAAAGTGATGTTCTAAACTGCCATCCGCTCATCAACACAGCCACCACAACAATTGCCCGCGATGATCTGATTAAATTTCTCAATGCGGTAAATCACCCACCCCATATTCTGCCTATATATTGAATGTATCGCTTTGAATACCAATATGCTAAAAGTTGAATATGTAAATGAGAGCCAGCCCGGTTTTACCCGGACGGTATGGAGCAAATTGCCATGAGTAATGACCCCAACAATATAGATACTGGCGTATCCGGCGCGGGATATTCAGCCTCTTTTGGCGACAGTCAGATTTCCGGATATTCACAGACTGCGCCATCTCCGCAGCCCCCGGCAGAACCGGCAGCTGAGGCACAACCAAGGCCACCGGTCAAAGATATAACCACCGCTGAATTTGTTGATGATGTCATCAAAGGATCCAGCGACCATATTGTTCTGGTAGATTTCTGGGCACCTTGGTGTGGGCCTTGCAAACAATTGGGCCCAATTCTGGAAAAAATCGTCAACGATTCGGACGGCAAGGTCGTATTGGCCAAAATGGATATTGATAAACATCCAGAGGTTGCCGGCCAAATGGGCATTAAATCCATTCCAGCAGTAGTTGCCTTTGTCGATGGCAAACCAGTTGACGCGCTTATGGGCGCCGTACCAGAAAGTCAGATTAAAACCTTTTTGGATAAGCTGCCGTCACCGGCAAATCCGGCACCAGCGCCTGGCGATGAAATTGCCACTGCCATGGAAAAAGCCGCTGGTTTATTAAAGGCAGGTGATGCAGCGCAAGCAGCCGAAGTCTTTGTATCCGTGCTTGATAAAGAGCAGGGTAATCTTGATGCCATTGCCGGTCTTGGTACCTGCTATCTCGAAGTGGGCGAATTGGAGCTGGCCCGAAACATCATAACCAGCCTGCCTGAGGAACATCTAAAAACACCATCCGTTGCGGAATTTCTGACCAAACTGGAATTGGCAGAACAATCTGCAAAGCTTGGATCGCTGCCTGATTTAGAGAAAAAAGTTCAAGACAATCCAAAAGATCATCAGGCCCGCTTTGATCTGGCTATTGCCTTAAATGCACACAACAAGCGCGATGAGGCCGCAAGCCAATTGCTTAAAATTGTTGCAGCCGACAGAAAATGGAACGAAGATGGCGCCCGTGAGCAGCTGGTGCAGTTCTTTGATATCTGGGGCCCAACGGACCCTGCCACTTTGACAGGACGGCGCAGACTTTCCTCTCTTCTGTTTTCTTAAAAGCAAACTCCAGGAACTTCACCATGAAAGCCGGGAACAAAAGCTACAACACATCCGAGGATATACCGGAGATTATTCCGATATTCCCGCTCAGTGCTGCCCTGCTTTTGCCGGGCGCTCATATGCCAATGAACATTTTTGAACCGCGATATTTGTCATTGATTGATGATGCACTTCGTGGCGACCGGCTGGTCGGCATGATTCAGCCAAGTTTTGAAGATGGCGAGACGGAAGATACATCGAATTTATGTTCCGTTGGCTGCATTGGCCGCATTACTGCTATTCAGGAGACCGGAGACGGGCGCTACTTGCTCAACCTTTCAGGTATTTGCCGTTTTCGAATTGTCAGCGAGCAAAAACCAAAAAATGGCTACCGTCGGTGCAAGGTCAAGCTGTTTGTGGAAGATCTTTTGGAAGATTCAGACGCCTCCAACGGTGTAGACAGGGACGAGTTGCTAAGCACCTTCAAAGCCTATCTTGATGCCAATGATATGGAAGCCGACTGGGAGGGCGTATCTGCCGCCTCTACCGAAATGCTGGTCAATACTCTTGCTATGATGAGCCCCTACGGCCCGGCGGAAAAACAGGCTTTACTGGAAGCACCTGATCTTCGAACCCGCGCCCAAACCCTTATCGCCATCACTGAATTTGCCCTAGCAAAAGATACTGAAGACAGCGGAGTCACCCTGCAATAGGCCAGAAATTGACCAAGCAATAGGAACCAGATGAACACCTCAGGCAAACAGAAACTGCTCGATCCGAAAATGCTGGAGATGCTTGTTTGCCCATTGACCAAAAGCACGCTTGAGCTGGATCTGGATGCAAATGAGTTGATTTCAGAAAAAGCAGCTTTGGCATATCCAATCCGCGATGGCATCCCGATTTTACTGCCATCCGAAGCGCGCCCTCTTGATGATGACGGGCTCGACAACGACGAGAACGATTAAAACCATGACCGCTGCCAATGATAAACGCGATAGACTTGTTTCAGCTGCGGCCAAGCTGTTTTGGTACAACGGATTTCACGGTGCCAGCATTAAAGACATAGCGCTTGAAGCCAATGTACCGCTCGGCAATGTTTATTATTATTTTCCAGACAAGGCGAAACTGGCGCTTGCGGTGGCGCAGGTATTTACCAATGAAACAGAACAAATGCTGGTGGATATATCAACCATTTCTCCTGAACCCAGAAAACAACTGGTACAATTGTTCGACAGGCTGGCAACCTCCGATGGCAGCCGGGTTTTACATGGCTGCCCGATTGCCCTGGCCTGCCGCGACTTTAAAGAAAATGCACCTGAGGCAGCAAAAGAGGCGGCCGAAGCTTTTTCAAAGTTGATTGTCTGGATTGCCAAACAAAGGCAGACAATGGGAGAGCGGCCGTCCATTGCACTTGCCGATGCAAGGCAGGCGATTGTCGAGTGGCAGGGTGCTATTGCCCTTGCTCACGCTTTGCAGGATTCAGTTTTGCTGGCTGAAGCCCACCGCCGCATCAGGCGTAATTTAACCGCCCGAACCAAACTTCATTAAATCGCTTCGCCGACCAAAAGTCTCGGCTGTTCGCCGGTCATCTTTTCCATGACCCCACCAGAACGCCCGGCCGCCTGATTGACAAACCGGTCTTTTAAACCGGGCATTTTCTCGACCATTCCAAGCCCCACATCACGCGCAAGGCGCAAAACCGGGTTATCATTGGAAAACAGCCGGTTTAAAACATCTGTCACAATGCCCATTTGCACCGTATCAAATCGACGCCAGCGCTCATATCGCTCAAGCACCGTGAGCGAGCCAATATCAAGCCCAAGCCTGTCGGCCTCAACAATAGTTTCAGCTAGGGCCGCCGCATCCTTAAAACCAAGATTAAGCCCCTGACCGGAAATTGGATGAATGCCGTGCGCCGCATCACCCACCAGGGCAAACCGCTCTTTTACAAAGCCGCGCGCCAGGGTGAGACCAAGCGGAAAAGCTTTACGACCACCAACAACCGAAATATTACCGAGTTTATGCCCAAACCTTTGTTCAAGTTCCAACTCAAACATCAAATCATCCATAGCTAAAATACGCTTGGCGTCTTTGGTCGCCTCAGTCCATACCAGCGACGACTTATTGCCCTTCAAGGGCAAAATTGCAAACGGTCCTGCTGGCAAAAAATGCTCCTCTGCAACCCCATTATGGGGCCGTTCATGAGAGACCGTGATAACAATACCCATTTGATCATACGGCCAGTGCACGGTCTTGATTCCGCCAGCCGTTCGAAGCTTTGAGCGCACCCCGTCTGCTGCAATTAACACCCGTGCCTCAAACATTTTGCCCGATCCAAGGCTAACGCAAGTGGTTGCAACACCCTTGGAAAAGCTCTCAACCGAATCCTCATGCAGCAATTCCACACCAAGCTCTTCAGCCTTGGTTCTCAAAGCCTTTATCATGGTTTTATTCGGCAACATATGGGCAAATGGCTCACCCTGTTCCTGAATTACGTCCTCATTAACATCATGCCCAAATGTCAGGAATACCGGTCGCACCACATCACTGGTCTTGCTGTCGGTAATAATCATTTTATTGATCGGCTGCGCGTCTTTCAGCATGTCATCCCAAATACCGAACTCATTCAGCATCCGGCTTGCTGCTGCTGCAATTGCAGAGGCACGGGTCTCGTTTTCAATTGCCGAACGAGGCGCCACATCAACAATAGTGATACTCAAATGAGGTGCGGCAGACTTGATTGCCACCGCAACGCTTAGCCCCACATAACCACCACCGGCAATCAAACAATCTACCCTGTTGGTAACCCTATCAGAATTTTTTGACATATTTTCATTCATGGAAACTCACTCCTGAACCTCAATCTTCATCTGTTTATCACATTCTGACCCACTGTCACCTTGACATTAAACAATCTCGCTGTTGCAAATAATCCAAGGCCGATATACCCCATCCCAATTGATCCTTTCCATGGAAATCTAACTTTATGACGACTGCTGTTGAAGAATTGCTCGATATACTCGATCTGGAAACCCTGGAACACAATCTGTTTCGCGGCCACAACCCCAATACCGGTTGGAAACGGGTATTCGGTGGCCAGGTTATCGCCCAGGCACTGATCGCAGCGCAACGAACCGTCGACCCCTCGCGCCATGTTCATTCACTTCACGGATATTTCATGCTCGGGGGTGATCCAAAAATCCCGATAATTTATGAGGTTGATCGCATTCGTGATGGCGGCTCATTTACCACCCGCCGCGTGGTCGCAATCCAGCATGGGCACGCTATATTTTCCATGTCGGCATCTTTTCAGCGAGAAGAAAAAGGTCTCGATTACCAGGCCAAAATGCCATCTCAACCGGACCCGGAAGACATTATCCTGGAACGGAATTCAAACGAAAAACTGCTGGCAGGCATACCGGAAAATGTCCGCGCCTATTGGATGAAGGAACGCCCCATTGAAATGGTGCCAACCTCGCTTGAGCATTATCTATCGGACAAAAAATTACCCGCAGAACAAAATATATGGTTAAGGGCATCGGGGAAAATCCCCGATAATCGCGCTTTACAAGCAGCAATTCTTGCCTATGCATCAGACATGACTTTGCTGGACACGTCTCTTTATCCGCATGGAAAAAAGGTCTTTGATCCCGATATTCAGGTTGCAAGCCTTGATCACTCCATGTGGTTTCACCGCCCGGTAGATTTAAATAACTGGCTATTGTTTTCGCAAGACAGCCCAAGCACCTCAGGTTCAAGAGGCCTTGCCCGTGGCAGCCTTTTTACCAGATCAGGCCTGCTTGTTGCCTCAACCGCACAGGAAGGCCTTATTCGTATTAAAGATCCAAAACGGGTCTGATATGCACACTGTTTAATAATTGTGCATTTTTCAATTTGTGCTTATTTTTTAGTCACACCTCGCGCTCACTCAATTGCGCCACCCTAAACTCAAAAAAAAATCCTTTATTAAACAGCTACTTATATAAGCATTCTGAATCTGGCATGTAATTTGTATCTATTCTGTAATCAGCGCCACGCCATGGGGGTAAAGGTGTCTAGGAACCCGGTTATCGAAGACGGTAGCCCAACCACAGAATGGAAATACCATGAAAATAGTGATGGCTATTATCAAGCCCTTCAAGCTCGATGAAGTGCGCAATGCACTTACCGATCTTGGTGTTCAGGGTTTGACTGTCACCGAAGTCAAAGGGTATGGGCGCCAAAAAGGCCATACTGAAATTTATCGCGGCACCGAATATGCCGTAAGCTTTCTGCCAAAACTCAAGATTGAAATCGCTGTTGCAGCTGACGATGTTGAGAAAGTCACAGAAGCAATCTCAGCCGCCGCAAATACCAGCCAGATCGGAGATGGAAAAATCTTCGTTTGGGATCTGGAACAAGCCATTCGTATTCGCACCGGAGAAACGGGTGTCGAAGCACTTTAATATGCTTCGCCAAGCCTTTTCGACCAAAAGTCTATAGGAAATTCCAATGAAAAACTTAATATCTATTACACCAAAGCTGGCAGGGCTTTCAGCTCTTACAGCTTTCTCGCTGGCTGCAGTGCCAGCCTTTGCCGCCGACACCATGGACAAGGGTGATACCGGTTTCATGATGCTTTCAACTATTTTGGTGCTGTTCATGATCCTGCCCGGCCTCGCCCTGTTTTACGGCGGACTGGTTCGTTCAAAAAACATGCTGTCAGTTCTAATGCAAACCACCATGATCACCGCAATTGTGATCGTTATCTGGGTAACATATGGATATTCATTCGCATTCGGCGGTTCGGAAAGCCCTTACTGGGGTGGGTTTGGCAAACTATTCCTCAAAGGCGTAACCGCAGATTCAACCGCTGCCACCTTCACTGATGGCGTGGTTATACCGGAATATGTCTTTATTGCCTTCCAGATGACCTTCGCTGCCATTACGCCAGCACTGATCATCGGCGCATTTGCTGAACGGGTTAAGTTCTCAGCCATTATGGCCTTTGTAATTTTATGGGTAACCTTTGTATACTTCCCGATCGCCCACATGGTTTGGGATGCAAACGGCCTGATCTTCAAAATGGGCGCGCTTGATTTTGCCGGCGGTACTGTTGTGCACATCAATGCCGGTATTGCAGCCCTTATCGGCAGCATCATGATTGGCAAACGCATCGGCTTTGGCCGTGATATGATGGCGCCACATTCCATGACACTCACCCTTGTTGGTGCTGCAATGTTGTGGGTTGGCTGGTTCGGCTTTAACGCCGGTTCCAATCTTGAAGCCAATGGTGCTGCAACACTTGCCATGATCAATACATTCACCGCAACCGCCGGTGCGATCATTGCCTGGTCTTTGATTGAATCCGTATTGCGCGGACAGGCTTCAATGCTTGGTGCTGCATCCGGTATGATTGCCGGTCTTGTGGCGATCACCCCGGCAGCCGGCTCAGTTGGCCCAATGGGTGCAATCCTGCTCGGTGCGCTTGGCAGTGCAGGTTGTTACTTCTTCGTATCCGTTGTGAAAAATAAATTCGGATATGATGACAGCCTCGATGTATTCGGCATCCACGGCATTGGTGGCATTATCGGAGCTATTGGAACCGGCATTTTCACCAGCCCACTGCTTGGTGGTACGGGTGGCATGGATTACTCGATCGCTGGCCAGACAACAACTCAAATTATGGCTGTTTTGATTACCATCGCATGGTGTGGTATCGGCTCCGTCGTTCTGTTCAAGCTGGTTGATGTGATCTTCGGCCTGCGTGCATCTGAACAAGATGAGCGCCAGGGTCTTGATCTCTCATCACATGGTGAAGCGGCTTATCATTCATAAGCTCTTGACCAATAAGAAGGCTGAAAAGCCCCGGCACTAACAATAAACTCAAATACCCGGTCTGATCTATTTCAGATCGGGTTTTTATTTGATCACCAGTTTCGTATCGCCGCCAATATGTTGAAGCAGCCAGCGCATATCCGATAATTTTATCGCAACACAGCCCTCTGTTGGCTTGAAATCTTCACTGGCGATATGAAAGAAAATTGCGCTGCCCAGCCCGCGCATTCTTTTTGAATAATTTTGGTCAAGCACCAGACAATAGTCATAAAGATGATCTTCACGCCACATTTTCTCATGCCGCCCTAAATAGGGTAATTTTACCAATCTGTTATAATTGCGATCACCGGGCGCATCGCACCAGCCAAATGTTTTACGGTTCTGCAAGAGAGCAATTCCCGTCGGTCGATGCGAAACCCGATCGGCACGGTAAAATCCGTATAAAATACTGAAAGTACCTGCCGGGGTTACCCCGTCACCCTCGCGTTTTTTAGTGCTTATACCGCTTCGACCAAGCGCACAGGAAAAACAACGCGAGCCGGCAAATATCAAACCCTTTGATTTATTTGAGCTACATTGGCGAACAATTATATGCTTTAGTCTGCTATTTTTAGTCTTCATTGATACAGGCCATAATTCACGTTATAAACGCCAAAGTTTCCATAGCTTTGACGAATTTGTGTAACAAAGTGAGTTTACATTAGGTTTCATCACAAATTAGCACCATAATTGCTGTACATGTTATAACAGCAAATAATTCACTGAAACAAATTAGAGAAATTTCATGACAGCCAGAACAATTCTCCTTGTAGATGACGATCAAGACCTGCGCGAAGCTTTAATCGAGCAACTCGATCTATATGAGGAATTTGAATTATTGCAGGAAGACAGTGCCACCCGTGGTATTCAAACTGCACGCGCCAACCACCTTGATCTGTTGATTATGGATGTGGGTCTGCCGGACATGGACGGTCGAGAGGCTGTTAAAATTTTAAGAAAGGGCGGCTTTAAATCGCCAATCATCATGTTAACCGGCCATGATACCGATGCTGATACCATTCTCGGTCTCGAATCCGGTGCCAATGACTATGTCACCAAACCCTTTAAGTTTGCCGTATTGCTGGCCCGCATCCGGGCGCAACTGCGCCAACATGAACAAAGCGAAGATGCCGTATTTACCATCGGCCATTACACCTTCCAGCCATCACAAAAAATTCTGGTAAAAGAAGAAAACGGCGAAAAAATTCGCTTGACCGAAAAAGAAACCGCCATATTGAAATATCTTTACCGCGCAGAAAAACAGGTTATTACCCGCGACGTGCTGCTGGAAGAGGTTTGGGGATATAATTCCGGTGTTACAACCCACACACTTGAAACCCATATTTATCGGTTGAGGCAGAAAATCGAGCGCAATCCTTCAAATGCACAATTGCTTGTAACTGAAAGTGGCGGCTATAAGCTGGTTCCGTGAACCGGTTTCGGATGATTCTCTAATTATCAAGACCCATCCCGAAATAATTTGGAATTTATAATGAGCCTTGATCAGGATATTGAACTGCTCTCACAAGTTGCTTTGTTTGATGAGTTTCATACAGAACACCTTCGCCTGCTGGCATTTGGTGCAAATAAAATATCTGTCCAACCAGGATCAGAAATATTTCAATATGGCGCAACAGCTGACAGCGGGTATATAATTTCCAGCGGCACAGTTGAAATATTTTCAGGCAATCAGCAAGATGATAAAATCATTGGCCAGTTCGGACGCGCCAGTCTGATTGGTGAACTCGCCATGATTTCAAAAAGCAAAAGAAACACCACTGCAATAGCAAAAGACAACGTCGAGTTAATAGAAATTACCAGAACTCTGTTTCGTCGCATGTTGCTGGAATATCCGGACCTGGCTATCAATATTCACGCCAAGATTTCAAACAATGTTCAAAGCTTCATCACAAGGCTTCAACGTATCCAGCGGGAACTCGACCGAACCGACACAGTTTCTAGTTAAAATTTAAAACTGGCAATGACCGGCACGTGGTCGGACGGCTTTACCAATCCACGCGATTCACGAACCACATTAATATCCACCAGAGAATTCTTAAGTTCCCGAGCCGACCAGATATGATCCAACCGCCGGCCTTTATTGGCTAAATTCCAGTCTTTTGAACGATAACTCCACCAGGTAAACAGAATTTCTTCTGGTGGGATATGATGGCGAATTAAATCTTCCCATCCACCGGCATCCATAACCTCACCCAAAGTTTCTGTTTCAACCGGTGTATGGGAAACAACTTTCAATAATTGTTTGTGCGACCACACATCTGTTGGCAGTGGCGCAATATTCAAATCTCCGACCAATATCGCAGGGATACCACCGCTATCGGCATCCAGTTGTTTCATTTCATCGAGAAATTTCAACTTGTGGGCAAATTTGGGGTTTTTATCGACATCGGCCTCATCACCCCCGGCGGGCACATAAAAATTATGCAGGCGTAGTTTTTGATTTCCTGCCTCAACCACACATTCCACATGCCTTGTGTCGCCCATTTCACAATAATCCGTAGACGAAATATCAGCCAGCGGTATTTTTGATACGGTAGCTACCCCATGATAGCCCTTTTGACCATGTACCGCCTGATGCACATATCCAAGTTCATTAAACGCGGCAGCCGGAAACAGGTCATTTTGGCATTTGATTTCCTGCAAACAAAGAACATCCACCTGATGTTCATTGAGAAAATCCTCAACCATGGAAATACGCAAGCGAACAGAATTAATATTCCAGGTGGCAATCTTGAAAGTCATAATAGTGTTGCTCTTTGATTTGATAATAGGCAGATGCGAACAGGTAACTTGGTTCGCAAAGGCCTTGCAAACAAGAGACGGAGCTGAATAAATTCAAATCATCACAGAAAATAGCAACAGCCAATCCATATGGCAGGATTAAATTCGACTAATTATCAAATCGGGCTTCTTTATCAGCCCTAATTTTATGATAATCAATTTTAAACAAACGCCTGGAAAGTTTTATGTTTTTTTCCACGTTAAAAATCATCACTGATGTGTCTTTTCCCTGATTATCAGTAATCGTCCATTGGCGCAGCTCGAATGTTTTGGGGTCAAACATCAGGGTAATTTTAGAATCGCCAAAAACCGACGTATTACCAAGTACCACAGTTGTCAGATCAACCTCATGTTTAACACTTTGGATTGATTTGTCCGTCACATCAATTTCATTGGCCAACAGCAGCCTAAGCGGTGTTTTGGATAGGGGAATAAAGTCCCAGGTCTTTAATTTTTTATTGTTTATAGCAATGGTTTTCCCGTCAGCAAAAACACTGATTGCCGAGGGCTTATCATAATCAAATCTAATTTTACCGGGGCGTTGCAAATAAAATTTACCGCCGGTTTGTTCGCCCCGGGGGCCAAATTGAACAAATTCCCCTTTGAGGCTTGGAACCCCCGAAAAGTGCTTACTGATGGCTTTTACGGTTTCAGCATCAGAAGGGCTTGCCGCCAAAACCTGCGTCGTGCCAGGCGCGACAACCAACATTCCCGAGACCATAATTGCTGAGGCGATTGTTTTTATTTTACTAAATTTACCTGCATGTCTTTGCATTGAAATATAATCCATTTGCTACCACCACCCAGTGTTTGGTTTTGTTCGAGAACTATGGCAGTTTATTGACCTCAGTTTATTCTGTATTCAATTTATATTTCTAAATTGTCTCATCTTCAGCCGGCACAAGAATTTCTCTCTTGCCCGCATGGTTGGCGCTACTGATAAGGCCTTCATCTTCCATACGCTCAATTAAAGAAGCCGCCCGGTTGTAACCAATCGACATTCGGCGTTGAATATAGGAGGTCGAGGCTTTACGATCCCGCAACACAATTGCAACCGCCTGATCATACGGATCATCTGAATCACCACCTGCTTCGCCTCCATATGACCCGCCGGAACCTTCTTCTTCCTCTTGTTCTTCGGTAATTGATTCCAGATATTGAGGAATGCCTTGAAGTTTTAAATGGCCGACAACATCTTCAACTTCCGCATCATCAACAAACGGACCATGCACACGTGAGATACGTCCACCACCGGCCATGTACAACATATCACCCATGCCGAGCAGCTGTTCTGCACCCATCTCACCAAGAATTGTTCTTGAATCAATTTTTGATGTAACCTGAAATGAAATTCTTGTCGGGAAGTTCGCCTTGATCGTGCCGGTAATCACATCAACCGATGGTCTTTGCGTTGCCATCACCACATGAATGCCCGCAGCACGCGCCATTTGAGCCAATCTTTGAACTGTGCCCTCAATATCTTTGCCAGCAACCATCATCAAATCGGCCATCTCGTCAATCACCACCACAATAAATGGCAATGGCTGCAAATCCAGCTCTTCACTTTCATAAACCGCCTCACCGGTGTCACGATCAAACCCGGTTTGAACGGTCCGGGTAATCACCTCGCCTTTTTTACGGGCCAGCTCAACACGGTTATTAAAGCCTTCAATATTTCGAACCCCGACTTTCGACATCTTCTTATAACGGTCTTCCATCTCGCGAACGGTCCACTTAAGCGCCACAACCGCTTTTTTCGGATCGGTAACCACCGGTGTCAGCAAATGCGGAATTCCATCATATACCGACAGTTCCAGCATTTTCGGATCAATCATGATCAGCTTACATTTTTCCGGTCCAAGCTTATAAAGCAACGAGAGAACCATCGTATTTATCGCAACTGATTTACCAGAACCGGTTGTACCGGCGACCAGCAAGTGGGGCATTTTTGCAAGATCAACGATTACCGCATCACCACCAATTGTTTTGCCCAGGCAAATAGCAAGTTTGGCCTTGCTGTTTTCAAAATCGCGGCTGGCCAGCAATTCGCGCAGATAAACAGTTTCGCGGTTTGAATTTGGCAATTCAATACCAATCGCATTGCGTCCGGGAATTACTGCCACGCGCGCCGCAATTGCGCTCATTGACCGGGCAATATCATCGGCAAGACCAATCACCCGCGAAGACTTGATACCCGGTGCCGGCTCCAGTTCATACAATGTCACAACCGGCCCCGGATGCACTTTAATGATCTCACCCTTAATACCGAAATCTTCCAGTACACCTTCGAGCAGGCGGGCATTTTGTTCCAGCGCGTCATCACTCAATAGCCGGTCTTTAGCAATCTGTTTGGGTTCAGCCAAAAGATGAATTGATGGTAATTCAAAACTGTCAGATGAAAGAAGCGATGCTTGCGCCTCTCGCACAATACGTCTGCCCTGCTTTGGTGTTGCGGCAGGCTGCATAACCCGACCAGAATTGATATCTAAATTCGCATGCGGTCGTTCAACTTCCGGCGCTGCCATTTCCTGCCAACCATCGTCTCCGGTTGTCACGCCGGCAGAATAGGCCCGATCATCAAATGCTGGTTCCATGCGCCGATCAAAATTATCGACCTCATACCCATCATCGGATTTGGACAAAAGATCTCTCCACGGAACTTTTGCACGCCCGGCATTGCGTGAACCGCCTGAATTTCCAAAAAATGCCTTTATGCTCAAACCCCAATGAATGAGCAGCCCAATTGGCGCCATAAGCGGGCCGGTAATCCAATGAAACAGTGTATCGCCATCATCGTCGAGATCATCATATTCTGCATTACTATTTCTTGACGCGCGTTTTTTGGCTGGTTTTTGAAGCTCAACCCGGCCAATCAGGCCTGATGCATGTGTCAACAGCCAGATACCGGGAATGGCAAACCCGATTGCCAGAACGGCAGATAATATTCCACTTGGATATTCACCTGTAATCAATTGTGGGATTTTAAGCACCAAATCCCCGATGACCCCGCCAAGGCCCACCGGCAATGGCCAGGTTTCAGGAACACTCAGACTGCCAAAAGCAGTTGCCAGAAAAACAACCGCTAAAACCCAATAGGCAGTTCTTCGGCGAATATTCATAATCGGGCGTGAAGAAAACATCAACCAGCCCCAAATAGCCGCCGGCACCAAAGCCAACACGCCGGAAAGCCCAAGGAATTGCATGGTCAAATCAGAAAAGCTGGCGCCCCAAAATCCAAGTGCATTTCGCGGCTCACCATGAGTTGCATAAGTCAGGCTTGGATCGTCAACCGACCACGTGGCAAGACTGGCCGCAGCAATCAATGTTGCCAAAAACAGAGCCAGCCCACACACAGCAATAACATTACGCTTGATCGCACCGGAAAAGGACGATTGTTCAAAATCAGAATCTAGCGACGCCATATTTCTTTCCGCACAGGTTTAACGGAAATCACTCCGTATAAATTTTTCAGGTGAGAAAGAATAGAATATTGATGGTTAAAGTCTGATTAACCATGGAAAAATATGGCGCTGATTTTGCGTTATTTTTAACCACGTCCGCCAAATATAGCGCTGCCAATCCGAACATGGCTCGCACCAAATTCTATGGCTGTCTGGAAATCCGCCGACATACCCATTGAGAGTTTTTCCACATTGGCTTTTTTGGCAAGCTCTGCCAGAAGTGCAAAATGCGGCCCCGAATTCTCATCAAACGGCGGAATGCACATCAGGCCGCAAATATTGAGGCCATGAATTTCAACGCAGCGCTGAACAAAGGCCACAGCATCGCCCGGTGCAATACCGGCCTTTTGCGGTTCTTCACCGGTATTAACCTGCACAAACAGTTGCATTTGTTTTTGTTGTGAAGTTATTTCCTTTGCTAGGGTTTTGGCAATTTTTTCCCGATCAACCGTATGAATTGCATCAAACACCGAAACCGCGTCTTTTGCCTTGTTGGATTGTAAGGGCCCGATTAAATGCAATTCAATATCTGTATATTTTTCTCTTAATATTGGCCATTTCGATTGAGCTTCCTGCACCCGGTTCTCGCCAAATACCCTTTGCCCGGCTTCAAGCGCCGGCTCAATTTCTTCCACGCTAAAGGTTTTAGAAACAGTGATCAGCTCAACATCACCACTTTGCCTTTTACTTTTTTGAACCGCATCAATGATTGATTGACGAATTTCGGTCAGGTTTTGTGATACCACGCTCATAATTTATCCTCGAAAGAGCCTCGACTGTTGACCCCATGCTTCATTTCTGTTGATTGTCACAAACAACATAAAAGAACAACCTCAAGAATATTCATATGACAAGTGAACGTTACAATCCGCGCGCTACCGAATCAAATTGGCAATCCCGGTGGGAAGTAGCCAAATTATTTGAAACCCCAATTACATCTGATAATTCGCGGGAAAAATATTACGTGCTGGAAATGTTTCCCTATCCTTCCGGGCGCATCCATATGGGCCACGTTCGAAACTACGCAATGGGCGATGTGATTGCCCGCTATAAACGGGCCAAGGGTTTTGAGGTTCTTCATCCTATGGGCTGGGATGCATTTGGCATGCCAGCAGAAAATGCAGCGATGCAAAATAATGCTCAGCCAAAAGACTGGACCTATGAAAATATCGGCGCCATGCGCCAGCAGCTGCAATCAATGGGTTTTTCGCTTGATTGGTCGCGTGAATTTGCCACCTGTGATGTGAATTATTACCATCAACAGCAAAAACTGTTTCTGGATTTTTACAAAAATGATCTGATTTACCGCAAACAATCAAAGGTCAACTGGGACCCGGTTGATCACACAGTCCTTGCCAATGAGCAGGTGATTGATGGCTGCGGTTGGCGTTCGGGTGCACCAGTTGAACAACGTGAATTAACTCAATGGTTTTTTAAAATCAGTGATTATAGCGAGGAATTGCTCAATTCACTCGATGATCTGGATCGCTGGCCAGACAAAGTACGGACCATGCAGCGAAACTGGATTGGTCGTTCTGAGGGTTTAAAGATTCGCTTTGAGTTTTCAGATACTGATCAAGCAACGCTTAAAAAGCTAAAGAGCGAGAATGACAAAACCTCAAGTACACTAGAGGTATTTACAACCCGGCCTGACACATTGTTTGGCGCAAGTTTCATGGCACTGTCTCCTGACCATGGATTGACATCATGGTTGGCCAAATCCAACCCGAAACTTCAGGATTATGTGAAAGAGTGCCACAAACTAGGTACCAGCCTGGCGGAAATTGAAACCGCTGAAAAAACCGGCTTTGACACGGGGTTGAGTGTGAAACACCCGTTTATTGATGGAAAAACCATTCCGGTCTATGTGGCTAATTTTGTACTGATGGATTATGGCACCGGTGCAATTTTTGGCTGTCCGGCGCATGACCAGCGCGATATGGATTTTGCCCGCAAATACGGTCTCGAAGTAACGCCTGTGGTTTTGCCACCGGACCGGCTGGAAGCTTCATTCTATCTACAGGACGAGGCCTATACCGGTGAGGGAAGTATTTTCAATTCAGATTTCCTCAATGGAAAATCCATAGAGGATGCAAAAAATACTGTTGCAGAAATGTTGGAAAGCCGATCTGTTGACGGAGAGCCACAAGCCGAACGTCAAATAAATTATCGGCTTCGCGATTGGGGCCTTTCCCGGCAGCGTTATTGGGGTGCGCCCATTCCATTCATCCATTGCGATGATTGCGGTATCGTACCTGTTCCCGAAAATGACTTACCGGTGATTTTACCTGACAATGTAAGCTTTGAGAAACCCGGTAATCCGCTGGATCATCATCCAACATGGTCAAATGTCGATTGCCCCACTTGCGGAAAAGCGGCACGACGTGAAACCGATACCATGGATACCTTTGTGGATTCCTCCTGGTATTTTGCTCGCTTCACTGATCCAACCGCCAAAACCCCGACAAACCGTGATCTGGTTGATCAGTGGTTGCCGGTTGATCAGTATATTGGCGGTATTGAGCATGCGATCCTGCATTTGCTCTATTCAAGATTTTTTACCAGAGCCATGAAAATTTGCGGCCATGTGGGCATAAAAGAACCAATCAAAGGCCTGTTTACCCAGGGAATGGTCGTACATGAAACCTATCGCAACGCCGATGGTGGATGGGTATCTCCAGCTGAAATTCGCATAGATGACATTGAAGGCAAAAGAACCGCAACGATGCTCGATACCAATGCCGAAGTGAAAATCGGCAATATCGAAAAAATGTCTAAATCAAAGCGCAATATTATCGACCCTAAAGAAATTCTGGAAACCTATGGTGCCGATACAGCTCGTTGGTTTGTACTGTCCGATTCCCCCCCCGAACGTGATGTAATCTGGAGCGAGGCCGGTGTTGAAGGTGCCCATCGTTTTGTTCAAAGGATTTGGCGTCTGGTCAATAATACCGCAGCGCTTGATGCGGAAAAATCTGCGGCTGATAAAGCCGAGCTTTCAAGCCAGGCTCTGGATGTATTGAAAGCCACTCACAAGGCACTTGCCAAAACAGACACCATGCTTGGCGATCTGCGGTTTAACAATGCAATTGCTCAGGTTCATTCAATCGTCAACACACTTGAACAGCATCTGCGCAAAATATCAGATAAAACCTCTGATAAATCCAATTTATTACAATGCGTAAAAATTGTGATTCAAATGTTTGCGCCCATGATGCCGCATTTAGCCGAGGAGTGCTGGCAAAAACTTGATAATGATCATATGGTCGCAACGGCCCTGTGGCCGGAAGCTGATCAGACGTTGATTGTAGAAAATGACATAACCCTACCGGTTCAAATTAACGGAAAGAAACGCGGTGAACTTACTATAAGCATAAACGCTGACAATGATGCGGTTAGTGAAGCAGTGTTGGCGCTCGATTTTGTACAATCAGCACTTTCTGGTAAAACACCTAAGAAGCTGATTGTGGTGCCCAAAAGGATTGTAAATGTCGTGGTTTGAAAGAGTACTTAAATCTTCATTGAATCTACCGGTTCTGGCCTTTGCCTTGCTGATGTTTTTTGGGCTGGTAATATCCGGCTGCACCATCCAGCCATTAGATGCACAAAAGCCAAATTCAGCCCTGTCGCCAGGCACGCTCTCCAATGTGGATATACTCGATGTCTCAAACCGGGTAGGCCAACAGGTTCGCAATAAGCTGATATTTGCACTCAATGGCGGCAAAGAGCCTATTGGCGCAACCTACAGCCTGAAAATTATCGCGGTCGCCAGCAAGGCTGCAATTTCTGTTGTCACCAGCACCAAAGCACCAACCGCTTCTCAGGTTACCGTTTCTGTGAGTTACACATTAAAGGAAAAGTCCAAGGGTGAAATAATTGCCACCGGTACCAGACAGGCAATCGCCTCTTATGATCGGACCAACCAAAGTTTCGCCAATCAACGTGCAGAACGCGATGCCGAAGATCGTGCTGCCAATGAAGTCGCAGAACAACTTCGGCTGCTGATTGCGGCAACTCTGGCAAACCAGTAAATTTCTTAGTTGGAACATTTTGAAAGTAGCAATTAATGGCGCAGCGAAAGGCTCATGAAGTTGACCGCTTTTTGCAAAAACCGGAACCACAGTTCAAAACCATACTGATCTATGGCCCGAATACCGGACTGGTTTCAGAACGCGCCAAAAAATTTGCCACAAGTTCTGGTGTAGACTTGGATGATCCTTTCAGCTTAATAAGAATGGATGCTGATTCCGCCGCCGGCAACCCCAATAAAATCGCTGAAGATGCCCACACGATTGGAATGTTTGGTGGATCACGGCTAATCTGGATTAGCGGGACAACCTTAAAAAATCTCGCAAAATCACTGGCTCCGGTTCTGACAACACCGCCTGAAGATGCATGGATTTTAATCGAAGCCGGAGATCTTAAAAAAACCTCGCCATTAAGAAAATCTGTCGAGCAATCGAAAACCGCTATCGCGCTTCCCTGCTATGCCGATGATGATCGCTCAATCAATCAACTGATTGACGAAGAAATTCAGCGCGCTGGACTTGGCATAGAACCGGCCGCGCGCGATTTATTAAAATCATTAATAGGTGCTGATCGGCGCGCATCCCGAAACGAAGTTGAAAAGCTTTGCCTCTACGCCCAAGGTGACGAGGTCATCACCGAGGTTCATGTGGAAGCAATTGTTGGTGACGCATCAGCTTTTGCCATTGATGAAGTTTTGGATGCTGCCAGCACTGGCGAAATAAATCTGGTTCAAAACACGCTTGCCAGATTGCTGGATACGGGCACCCACCCAAGTGTTATTGCCAATGCCGCGCAACGTCATTTTCAATCCCTGCACAAAGCGCGTTCAGAAATGGAAATCTCCCGACAAGGGGCGCAATCAGTAATTTCAAGAATGAGACCGCCATTAATGTTCCGGCGCAAAAACATGGTCACCAATGCCCTGAATATCTGGAATACAAAATCATTAATGACCGCACTTGAACGGCTGGATAAAGCCAGCTTTGAAACCAGAGCCAATGCGGAAATGGCAAGCGCAATTGTCGGAATGGCGCTTATGGCAATTTCAATTGATGCCAAACGACAAAGCGCCCGACGCTAAACATTCACTCCTTACCACCAAGTGGCTCAATTGAATGTTTCGAAATCAATGGCATTTGTGAAAATGTAAAGACCATTGATATTGGCATCATCCCCCATACTTTGAACGAGACCCAAAAATCAGTCGAAAAATTACGCCAGACAATTTCATTAATTACGGCCAGACACAAAAAGAATACACCCCAGCGAAATGTTAAAATTCGCCATCCCTCAGCATCCAGTTTAAACACACTGTCAAATACATATCCAAGCAGCGATTTACCAAAATACAAACCGCCCAATAATATGCTGCCAAACAGTACATTTACGATTGTTGGTTTCAATTTTATAAACAGGTCATCCTGCAGATAAAGCGTTAACCCACCAAAGACTAAAACAACGATCCCTGTCACCATTGGCATAATTGGCAATTTACCGGTTAGATAAAGCGATAGGCTTAATGACAGGGTTATTGCCACCATGAAAAATGCTGTTGCAATGAAAATAGGGCCGCCAAGTTCAGCTAGTGTCGGAAAGAATTCAGCCAGCTGCTCCCCTCGCGCATTGGTAAAAAAGAATATTACGAGCGGCCCAAGCTCCAATAGCAGTTTCAGCATGGGATTGATCTCTTTTCGCTTCGGATCATTAGGGTCGCGCTCTATCAGTGATGACATTTTGGGTCTCGTTTTTCGTTAGATATAATGGATCAGAACTTGGTTGTGTCTATAGATAGGTCATTTATGCAAAAACTCAATTCACTCATCGAGTCCCGCAATTGAACGGGCAAAATCACGCGCTTCAAATGGCTCAAGGTCTTCCACCTGCTCACCCACTCCAATGAAATAAACCGGCAATTTATATTTTGCCGATATAGCCACCAGAATGCCGCCCCGCGCCGATCCATCAAGTTTGGTCATGATCAATCCATTAACGCCTGCGACCCGCTGAAAAACTTCCACCTGATTAAGGGCGTTTTGGCCGGTGGTTGCATCAAGCGTCAGGAGAACAGTGTGCGGAGCCTCCGGGTCGTGTTTTTTGAAAACCCTGATTACTTTTTCCAACTCATCCATTAATTCCTGTTTATTTTGCAACCGCCCGGCCGTGTCCATAATCAGAATATCGCTTTGCTGCTCCTTGGCTTTTACCCAGGCATCATAGGCAAGTGCGGAGGAATCGCTGCCCAGCAAATTGGAAATTACCGGCGCACCGGTTCGCTCCCCCCATATTTCCAATTGCTCAATTGCGGCTGCGCGAAAAGTATCGCCCGCTGCCAGCATGGATGAAAATCCGGCATCCGCCAGTTTTTGAGATAGCTTGCCAATTGTCGTGGTTTTGCCAGATCCATTAACACCAACGACAAGGATCACATGCGGCTTGTGATCAAGATCGAGCTCCAATGGCATAGCAACAGGTGAGAGGGTTTTCTCAATCTCCTCCGCCATAATACCGCGCACTTCTTCATTGGTAACATCCTTGCCCATTCGCTGTTTTGCCAGCGAGTCTACAATGTTTAAGGTCGTCTCCATTCCAAGATCGGCCTGCAGAAGAATGTCTTCCAATTCTTCAATTGCCGCATCATCTAGCTTCTTCTTGGTGAAGATAGAAGCGATGTTACCGGTCAGTTGCGCAGACGAACGCGACAACCCTTTTGACAGGCGCTTGAACCATCCGGTTTTATTGTCGGGTTCTGCCGCGGGCTCTGGTACATCCAGCAAATCCTGTTTCGTCACGATATGCGATTGGGGTTCAGGAGTAGTATATTCAATCTCCTCCGAGGGTTCCCCCTCGGATGGAACATCAACGGCCGCTATTTCCTCTTTTGCTTCCTCGGGTATTTGATCGGGAGAGTTTTTTTCCGGCTCAATTTCTTCTTCTATTTCTAGATTTACAATGTCAGCAATTGGTGTTTCATCAACTGCCTCCATCTGTGGCTCCTCAGGAGCTGCCTCAACAACAGGCTCTACAATTTCAGGCTCGATATTTTCATCGGGCTTCAATGCAATCGGATCAGCAGTTTGTATTTCTGTTGTTTCGATAACCTCTTCGGCCATGCCTTTGTCTGGTTCATTCTGCTCAACAACAACTTCAGGCTCTTGTTCCGGAGCAACAATTGAAACCGGCATTTCGTCCGGCGCAGAATTATCAACCAGATCGACTGGCATCTCTTCCAACGGCTCATTTACTGGCTCAGCTTCCGGTTCCTTGCTTCTGCCAAAACTAAATATACGTTTTAGAAATCCCGGTTTTTTCAAAGCCCTACCCCTGCGCTTCCAACTTCTTCGAATACTACTGGCTTATCCGTTTCATCAATTTTGTTACAGTTTTCTGCGATTAGCGCATTACTGCTATGGCCAACAATCTTCACCTCAACAATCTCACCAACAGATCCCGCAACATTTTCGACCTGAATATATTGCTCGCTACGACCGCGCCCATCTGGTTCGATCAATATTTTTTGCTTTGTGCCAATCAAACTTTCAAGATGCCGGTTCAATTGAACAGCCGCTCTTTGCCGCAATATCTTAGCTCTTTGTTTAATCTTCTGTGACGAGACCTGGGGCATTTTTGCAGCCGGTGTTCCAGCCCTTATCGAATAGGGAAATGCATGGATAAATGTCAGCTCGCATTCGTCGATAATCTTCAGCGTATTATCAAACATCAATTCTGTTTCAGTTGGAAAACCTGCGATCAAATCTGCGCCAAAAACCATGTCCGGGCGCAGCGCTTTAACCGTGTGGCAGAACTCAATCGTATGCTCGCGCAAATGCCGACGCTTCATCCGCTTCAAAACCATATTGTCACCGGACTGAATTGAAAGATGCAGATGCGGCATTAATCGAGACTCACTGGAAATTGCTTCCATCAGTGGTTCGTCAACCTCAATCGAATCGATTGATGACAGTCTCAATCTTGGCAGCTCCGGCACCTGGCTCAATATGGTTTGAACAAGCCGCCCCAAAGATGGCGCGCCCGGCAGATCCCCCCCATAGGAAGTTGTATCAACACCGGTGATAACAATTTCATTATGACCGCTTCCGACCAGTCTTTGAATTTGAGCAACCACCTCACCCATCGGCACCGAACGTGAATTTCCACGACCAAACGGAATAATACAAAAAGTGCAACGATGGTCACATCCATTCTGCACCTGAACGAAGGCTCGTACCCGCCCGCCCATTCCCTCAATCATATGAAGGGCGGTTTCGCGCACGCTCATTATATCATTGACCCGCACCCGCTCCAGATCATTCACCCCGAAATCCGGCAAAGCCCGATAGCTGTGGGCGTGCAATTTATCCTCATTACCGATGATCAGATCAACCTCATCCATTTCGGCAAAGGTATCCGGTTCAGTTTGAGCCGCACACCCGGTGACAATTATCCGCGCATCTGGATTATCCTTTCGCACGCGTCTGATTTTTTGTTTGGCCTGGCGTACGGCTTCCGAAGTTACCGCGCAGGTGTTGATCAAAATCGCCCCACCAGCGAGATCACCCAGCCCGGCCTCATCAGCCTTTCGCTCCATCACTTCGCTCTCATAGGTATTTAACCGACAGCCAAATGTTATCGATTGAACGCGGCTAGCTTTTTCAACAATTTTGCTCATTGGTCATCCGACCCCTCGAACCAATTGCCGGTGAGTGGATCAAGCATCCCGGAAAATTCATATTCTACAGGCCCGCGCATTAAAATATTATTATCCTGCTTCCATTCGATTTCCAGATCACCGCCCGGCACGCTCACACAGACCTTACGGCCAGTGCGCTCTGTTCGTGATGCGCATACAGCCGCAGCGCAAGCAGCCGAGCCACAGGCCTTGGTTAGGCCCGCACCGCGCTCCCAGGTTCGAATGATCATCGACGATGGTGACGTAACATTGGCTAAAGAGATATTAGCCCGCTCAGGAAAGATCGGGTGATTTTCCAACATCGGGCCAAAGCGTCCCAAATCATAATTCCACACATCATCCTTCACCCAGAAAATCGCATGCGGGTTGCCAATATTGGCCACAGAGGGCGTGTGAAGGATCGGATCGTCGATCGGGCCTATTTGCAGTTCGATCGTTCTGGTATCGGCAAATTCCTCTTCCAACGGAATATCATTCCAGTCAAATTTGGGCATGCCCATATCAACTTCGATATCCAAATCACTGAAATAGTTTGCCCGAACAATGCCCCCGGCAATTTCAAAAATATAGGAACTGCCGCCAGATACCTTTTTAAGCCATGAGACAACGCATCTGGTGCCATTGCCACAGGCTTCGGCATCACTGCCATCAGAATTGAGGATATGAATCTTGGCGGATATATTCTGTTCTGCAGTTTTATGAACAGCCATGATCTGATCGAAAGATGTACGGCTGTCTGCCGCCAGATTAATCGCCACCTCAGGCGAAATTTTATCCGCACGCCCACGCATATCGACAACAATAATTTTGTTGCCGAGACCATTCATTTTCTGAAAACTAACAAGCTCATCATTGTGAGACACGAAATTCATCCATCGCTTCAAACTCGTATTTATCTATATGGATGAACTATGATCGATTTTCCAGCAGAAACAGAACGACAGGTTTCCATCGTTAATTTCGGACAAACTGAAAAAGGGAAAATTGACTGCAAATATTCCATCGGCATTTAGGCCTGGACTGCGTCATGTTTACATGGAAACAGTCAGGCTGCGATTGGAGCCTGACTTGCAAATTGATGAAATTAATTTGAGGGCGGAACCGGCCCGATGCGAATGCATCGCTCCCGCGAAGGCCGGGCACAGCTCAAGTTGCACGTTGAGCAACGCGAAGCGCAAAACTTGAGCCACTAGAAAAGCATCAAGTGGCCGTGAACGAAAGAAAATAGAGTATACCCGTCAAAGAC
>JALSIJ010000073.1 GCA_026981655.1 Rhizobiaceae bacterium | reverse complement strand
CCATGACCCTTGAGGGCGCACCGCATTTGAAGGATGAACATTTGCCGGTCTTTGATTGCGCCACCCCTTGTGGACGCATTGGCAAACGCTCGCTTTCAGCTGAAAGCCACATCCGCATGATGGCAGCGGCCCAGCCGTTCATTTCCGGCGCGATTTCCAAAACCATCAACATGCCAAATGATGCATCTGTCGAAGACTGCACCGATGCCTATATGTTGTCTTGGAAACTTGGGGTTAAAGCCAACGCGCTTTATCGCGACGGCTCCAAATTATCCCAACCGCTCAATTCATCACTGATTGAAGACGAAGATAATGAGGACTCGGTTGAAGAATTGATTTCGGCAAACGCGACCGCACGCATTCCGATGGTCGCAGAAAGAATTGTCGAGAAAATCATCGAACGCGCCAAGGGTGTACAGGAAAAATTGCCAACCAGGCGCAAGGGTTATACCCAAAAAGCCAAAATCGGCGGCCACACTGTTTTCTTGCGCACTGGCGAGTATGATGATGGACGGCTGGGCGAAATCTTTCTTGATATGAACAAGGAAGGCTCTGCTGTGCGTGCCTTCATTAACAATTTTGCTATCTCCGTTTCACTGGGTCTGCAATATGGTGTGCCGCTGGAAGAGTATGTAGAAACATTCACTTTCACCAAATTCGAGCCTGCCGGCATGGTACAAGGCAATGACGCCATCAAGAATGCAACATCCATCCTTGACTATACCTTCCGCGAACTGGCGATCTCTTACCTTGGTCGTCACGACCTGGCCCATGTGGACCAATCCGATTTCTCCGCCACACCTTTGGGCAAGGCGGTGGATTTAGGCAAAAGCGAGGCTGTATCCAAGGGCTTGACCCGAGGATATAAACTCACAGCGGTAAAATCCGATACACCAGCCGGGTCGTCGACCTCTCCTGCTCCAAAGGGCGCAGGCACTTCAAATGTATCGGCGATTTCCACCGGTAGTGCCGCAACCGCTATTGCAACGGACCCCAATGCTGTGACCGCCGTTGCCGCATCAGCACCAGCGGTTGGCTTTAAGCGTGATTTGAATGTGGAAGAAGCGCGCGAAGCGGTTGAGGAATTTGCCGAGGAACAAGCAAGTCCTTCAAGCTCCAAGGTCTCCCAGCAGCGCCGGGCAAAATCCATCATGCAAGGCTATACAGGTGATGCCTGTGGCGAATGTTCCAACTTCACCATGGTTCGCAACGGCACATGCCTGAAATGCGACACCTGCGGTTCGACAAGTGGGTGTAGTTAGTTTTTCGCCTCACATTCTCTTTCCTTCTCCCCTCGTCCTTCAACAAGCTCAGGATGAGGGGTTGGGGAGTATTTGGAGAAGCCTCTACTCTTAATCAATCTTGAGACATGCCGGGTTGGGGCGTACTTGGCAAGGTTTTCAATCCACCTCTCCTCCAAAATTCCCCATTGCCCGCGACCCGCAAATCGCATAGTGCAGATGCATGAACGCACGCAAAAAAAACCTCCCACTTGGTGAATTTATTGCATTGCTGGCGCTGATGACTTCCATCATCGCGCTTTCAACCGATATGATGCTGCCCGCCCTCGAAATCATCGGCAAAGATCTAAATGTCGCGAATGCAAACGATCCACAACTGATCATCTCATCGCTGTTTTTAGGGCTCGCAATTGGCAACATTCTGGCCGGGCCGTTGTCCGACAGCTATGGCCGCAAGCCGGTGATCTATTTTGGTTATCTGGTCTTTGTGCTGGGCTGTGTTCTTTCCCTGATTGCCACAGACCTAACCCTGATGCTGGTTGGCAGGGTATTGCAGGGGTTTGGTGCCGCCTTCCCGCGTATCGTAACGCTGGCATTGGTGCGAGACTTGTATGAAGGCCGTGCGATGGCCCGCATCATGTCGATTGTTATGGCGGTATTTATCATCGTACCGGCCATTTCGCCGGCAATCGGTCAGGGTATTTTGCTCATCTCCCATTGGCGTCATATGTTTACGCTTTTAATGATTATGGCCATTCTCACCTTCATCTGGTTTGCCCTGCGCCAAAGGGAAACACTCGGCCTTGAAGCGCGTCGAAAACTATCGCTCAATAGCATATTGGGGGGGATCAAAGAGTGCATCAGCATTCGCGCCGCATTGGGATACACCATCAGTGCGGGGCTGATTTTTGGCGCTTTTCTTGGCTATTTAAGCTCCGCCCAGCAAATATTTCAGGTGGCATTTGGGGTCGGGGAACTATTTCCAATTTACTTCGGAACGGCCGCCCTTTCCATTGGGCTGGCCTCGGTGATAAACTCCAAACTGGTGATCAAACACGGCATGCGATGGCTCACCATTCGAGCGCTGGTTGTCACCATTTCCGTTTCCACCCTGTTTCTCATTCCATCAATCATGATGAACGGCGTGCCGCCCCTGTGGATGTTCATGGTGTGGCTGCTGATCGTATTTTTTGCCATGGGCATTATGTTTGGCAATTTTAACGCAATGGCAATGGAGCCACTTGGCCATATGGCCGGGCTTGGCGCGGCATTTGTTGGCGCGCTATCCACCTTCATATCGTTGCCATTGGGCTGGGCGGTTGGTCATTTTTTCGATGGTGGTGTGCTGCCACTGGTCTCAGGCTTTGCCCTTTGCGGTATCGCATCTTATGCCATGCTGCGATGGGCCGACGCGCCAAAACAATCCCCGTCGTCGGTATCTCCCTAAACATCCGGTGTGTGCCAGGGCTTTGGCGGGCGTTTTTTGTTGCGCAACCTGATCGCCAACCCAAGCGCCACCCCAACCCCAATGGCAACCGATAAATCAACAACAACCGTCAAAACCAGCGTTATCAGCAATAATGCCTTGTCGGGCGGAGACTGGCGCATATAGCCACCCCATTTTTCCGGCTCACTCATATTCCATGCGGTCAATATCAAAAGAGCGGCCAAGGCAGGCATTGCAAGAAAGCCCGCAAGTGGTGCCGCCACAATCATAACAAGCAGGATTGTAATAGCGTGCACAATGCCAGCAATCGGTGTTTTTCCACCGGCTTTAATATTGGTGGCCGTGCGCGCGATGGCACCGGTTACTGGCATTCCGCCAAACAGGGAAGAGGCGATATTGGCAAACCCTTGGGCGGTTACTTCCGCATTTGGCCGATGCTGGCCTGCAATCATTTTATCGGCAACCATGGCTGATAAAAGTGATTCAACGCCCGCCAAAAACGCAATCACGATGGCAGAGGGAATAAGCTCGATAATTCGGGCAACCGTAATATGAGGGAGCGATGGAACAGGCAGATGGTTTGGCAAGGCACCAAATCTTGATACAATCGTATCAATGGAAGCCCCGGCAAAAAGTGCAATCAATGAGCCCACACCAACAGCAACAATGAGGCCTGGAAATTTGGGCGCTAATCGCCTTAATCCGATGATCAGAACTAAGGTTACAGCGGCCACCAAAACAGCTAAAAGATTAAGGCTTTCCCGAGCGTGCCAAAGAGCCGGAATTTTCTCCAGAAAATCAGCCGGTAAATGTTCAACTGACAGGCCAAAAAAATCCTTCAACTGGCTGGTGGCAATAATAATACCGATGCCGATGGTGAAACCACTTACCACCGGTTCCGGCACATAGGCGATGAGATTTCCCGCACGAAAATATCCCGCAACCAGTAATATGATACCCGCAATCAGGGTTGCCAGCACGAGGCCATCATAACCATGATCAGCAATGACACTGAACACGACGACAATAAACGCGCCAGTTGGCCCGCCAATCTGAACCCGACTCCCCCCAAGCAACGAAATAAAGAAGCCACCAACAATGGCCGTCACCAGCCCACGGGCCGGGTCCGCACCCGATGCAATTGCAATCGCGAGGCTAAGGGGCAGCGCCACCATAGCCACGGTTATTCCCGCCAAAATATCGGCAATAAATAATTCTTTCGAATAGGATTGAATTGTGGTGATTAGTTTTGGTTGCCTCATATTAGGTCCAGGTCAACCAGTCATACAGCAGTGTGCTCACTTTTTCAGGCCGTTCCATGCTCGACATATGACCGCAATCTTCAATCACCTCCAACCGGGCACCGGGAATGCTATCGGCCATCTCCACCGCATGATCCATTGGCGTTAGCTGATCCTCATCGCCAATGATAACCAATGTCGGGCATTTAACATACGGCAGCAGCGCCACCGAGCTGGACCGCGCCATTAATGATCGCGCCTGCAATATCCATTTATCCGC
>JALSIJ010000072.1 GCA_026981655.1 Rhizobiaceae bacterium | reverse complement strand
TAGAATAATCGGTAACCGAATCTGCGAATTTTAAAAATCCGCCAATCAAGAATCCGCCAGCAACAATTACAACGAGTGTAAGTGTGATGACGGAAAATTTGAATATACCACCGATTGCAGAAAACAGACTGCGGCGATTTGTTGGCTGTGGGCTGTTTGTTGTATCGATCAATTTATTGGCGCTCTGATCAAGTGTTGTCTTTGGCCTTATATCCTGAAGGTCAACACGACTTAGGATCTAACCATATTGTGAGATCAATATATATGTCAATTATGGCCTGCTATTGGCATAATTACCGGGTTAGTCGGCTCAGGCATGCCTGGTAAATTGGCTCTGATTTATTTGTTGTCCAAGGTGCTGATATGGCGAAGGACAGTCCTTCTGGATGTCATTGCTGTTAAAAAGGAAATCAGGACAACAATGACAGCGGTCCCTGCATAACCAATCAATCCAACGGAGAAAGTGCCAAACAGTGCCGTTACCTGATCGCCCTCAGGCGTTGCAATATTCTGACCAGTCCAGATGCCAATGATAATAAATGTGAAAATGGCCATAACACCGCCAATTGCACCGCCTTTTAGTCCTAAAGCCAAAAAATGTCGCTGAAATTGTTCGGCCACATAATTATCCCTTGCGCCGACAAAATGCAGAACTTCAACAATATGCTGATTGGATGACATCGCACCTCTGGTGGCAAATATCACGGTTAGTATGGTTGCAGACATAACCAGAGCCATAATTGAGAGGCCAATAAATACCGTGGCGCCTGCCATTGTATTCAGCCGGTCGGACCAGGCCTGATGATCATCGAGGCTGGCACCGGGTACTGCAGAAATCAACTGCCGCCTCAGTTCATCAAAATCAACTCTTTCGCCCTGCTTAAGCTTGACACTCAATAATCTTGGTATCGGTAATTCATCAAGGCTAAGGCCGGCACCAAGCCAGGGTTCCAACAGCCGCGCGGTCGCCGCTTCATTAATGATCGATACGCTTTTGATACCTTTCATCCCGCTGGCAATTTGCTGTGCGGTTTTAAGTGCATTTTCCATGTCAAAGCCGTCGGCAGGGCGAATTTGAATGGTTACTTCGCGGGCAATGTCATTCTTCCAGGAAGATGCAGTATCACTCACCAGGCTTACGGCACCAAATGTCAGGCACAATAAAAAGGTCATTATTCCGATTACCAGGGTTAGCGCATTGGCTGCGATGGATTCCCGCGGAACAATAGAGTTGGATATGGGAGAAGTAGCACGCAAGGGGGCTAGTCCTTTGATTGATTTTCGGCGCACTTTTCTACTTGGTAAAGCTGCATTTTGAACACCTGATGCATTGGCGCGCGCGGGCGTTGCAGAAATGCGGCCTGTAGATGTTTGACGGCGGATCAGGGGTTTTCTATCAGTCATATATTTGCAGCAAACCTTCGTTGATAACCAGACGCCTTGCCTGAAATTGATCCATAAGGCCCAAATCATGGGTGGCGATAACAACCGATGTGCCGGATCGGTTTAATTCTGCAAAAAGCCTTAAAAGCCGTCGCGCCAATGTCGGGTCGAGATTGCCTGTTGGCTCATCGGCCAGCAGTAATTTCGGTTGATTAATCAATGCGCGCGCGATGGCGGCGCGTTGTTTTTCCCCGCCCGAAAGCACCGGTGGCAACACATGCAGGCGGTCGCTCAAGCCGACCCAATCGAGCAGGTCAATAACGTCGCGTTTATAACTTGCTTCCTCCCTTCCTTGAACGCGCAAGGGCAGGGCCACATTTTCAAAGGTGGTCAAGTGATCAAGCAGACGAAAGTCTTGAAATACGATGCCAATATCCTGACGAATATCTTGCAAATCGGCCCGCTTTAAACTGGCTGCGTCCTTGCCAAATACGTTTATCAAACCTCTGGTGGGGCTAAGCGAAAGAAAAAGCAGACGCAACAGGCTGGATTTACCGGCACCTGAGGGGCCGGTTAAAAACTGGAAAGAGCCCGGCGCGATGTGGAAAGTCAGATCGCGTAATATTTCCGAACCCATGCCGTAGCGAAGGCCGACATTTTCGAATTTTATCACTTAGGTTTCCCAAATATAGAAATTTTGCTGATCCGTTGCGAAAGTTAGAAGCCTATTGGTGTTGTGCATATAGGTGTTTGAACAATTTACCAACAAGGATAAATTATGCGCAATCAATTAACCATTTTTTTCTATTATTTTATGGCTATGTTTAGATTATTTGGTTCGAATTGATGAAAATATCCTGTCCCCATTGCAGTGCAGAACAAGATTTGCCGACGGCAGCGACCCCTATGGCGCGCGCCAATGCAAGGTTGGATAATACGCTTGGCGGCGCGCAAAATCACATCGTGTGCGATAATTGCAAATCCCAAATTGCGCATGGCATTCATAAAACGGGAGCGGCAAAGACCACTCGCCCCGCTCGCCGGATTATCGTTGTTCCTTCAAAAGCCGTTAAACAGGCGACAGTTGCGGCACTTGAAAAAAAGACCAAGCTGCCTGAAATTGCAGGAAACAACAAAGCTGCGGCAAGCGCGCAAGCGACAGACCCCGATATTGGCAATGAAAAAATAGCCGTTAATGCGCGGGCGGTTGAAACTGTTGATTCAAAAACAGAAGGCCCGGAAATAAACCAGCCAGATGGCGCTATCACATTTCGGCAGAAATGGATGAATATTGCAGCAGTCATTGGTGCGATCTTAATATTTGGCGGGGGGCTGATGGTGCGCGACCGGGTTGTTTCAGTATTGCCAAACCTATCCAGCCTTTACAAACTTGCCGGGCTCAATATCAACGCTCGTGGTTTGGAATTTTATTCTGTGGCGTCAAAAACCGAGACAAAAAACGGTGGAAATATACTGATCATCGAAGGTATGATTCGCAATGTCTCAAAAAGCACCGTTAAAGTTCCGGCGGTACGCCTGTTAATGCGTGCTGTCGATCAACAGGAAATTTATGCGTGGTTTTATGAACCGGAGCAGATGCGGCTGGAAGCGGGTGAGACAATGAAATTTGTTACCCGTATGTTTGGCCCTCCATCGGATGTGCGTGATATCCATCTAAAGTTCACCGAACGTCGCAGCCAACAAGCAAAGTTGAATTAATGCCAATTGTTAGAGGTAAACAAATCGAGGTTTTGTATAGCGCAAAACAGATTGATGAACAAAACATGAGAATGGCCGCCGAAATCGCCGCTCAAGATTATGACAATCTTATTGTTATTGCGGTTTTAAAAGGATCGTTCATTTTTGCAGCCGATCTTATTCGGGCTTTGCATGAGGTAAAAGTTGAGCCTGAGGTGGAGTTTATTTCGCTTGCCAGTTACGGCTCCGGCACGGAGGCTGGTGAGGTTAGGGTTTTGCGGGACATCGAAAGCGAAGTTAAAGACCGTGAGGTCTTGCTGATTGATGATATTTTAGAATCTGGCAACACGTTGAAATTTGCCCGCGAACTGATGTTGGAGCGCGGGGCCCGCAAGGTGGAGGTTGCCGTATTGCTGGACAAGACTTCGCGTCGAAAAGCTGACATCTTTGCAAATTATGTAGGCTTTAATTGCCCGGATTATTTTGTCGTTGGTTACGGCATGGATGTGGGCCATGCTTTTCGCGAATTGCCTTTTGTCGGTATTGTTAAGGGCGATGTTGAATAGTGTAAACATGAGTAAAGAGTGGAGATTTGGTTGGCTAAAATACTGATTACCGAAGATGATGAGGCTGTTCGCAGCTTTGTGGCGCGGGCTTTGGAAATGGAAGGCCACAATGTGGACCTTGCTGAAGACGGCGAAGACGGGCTGGACACGCTGCGCGCTGCCAATGGCAATTATGATTTGCTGCTCACCGATATTAAAATGCCGTTTATGGACGGCATCGAGCTTGCGCATAATGCGGCCAACCTTTTCCCAAGCTTGAAGATATTGATGATGACCGGCTATGCCGACCAGCGTGAACGGGCCGACGGGCTTGATAAAATCGTCATCGACGTGGTCTCCAAACCCTTTTCGCTTCACCATATCCGTGAACAGGTAAGGCTGGCGCTCGCGGCGTGAGGGTGTGTGGTTTGAGCTTACCAATTATTATCGACTGCGACCCTGGTATAGATGATGCATTTTCGCTTGCTATGGCAATTGCTTCCGATGATCTGGAAGTTCTAGGCATTACAACGACCTATGGTAATGTTGGATTGTCACACACAACAACAAATGCACTTAGAGTTGTTGATTGGTTTGGTGCTGACATTCCAGTTTATTCGGGCGTTGACCGCGCTTTGCTTGGAACACCGGTAGACGCTTCTGAATATCATGGGGCGACTGGTCTGGAAGCCCCGGAACTTGGTCCGCCCAGTAGCGTCCCTCAATCAGAGGATGCGGTGTCTTTTCTAATCAGGACATTGCGTGTGTCTACGCGGAAGATTACGATTGTGGCATCTGGCCCGCTTACAAACCTTGCTGTTATGTTACGCTTGGCCCCTGATGTGGCTGCTAAAATTGAGCGTATTGTTTTCATGGGTGGTTCTACCGACTATGGTAATGATAGCCCGGCGGCGGAATTCAATATGTTGTGTGACCCTCACGCGGCGCAGATCATTTTGGATTCTGATATTCCAACAACGATGTTTGGTTTAAATGTGACGCATCAAGTGATCGCTACACCTGAGAGGGTTCAAATGCTGCGGAGCATTGGGAATGATACCGGTCGCGTTTTTGCGGATATGTCCGTTTATTTCGAAAAGGTTTACCGTGAACGTTATGGATTTAACGGATCTGCACTGCATGACTCTTGCACATTAGCATGGCTTATTTTGCCTGAATTGTTTGAAACGCGTGTTATGCGCGTCGATGTGGAGACAAACTCTGGACTTAGCTATGGTCGAACTGTGCATGATATATGGAATATTGCAGGTAAAGTCCCCCGTACGGAAGTAGCCGTTCATGCTGATGCAGAAGGCTTTTTTACCCTGTTAAAAAGTCTATTGGCGAAATTGCGTTAAACACATTCGCCAAATTAAATTACCTATTGGCTACTCTGCTTATCCCGATGTTTTCCGCAGCCCCTCCGCGGCGTCCTTCACAATCTCTGATATTTGCAAAAGCTGGTTGGCCAGTGGGTTGGTTTTGCGCCAGACCATGCCGATGGTGCGTGATGGTTTTGGGTCGTTGAATTGGGCAATTGATACAGATGCCGAGCGGGTTTCGACAGCAACTGCCATTTCCGGAATTAAAGTCACGCCAATGCCGGCGGCAACCATTTGAACCAGCGTGGTCAATGAACTGCCGTCGAGCAGCTCTCCGGGTTTGGCCGCATTCATATTGCAGAATGACAAGGCCTGATCACGAAAACAATGGCCATCTTCGAGCAGCAGTAATTTCATTTCAGAGAGCATTTCCGGGTTGGGCACCGGCTTTGCGGCATCTTCTTTAGGGCGCACAAGCACGAAATTTTCATCAAACAGCGCAACTTCCACCAGCGATGGCTCAGATATTGGCAGCGCTACGATGGCCGCATCAATCCAGCCCTCAGCCAGCTTTTGAATTAGCTTCGGTGTCAGTGTTTCATGCACATAAATATCGAGATTGTTGTGTTTGCGGGTAATATTGCCAACAATTTGGGGTAGCATATAGGGCGCGATGGTTGGGATTACCCCAATTCGCAGCCGCCCGGTCAACCGATTGTGCGAGGCGCGCGCCATGTTTTCCAATTCATCGACCGAATGCATAATAGCGCGAACTTTCAGGGCAAGATCTTCGCCAAAACCGGTTAGCCGTACTTTTCGCGCACTACGTTCAAACAGTTTGGTGCCAAGCAATTCTTCCAGTTCTTTGATTTGCATTGAAAGGGCTGGTTGCGAAATGGCGCAGGCATCGGCGGCGCGGCCAAAATGGCCATGCCGGGTCAGTGCTTCGAAATATCTGAGGTGTTTGAGTGTCAAGTTGTTCATAACTATTTCTTATCACCGCAATCAGAAAATTCAACTTAAACTAATGGACTGGCTTTGCTATAAGGGAATTTGCAGAGAGGAGCGGCAACTGCCGTTGTGCTCACGAATTTCCAAATTTCAAGTTTAAAAATCCAACTGTAATCGGAGAAAATAATGGATGATAATGCTGTAAGTAAATGCCCTGTCATGGGTGCGCATACGTCTCAAGGCGGTATTTCTAACCGGAACTGGTGGCCCAACCAGTTGAATTTGAAGATTCTTAGTCAGAATTCTTCAATGGTGGACCCAATGGGCGACGGTTTCAATTATGCGGAAGAGTTCAAGAAGCTTGATCTTGAAGCGGTTAAAAAAGATATTTTTGACGTAATGGAGGATTCGCAGGACTGGTGGCCGGCTGACTTTGGCCATTATGGCCCATTTTTCATTCGTATGGCCTGGCATAGTGCCGGCACATACCGCACCGGCGATGGCCGTGGGGGTGGCGGCACCGGCAACCAGCGTTTTGCACCGCTCAACAGCTGGCCGGATAATGTGAACCTAGACAAGGCACGACGTTTGCTTTGGCCGGTAAAACAGAAATACGGCAATAAACTCTCCTGGGCTGACTTGATGATTTATGCGGGCAATTGCGCGTTGGAATCAATGGGTTTCAAAACCTTTGGTTTTGGTGGCGGTCGTGCCGACATCTGGGAGCCGGAAGAAGATATTTACTGGGGTACGGAAACTGAATGGCTGGGTGATGAACGCTATTCAGGCGATCGTGATCTGGAAAATCCGCTTGCTGCGGTGCAGATGGGCTTGATTTATGTGAACCCGGAAGGGCCGAATGGCGAACCAAGCGTGTTGGCTGCCGGTCGTGATATGCGCGAAACATTTGCCCGTATGGCAATGAATGATGAGGAAACCGTTGCCCTTATTGCTGGTGGTCACACCTTTGGCAAAACCCACGGGGCGGGCGATGCCGGTCTCGTGGGCCGCGAACCGGAAGCAGCCTCGATTGAAGAACAGGGCTTTGGCTGGAAATCAAGTTTTGGCTCAGGTCATGGTGCCGACACCATAAGTTCTGGTCTTGAGGGCGCATGGACCCCGACCCCGACAAAATGGGATAACAGCTTTTTTGAGACTTTGTTTAAATATGACTGGGATCTGGAAAAAAGTCCGGCAGGGGCTTATCAATGGGTTGCGACTGATCCTGCTGCTGCCAATGATGTGGTCGATGCGCATGATCCTTCAAAACGGCATAAAACCGTGATGTTTACCACCGATCTGGCGCTTCGTATGGATCCGATATATGGACCGATTTCCAAGCGTTTTCTCGAGAACCCGGATCAGTTTGCCGATGCATTTGCACGCGCATGGTACAAGCTTACCCACCGCGATATGGGGCCGATTTCCCGCTATCTTGGCTCAGAAGTACCAAGCGAAGAATTGATCTGGCAGGACCCAATTCCAGTCGTTGACCATGATCTGGTGGATGCTTCCGATATTGCCGACCTTAAAGGCAAAATTCTTGGCTCAGGTCTTTCCGCATCGCAACTGGTTTCAACTGCATGGGCTTCCGCCTCGACTTTCCGTGGCTCCGATATGCGTGGTGGTGCCAATGGTGCACGTATTCGTCTTGCGCCGCAAAACGGCTGGGCGGTTAATCAGCCTGAACAATTGGCTGCAACACTTGCGACATTGGAAGGCGTTCAATCTGCCTTTAACGATGCGCAGTCGGGCAATAAAAAAGTATCGCTTGCCGATATTATTGTGCTTGGAGGTTGTGCGGCGATTGAACAGGCGGCCAAGGCCGGTGGAAACGAGATTGATGTTCCGTTCACACCGGGCCGTATGGATGCCTCTCAAGATCAAACAGACGTTGAATCTGTTGGTGTGCTTGAACCTTTTGCCGATGGTTTCCGTAATTATCAAAAGGCTAAATGCCCAATTTCAGCTGAAGAGCTACTGATCGACAAGGCACAATTGCTGACGCTCACTGCACCGGAAATGACCGCTTTGGTTGGCGGTATGCGGGTGCTGGATGCGAATTTTGATGGTTCAAAACACGGTGTGTTCACCGATAAACCGGGCACGCTTTCCAACGATTTCTTCGTTAATCTGCTGGATATGGCAACCGAATGGAAGCCAACTTCCGATGATGACGGCGTGTTTGAGGGCCGTGATCGCAAAAGTGGTGCAGTAAAATGGACCGGCACACGGGTTGATCTCGTCTTTGGCTCAAACTCGCAATTGCGCGCTTTGGCAGAAGTCTATGCCTGTGCCGATGCTGAAGCGACATTTGTTGCCGACTTTGTTGCCGCATGGGACAAGGTCATGAGCGCCGATCGATTCGATCTGGCGTAAACCTTCAATTTGAATTTGTGAATAGAAAGCGGCGCTGTGGAAACATGGCGCCGTTTTTGTTTGGGGATGATTTTACAACCACACCCTCCGTCGTCATCCTCGGGCGCCGTCCCGAGGATCCAGAGAGATTGCGGCGCATAGAATGATTGTTGGGGAATGCCTTTCCCTTAACTGTCACAGTATCTAAAACCAAACTCAGCAAATTGATGGTTTACTGGATCCTCGGGACGGCGCCCGAGGATGACGATCGGGGGGGATGCGAGTGGGGAGGTAATGCGAGATCGTCATACTCTTAACCTCCCCCTTGAGGGGAGGTCGCAGAAGCAAGTATTCGCGTAGCTGATGCGGGTGGGGGTAATTATTGCTAAAACTGGCTGTTTAATTGGACCTCGGGCCTGCATGCATCTGCGTAAGGGTGTGATGTTTTTTTGGTGAAGGTATCAGGCGAATTTTGCTGCAGATTTTGTCGCCGCAGAGGACAAGATTATGAGCGTTGATTGATTTAATCTGGCACTCGTGGCTTGAGGGTGAATTATAGCTGCTGACAGTCCATTTGGTGCCTATCTAGGTTCAGCGCTCTGCCAGTGCCTGATAGAGCACTGGAGCTCCTGTTGAAGCCATGATTTGAACAATTTGACACATGGTTTTCGGGATGAATTATCACCGGTCACGAACCAATAGATCGCACCGGTCTGGGAGCGTTGATTGAACGGAGAAACAATCTGCCCTCTTTCTAATGCATCGCATGCGAGTGTTTCCCAAGCCATGAATATTCCTTGACCCGTCATGGCAGCATCCAAACAAAGTGAAGCATCGGCATAAGTCGGGCCGGTTTTTAGCGCCGATGTTGACATATCATGTTTAGAAAGCCAAGCGTCCCAACCATACAGTTTTTCATTTTCCCGAATAACAGGAATCTTTATAAGATCAGCAGGATTTTTAATATGCTGAGCAATCTCAGGTGAGCATACTGGAAATACCCGCTGGTCCAGCAGCTTGGTAGCACCGATACCCATAACAGGATCTTCGCTCACTCGAATGCCCGCATCTACCTCTGATCTGTCCAGATCGACCACTTCAGGCGTTGGTAATACTCGCACACTGATAGTTGGGTTTTGTTGATTGAATTTTCGAATTCTCCAAATAAGCCAACGGCTTGCGAAAATGGGCGCAACAGAGACAGTGAGGACATTGTTGTCAACCGCGCGGATGTCTGAAACAACTTCGGAAAGGTCGGATATAGCGCGGGTTAATCTCGGGGCAATCTCTTCACAAATTTCGGTTTGCTTCAAACCTGAGGAAGTACGAAAAAACAGGGCGCGTCCCAGCGTTGCCTCAGCCTTGGCCAATCGTTGGCTAAGGGCACCTGCGGTAACGCCTAGTTCCCCGGCGGCGCGTGCTAATGTACCCGTGCGGGCAATAGCTTCGATAGCTCTTAGTGCAGAAAGCGGAATCGAGTTGAGGTTATGCATTTAGTTTTTCTAAATTACTCTCTTCATAAAGTCGATTCACATTAGGGTATAATCTTGCAAAATAAGGAATGAAATATTTCCTAACTACCTATTGTAAATGCTTAAGAGCTCATTGGTTAACGGAACGAATGTTACGAGGCAAAGAGCTCCAGTGGCGCAACGATCCGCTTTCCCATCCGGATATTCAAAAAATGTCAGAGCGTGAACGCGCGGATCTGCAATTCAATCCAGGTTGTGTGGAATTAGAATAAACACAAGGCTGGCTTTACACTCGTTCGCTTGCGAGGGGCAAAGCCCCACGTGTGCTCACTTGATGAACTCAAAAAGCCGCCCTCACAAGCGCCTTGGCATCGTCGCTGGCCCATTCGGCCGGGCCATTTAGCACGCCGAGCGAGCAACCTTCCTTATCGACAATCACAGTTGTGGGCATGCCAAAGGCAAGGCCGAGCTTCTTCAACCTGCTGAAAATCTCCATAGTGCCATCGGCATAAAACGGCAATTTGTCCAGTTTGATCTTTTTGTAAAACGCCTTTGGTTTGCTGTCGTCACCAAGATCGACACTCACCGGCACGACTTCAAAGTTTTCGCCGCCAAGGTCCACCTGCAGCTGTTGCAGGGCTGGCATTTCGCGCCGACATGGCGCGCACCAGGTGGCCCACATGTTCAATAAAACCGTGCGGCCTTTCCAGTCGGCGATGGTAACGTCTTTGCCGTCCTTATCTTTGAACGTGAGGTCCGACAGATCTTTTGGTGTGTCAGACAATTGAAATGCTGCCAACTCGCCACTGGCAAATGGTTTCATTTTGGCAATAGTTTCTTTCGAGCTTTTGCAGACCAGCGCTTCGGCAGGGTTGTCGGCGGTCGAATAAAATGCAAATAAGCCGAGACCAATAACGATTGCCATCGCGGCGCCCCCAAACATCAATTTATTGGCAGGTTTTCTTGGTGGGGTATTTTCGGTGGTCATATTTTCGTATCCTTGAACCGGGAGCATGTAATGAGTGGAAATGGCAACAAGATGTGGGGCGGGCGTTTTGCCTCCGGCCCGGATGCCATCATGGAAGAAATCAATGCCTCTATTGGTTTTGATAAGGTGCTTTATACCCAGGATATTGCCGGGTCAAAGGCGCATGCCTCGATGCTGGCTGAAACCGGTATAATTTCGCGCGAAGATGCCCGTGAAATCGCTCAAGGTCTAGACACAATTTTGTCAGAGCTTGAAAAAGGCGAGTTTGAATTTTCCACGGCGTTGGAAGATATTCATATGAACATCGAATCGCGGTTGCTGGAGCTGATAGGTTCGCCCGCTGGCCGGTTGCATACGGCGCGTTCGCGCAATGACCAGATCGCGCTTGATTTTCGGATGTGGGTAAAAGAGGCGGCAATTGATACGGAAGCCGCCCTTGGCCAATTGATGGAGACTTTTCTGGTAAAAGCCGAGACCCATGCGGCAACCCCAATGCCGGGTTTTACCCATTTGCAAACGGCGCAACCGGTAACCTTTGGCCACCATTGTCTTGCCTATGTGGAAATGATTGCCCGCGACCGTGGGCGTTTTCGTGATGCGATCGAACGGATGGATGAATGCCCGCTGGGGGCAGCAGCGCTTGCCGGCACCGGGTTTCCGATTGATCGCCATATGACGGCCAAGACATTGGGCTTTCGTGAACCGACGAGAAATTCGCTTGATTCGGTTTCTGACCGCGATTTTGCGCTGGAATTTTTGTCTGCCACCTCAATTTGTGCGGTTCATCTTTCCAGACTGGCGGAGGAAATTGTCATCTGGTCAACGCCGCAATTTGGTTTTGCACAATTGTCGGATAAATTTTCAACCGGTTCCTCGATCATGCCACAAAAGAAAAACCCTGATGCCGCCGAACTGGTGCGTGCCAAAACGGGGCGTATTTCGGGTGCGCTTGTATCGCTCTTGACGGTGATGAAGGGACTGCCGCTGACCTATTCAAAGGATATGCAGGAAGACAAGGAAGTGGTTTTTGATGCGGCATCTTCTATCGCACTTGCTATTGCTGCGATGAACGGGATGATTTCTGATATTTCGATAAACACTGATAAAATGGCCGCTGCGGCCGGTTCCGGCTATTCCACCGCGACCGATCTGGCCGATTGGCTGGTGCGGGAATTAAATATGCCATTTCGTGATGCGCATCATGTAACCGGGCGGGCGGTTGCGATGGCGGAGGCCAAGGGCTGTGAGTTGGCAGAATTGCCGTTGGCCGAATTGCAAACACTTGATGGGGCGATCCATGAGGGCGTATATAATGTGCTCAGCGTGGAAAATTCGATTAAAAGCCGCACAAGTTTTGGCGGCACGGCGCCCAAAAATGTGCTTGATCAGGTGGCCTATTGGCGCTCAAAACTGGCCTGATGGGTGCTGCTGGTAAATGCCTGTTCAAGCCGATTGTCATTTTTACATCTATATTTGACTGGAAAGTCACAGCAGTATTGTTTTAAGAGTAAATGGAACCCGCTTTGGAGGCCTTGATGAAAAAAATATTCAGCTATTTTGCATTGGTGATTGTGTTTTCGGGCATATTGGCTGGTTGTGGGGTTAAGGGTGCGCCGGTGGCACCTTCTGCGGTGCCATTGAGCGAGGAAGAAAAGAAGGCTGGAGTAGTTCGGGAAAAGAAAAAGCCCGGAAAACGCTTTATTCTCGATGGTTTGCTTGAATAGGTATTGTCTCGTTTGAGATAAAATACCATCGATATTCCTATTAATATTATTCCATTAAAATTTCTGGCAGGTAAAACCCCGTGAACCATTTTGACTACCGTGATGGCGTGTTGCACGCCGAAGATGTTTCTATTATCGCGATGGCGCAATCTGTCGGCACACCGTTTTATTGCTATTCAACTGCGACCCTTGTGCGCCACTACAATGTATTTGCCAATGCATTTAGCGATATTCCTTCGCTGGTTTGCTATGCAATGAAGGCCAATTCCAATCAGGCGGTTTTAAAAACCCTGGCGGATCAGGGTTCCGGGGCTGATGTGGTATCTGAAGGCGAATTGCGCCGGGCGCTGGCGGTTGGAATTCCTGCCGAAAAAATATTGTTTTCCGGTGTTGGTAAATCCACTGAGGCAATCGACTATGCGCTGGAAGCGGGCATATTATGTTTCAATGTGGAATCTGAACCGGAACTTTTGCGACTATCCGAGCGGGCCGTGGCAATGGGCAAGGTGGCGCCGGTATCCTTTCGCATCAACCCGGATGTGGATGCGAAAACCCACGCCAAAATTTCCACCGGAAAAGCCGAAGATAAATTCGGCGTTCCGTGGACAGAGGCCCCCAGAATTTACAAAAAAGCTGCTGAATTGCCTGGCATAAAAGTTTGCGGCATTGATATGCATATCGGCAGTCAGATTATTGATCTGGAACCGTTTGACAGAGCATTCGCCCGGCTTGGCGAGCTTATTGGCGCGTTGCGAGCCGAGGGGCATGAGATTGAACATGTGGATCTGGGCGGTGGGCTTGGTATACCTTACCGCGATGATAATTCCCCGCCACCGGACCCACTGGCCTATGCGGAGGTTGCCAAGCGCCATGTGAAGGCGCTGGATTGCCGGGTTATGTTTGAGCCGGGGCGTTTGATTGTCGGCAATGCGGGCATATTGGTAACAAAAGTTGAATATGTGAAAACTGGTGATGACAAAACTTTTGTCATTGTTGATGCGGCTATGAATGATCTTATCCGGCCGACACTCTATGAGGCTTGGCACGAAATTCGACCGGTAGAACTGGCCCCGGCTAGCACGCCACGCATTCGGGCTGATATTGTCGGCCCGGTCTGTGAATCTGGTGATTATCTGGCTAAAGACCGCGATATTGCCCATATGAAGCCGGATGATCTGATCGCGGTTGGATCGGCTGGCGCCTATGGAGCCGTGCAATCATGTACCTATAATTCCAGACCACTAATTCCAGAAGTTCTGGTGGATGGCGGCAGGTTTCATGTGGTGCGCCCACGGCCAACTTATGAGGAATTGCTGGCGCTTGATTCCATGCCGGATTGGCTCGCTGATTAGGCTCTTTTCATCACAATTGAGCGAGGAAAATGGAATTTGCCTCGTCTTTGCCGCGTTCCCGGTGTTATAGTTGTGCAAGCTAAATAATGGCAGGCGCGATATTGAACGATAATGATCATATAGGTTCTTCTGGTAAAGAGGGCGAATTAACCGATCAGCAAGGGGCTGTTGATACGGGTCGCGTTCTTTTTTGGCCGCGATTTTTTGCCGGGTTGGCAATCGCCTGGGAACGGTTTTGGCCATTAATGCTGCCGTTTTTAATGATTGTTGCCGGGTTCCTGATCGTCTCATGGTTTGAATTCTGGCGCATGGTGCCGGATTTAGCTCGTATTTTACTTGTGGCTTTGTTTGGCCTGGCGGCTATCCTGAGCCTTGTACCGCTTCGCCGGTTCAGGCTGCCACAATTATCAGATATTGATTTACGGATTGAGCAACGCTCCAACCTTTCCCATCGCCCGCTTATTGCGCAATCTGATAAATTGGTGGCCGGTAAAGAGAATGCGTTTTCAAATGCCCTTTGGCGGGAACATCGTTCTCGGATGGGCGAAAAACTTACGGGCTTGAAGGCGGGTGCACCTAATCCTGCAATGGCTGAGCGTGATCCATTTGGATTGCGCGCGGTAGTCTTATTGCTGCTGTTTGTTGGATTTGGCTATGCCAGCGGTGACCATATTAGCCGGATTGGGAGCGCGTTTTCGGCGCAGATACCGGCTGCGAAAAATCTCGCGAGGCTGGATGTTTGGGTTTCTCCGCCGGCCTATACCAACCGTCCGCCGCTATTTTTAAACCGCATGACAAGTAATAAAAAAAGCATAAATTTTGCCCGTGTGCCGGAAGGCAGTTTGCTGGTTGTCCGCGTGGCCAGCCGTAAATCACTGGGTATGAAATATATAACAGCCGACGGCCCTATTGCTCTTGAGCCGGTTTTGCGCGAAGCGACTGACCCTGCAAAAGAGAATGAAAATGCTGCCAGCCGGGAATATCGCTTTGTTCTGGATGCTTCGGGCGAAGCACAATTGTCTTCTGAGGATCAAATCATTGGCAATTGGCAGTTTGACATTATCGCAGACCATGATCCTAAAATTCGTTTTACAAGTGAGCCAAAACGCGGGCGCGGACGGATGCTCGACCTTGCCTATGAATTTGAAGATGACTATGGCGTGGTCAGTGCTACGGGCGAGATTGCTTTGATAAAACCGGCGCGCGCAAATGCCCGGCCTTTGGTTAAACCACCAGTTGTTACGCTTTCATTGTCGCGGGCGCGGGCAAAAACCGGAAAAGCCAAATTATCAAGAGATTTATCCCAGCACCCTTTTGCAGGCGGTAAGGTCAATCTCACCTTGATTGCCAAGGATGGCGCGGGTCAGATTGGCAAAAGTGTAATCAAGGAGATTGTCCTGCCGGCGCGATTTTTCACCAAGCCGCTGGCGGCAGCGCTGGTGGAGCAGCGCAGAATCCTGGCGATGGATGCCAATTCAGCGCGGCAGGTGGCCGATATGCTGGATATAATTGCTAATACTGCGCCGGAAGAATTTATTCCCAATACCAGCATTTATACCGGGCTACAGGTTGTCTGGCGGACGATTTCTCGCGCCCGGAATGATGATGAATTGCGTGACGGGCTGGACCTGTTGTGGAGCCTTGCACTAGCGATTGAGGATGGCGATTTAAGTGAAGCAGCATCCAGACTGCGAGAGGCTCAGGAAGCGCTGAAGAATGCTTTGGAAAATGATGCATCTGAAGAAGAAATTTCCAGACTGATGAAAGAGCTTCGCCAGGCAATGAATGAATATCTTAAAGAGCTCACCCAGCAAATGGCGCGCGATAATAACAATCAGAACCTGCCGCAGAATCAAAACAGCCAAACCCTTCGCAAACAGGATCTCGACCGGATGATGGACCGGATTGAAGATTTGGCAAAGTCTGGCTCCAAGGATGCGGCGAAACAGTTGTTGAGTGAAATGCAGCAATTGATGGACCAGTTGCAGGCCGGACGCCATCAGCAACAAAGACAGCAGGAAGGCGACCAGTTTAATCAGCAGATGAATAAACTGTCTGAAATGATGCAACAACAACAACGGTTGATGGATGAGACTTTTCGTATGCAGCAGCGGCAACGTAACAATGGCCAAAACCAGAATGATCAGCGGCGCAACCAGCAGCAGGGCCAACAAAACAGAGACCAGCAAAGTCCACGTAATAATGGTGGGCAACGCCCGGGGCAGCAAAACCAACAAGGCCAAATGAGCCAGAAAAAGTTTGCCGAAGCAATGAAACAATTGCAACAAAAGCAGGGGCAATTGCAAAAACAGTTGCAAGATATGATGAAAGGACTGGAACAGCAGGGAATGGATCCGGGTCGCGAACTTGGCAATGCCGGGAAATCAATGGGTAAAGCCCGCGATGCGCTTGGCCAGGGCGAAAATGGCGAAGCGCTGGGTCAACAGGGGCAGGCGCTCAATTCATTGCGCAATGGTGCTCGAGCATTGATGCAGCAAATGCAGCAGAATATGGCTGGAGAACGTGGCGGAACCGATCAAAATGGCCGGCAGCGCAATGATCAGTCAGGCAATGATCCGCTCGGCCGTCAGCAAAGAACCCGCGGGCCGAATTTGAACAGTAATGTAAAAATTCCGGGAGAAATAGATGCCCAGAAAGCCCGGGAGATATTGGATACCATCCGCAAAAAGCTGGCTAATCCCGGTATTCCAAAGCTCGAATTTAATTATCTGGATCGACTGCTGAAGCGCCAATGAATGATTTGCACGAATAGGCACGGTGTTAATGTTCAAGGCGTGGACATCGATAAGTATAGCTTGTATTTCAGCGGCAATATCAGCAGCCCAGACCCTAGCCAATTATCCCTAAACCGAACTAATTTCCTGGAATAAATAATGCAGAGTCAAAATGCAAAAATGGATGTTTCAAAAATCCAGCATGCCGCTTATTGGTTGCTGTTTTTACTTGTGATTACAATGTTGGCTTTGTTTTTTTTCCGGCTCATGCCTGAACTTGATTTGTTCGTATCGAGAATTGCCTTTACGGTTCAGCCATGCCCGGAAAACGCGACCATTTCTGTTTGTGGAACATTTCCGCTGCAGTTTAATGGCGTGCTCAGCACAATGCGCGAAATCAGTCTGCTGGTTCCCAATATTGTTGGTGTTGGTGCCAGTATTTATTTGATCTATCAAATATTATTCAACCCAAATACCAGCGCTGATTCAATCCGGAAAATCAGCCTGGTAATCTGGAGCGTTTTACTGGCGACCATTGTATTGGTGAATGTAATCTTGAAAGAACTCTGGGGGCGCCCAAGGCCATATCAGGTGGACGGATTGGGTGGAGAGAATCCATTTGTGTTGCCGGGTACAATTTCCAATTACTGCGAAAGCAATTGCTCTTTTGTATCGGGAGAAGCTTCCAGTGCCGCGTGGCTGTTCACATTATTGGTATTTTTGCCGGGGCGATGGCGTATCGTCGGTGCGGCATTCCTAACTGTATATGTTGTGTTCTTCAGCGGATTGCGGATCGCTTTTGGGCGGCATTTTTTAAGTGATGTGGTTGTGTCAGTGCTCTTTACATTCTGTGTAATTGCCGCTTTGAACCTACTATTTTCAACCCGATACTTTACTCGGTTATTTGAAAAAACTGCACGCTGGTCAAATCAGGTGGCATTCAATCTCAAAGTCAGATAAAGGCTTGCCCTAACAGTCGCAACCACTTGCCATAGGTAATAATCCCGCTAAAGTGCCGCCAAAATTTACGGTGCTTTCGGGTTGGCTATCGCAGGTATGACGCGCCGTTTTGTGATGAGAGATAAAATGAGCAAATTTAACAAGAATGAAATCAACAAGGTCGTGTTGGCCTATTCCGGTGGGCTGGATACATCAATCATTTTGAAGTGGCTGCACACCGAATATGATGCAGAAGTCGTCACTTTCACAGCCGATCTTGGCCAGGGTGAAGAGCTAGAGCCGGCGCGCAAAAAAGCCGAACTTTTGGGCATCAAGGAAATTTACATTGATGATCTGCGAGAGGAATTTATTGCAGATTTTGTTTTCCCGATGTTCCGGGCCAATGCGGTTTATGAAGGTGTTTATTTGCTTGGCACTTCAATTGCCCGGCCATTGATTTCCAAAAGGCTGATCGAGATTGCTCACGAAACCGGTGCCGATGCAATTGCGCATGGTGCAACCGGTAAAGGCAATGACCAGGTTCGCTTTGAATTGGCTGCCTATGCACTTGATCCTGATATTAAGATTATTGCCCCCTGGCGTGACTGGGACTTTAAATCCAGAACCGATTTAATTAATTTTGCCGAACTGCATCAAATTCCAGTGCCGAAAGACAAGCGAGGCGAATCGCCATTTTCTGTTGACGCCAATATGCTGCATTCCTCATCAGAAGGAAAAGTGCTGGAAGACCCTGCCGTTGCACCGCCTGATTATGTTTTCCAGCGTACGGTGGACCCGGAAGCCGCTCCAGATAAAGCCACAGAAATCGAGATTGAATTTGAGCGCGGCGATGCGGTTGCTCTTAATGGCAAGAAATTGTCGGCTGCAACGCTATTTGCCGCATTAAATGATTTTGGGCGTGACAACGGGATTGGCCGGCTGGATCTGGTTGAGAACCGCTTTGTCGGTATGAAATCGCGCGGAATTTATGAGACCCCCGGTGGTACAATTTTGCTACATGCGCATCGGGCAATGGAATCCCTGACGCTCGATGCGGGTGCTATGCATCTGAAAGACGAGCTGATGCCGCGCTATGCTGAACTGATCTATAATGGCTTCTGGTTTGCACCAGAACGTGAAATGCTGCAGGCAGCTATTGACCACAGTCAACAGTATGTGGAAGGCAAGGTTCGCCTTAAACTTTACAAGGGCAATGTGATTGTCACCGGACGAGAGAGCGACAAATCGCTCTATTCAGAGGAACTTGTTACTTTTGAGGATGATGCGGGTGCCTATGATCAGGAAGATGCACATGGTTTTATCAAGTTGAATGCTCTGCGGTTGCGTACATTGGCGGCAAGAAAGCGCAGATAATACAGAGCTTATTTGAGCCGGGCAGTTTATTTTGATCATGGGGAGAAGATGATGAGGCTGGCCGTAATATCCATTTTTGTCGCCCTGCTGACAGTTCTTGGCGGCAGTTGGTGGTATTTTACCCAAATTGGCGCTCAGCCAACGGTTTTAACCGTCGCTGCCGGTCCGAGGGGAAGTGATTCTTTCACCTTGCTGAGTGAAGTTGGTGAAGTCCTTGCGCGCCACAGTGACCATGTTCGTCTGGATGTACAGCCATCCAAAAACTCATCAACCAATATTACCCTGATCAATAGCGGGGCTTTCGATTTAGCGACTATTTCATCTGATACGCCGGTATCCAAAACCATTAGATTAATTGCGGATTTGTTCCCAGACTATTTTATTTTAATCACCAGAGCTGATGGTGTGATAGATGATATTCCATCCTTGCGTGGTCACCGAATTGCAATACCGCAGGATGGAAGTTCAGAACTTTTGGCGTTTTGGTCGGTGATTGATCATTATAATTTACCGACGGGTTCCTTTGACTTTGTTTCAACCAGGTTTGAAAAGGGGGCGGAACTGTTTTTAGAAGGCCGGGTGGATGGCGTGTTTTTGGTTCGCTCTCTGCGTGATGCATCATTGTTGCGCTTTATAGAAAACGCCGGTTTGAAAAATTTGGCTTTGCGGTTCGTGCCGATTGACCAGGCTGCGGCAATTGCACTGAAAAGACCTTTTCTTAACTCGGGTATAGTGGTGCGCGGGGCGTTTGATGGCAATCCGGTTCTCCCGATTCGCGACGTTGAAACGGTGACTGTACATCGGCTTCTGGTTTCCAATGATCGGGCGAATGTGGCTGCTATCAGGGAATTGACCCGCGTGATGTTTGAAAACCGTCTGGATTTACTAACCCGGATGCCTTTGGCAGCAACGATAGTCGGCGCCAATAATGAGCGAGGCGCATCACTACCATTCCATGATGGTGCGGCCGGTTATTATAACCGTGATGCGCCCTCATTTTTGCAGGAAAATGCAGAGCCAATAGCGTTGATTGTTACTTTGATTGCGATGTTGATGTCAGGGCTTTTGGCCCTACGGAGCCGCTTTTCTGCAACTCAGAAAAACCGGCTGGACAGTTACAATTACCAATTGTTGGATATAGCTGAAGATGCGCAAAAGTCTTCTAATTTGAGTGAGTTAAAGCAATTGAAAAAAGAATTGTTTTCAATTCTGGAAACTGTGGTGAAAGCCCTTGATACAGATGAGGTGACAGAAGAGGGGTTTCAGTCCTTTTCTCTTCTTTGGGAATCTGTTCGTGAAACCATCAATGACCGGGTTGGGGAATTGAAATAATTCTAATCAATATCCATTTTGGTATCACTGCTTTGTTTGGACTTAGGTTGATTATTGTCTTCCAGGTCTTGTTCAATTTTGGCCCTGGTCAGGCCTGAAACAATCAGTGCTGTGGGAATTGCTACAATTGCTAACCCAATTATCAAAATAAGCGAAGTAAATATTTTGCCGCCCATGGTAATCGGCGTCACATCGCCATAGCCAACAGCGGTTAAAGACACAATTGAAAACCAGACCGAATGGGGGATTGAAGGAAAAGCTTCCGGTTGTGCCTCATGCTCAAATTGGTAAATGCCAACGGATGTGACGAAAATTATGATGGCAGCCAATATGGCAAAAACGATTAGCTCTTCCTGTACCAGCCTGATTGCTTTTTCCAACCTTCTTAAGGCTGACATGTAGCGCAGGATTTTCAAGACCCGGATCATTCTAATCAGGCGAAATGCGCGCGCGCCCTGAAGATTTATGCCGGTTGCAAACCAGAATGGTACAATTGCAATTAAATCAATGATGCCAATAAAGCTGAATATATATTTGAATGGTTTTTCAGCCGTCCATATCCGCAACATATATTCGGCAGTGAATACAATAACAATCAGCAATTCGAGGCCATTGAATATGAGAATGGTTGAAGGCGAGATCCCGGGCAGGGTTTCCAGCGACATTGTGATCATGGAAAGCATTATGAAGGCCATAATGGTGTAATCGAAGCGATGACTCCATTTCACATGGCCGCCCCAGACGATTTTGCGAAAGTGTTTGCGCATGAGCCTATCCTGAATTCGATGCTGTTCAACTGGTAGAATACTCTCACATTTGACGCAATGTTCATTGTGATGAACATTGCATGCAAGAGGGGCTTTCGTTTGCGGTAAAAACCCTGTAAGGAGCAGCGCAAAGCATTAGGGTCTTGACCCTAAGCAAATGCAGAAATTCAGCATGTTGGGCTCCCGATACTTAAAGGGCCTGGCATGGCCAACCTCCGAGTATTTATTATGACACTTCGCAATATCGCGATCATTGCCCATGTTGATCATGGGAAGACAACCCTCATTGATGTTCTTTTGCGCCAATCCGGCACTTTTCGTGACAACCAGAAAGTCGACGAACGGGCTATGGACTCCAACGATCTGGAAAAAGAACGCGGCATCACAATTCTGGCCAAGGTCACATCGGTCAATTGGAAAGATACGCGCATCAATATTGTGGATACGCCTGGTCACGCTGATTTTGGCGGTGAAGTTGAACGTATTTTAAATATGGTGGACGGAGTTATTTTGCTGGTTGATGCGGCAGAGGGGCCGATGCCACAAACCAAATTTGTGTTGCAAAAGGCTTTGAAACTTGGCCTTCGTCCAATCGTTGCGATCAATAAAATTGACAAACCTGATGGTCGCCCTGACTGGGTTCTTGACGAAGTGTTTGATTTGTTTGCAGCACTTGATGCGGATGAGCATCAGCTGGATTTCCAAGTGCTTTATGGGTCGGCTAAAGAAGGCTGGATGGCGGATGCGGCTGAAGGCCCAAAGGAAAATATGGGCCCGTTGCTTGATCTGGTGCTGGAACATGTTGAGCCGCCAAAAGTGGAAGAAGGCGCATTTCGCATGTTGGCCACAACGATTGAAGCCAATCCCTATCTTGGACGTATTCTTACGGGCCGTATTTCTTCGGGAACAATTGTTCCCAATCAGGCTGTTCACGCCATATCACATGATGGAAAATCCATTGAGCAGGGCCGGGTCACACAAATTTTGTCTTTTGATGGACTGGATCGCGTGCCGGTTGAAAGCGCCAGCGCTGGTGATATTGTTGCAATTGCCGGTCTTACCAAGGCAACCGTGGCTGACACTTTGGCGGATCCTGGTATAAAAGAGCCAATTAAGGCGCAACCCATTGACCCGCCAACACTTTCAATGACCTTTCGGGTTAATAATGGCCCGCTTGCCGGGCGTGAGGGTGACAAGGTGCAAAGCCGGGTCATTCGTGAACGGTTGATGAAAGAGGCTGAGGGCAATGTGGCGTTGAAAATCTCGGAAGGAAACAGCAATGATTCCTACGAGGTTGCCGGGCGCGGTGAATTGCAATTGGCAATTCTGATTGAAACCATGCGACGTGAGGGCTTTGAATTAACCATTGGACGCCCCCGGGTATTAATGAGCGAAGATGAATCGGGTCAAAAAATTGAACCAATCGAGGAAGCTGTTATTGATGTTGATGATGAGTTTTCTGGTGTTGTTGTGCAAAAGATGTCAGAGCGACGGGCGGATTTGATCGAGATGAAACCGTCTGGCGGCGGACGTACGCGGCTGGTATTTCATGCGCCAACACGGGGGCTGATCGGCTATCTTTCTGAGCTTTTGTCCGATACACGCGGCACGGCAATTTTCAACCGGACATTCCTGGAATATCAGCCCTATAAGGGTGATATTGCCCAGCGGCATACGGGTGCTCTTATTTCCAATGGCGATGGTGAGGCAGTGGCATTTGCTCTGTTTGGTCTGGAAGACCGCGGTCCGATGATCATCTCTCCCGGTGACAAGGTTTATCGCGGTATGATCATTGGTGAACATGCGCGGGGAAATGACCTTGAGGTGAATGTGATGAAGGGCAAGCAGCTTACCAATATGCGTTCATCGGGTAAGGACGAGGCGGTTCGTCTTACCACGCCGCTTCAGATGACTTTGGAAAAAGCGCTTTCCTACATTACTGATGATGAGTTGGTAGAGGTGACGCCCAAAAGTATCCGGTTGCGCAAGCGGGTACTTGACCCAATTGAGCGTAAACGCATTATGCGTGCCAATCAGGCGGCATCCGCTTGATGATGATGTGTGCAAGCAACAGATAATTGTTGGCTGAATGGCGGCAGGTTATCTGTTGCAGCATCTATTTCATAAGAAATTTGTGCTCTAAAAAAGTTATACAATTTGCCTGTGCATAGTTATTAAAAAGTGAAGTAATTTTGTGAATTACAGGTGCCGGGGGCTTGTTGGTTAATAGATCGTTTACTATGCTCAAATCCATGAGCACGATTGCAATTGATATACGCCGGGCAACGCCGGACGATGCTTCTGGTATCGCTGAAACCCATGATGTTTCATGGCGCCATGCTTATACGGGTGTATTGCCCCACAAGTCGCTCGATTCAATGGTGCGCCGTCGGGGTGTAGGTTGGTGGGAGAGGGCAATTCGTCATTCAACCAACATACTTGTGCTCGATATTGGCGAAGAAATTGTTGGATATGTTACGCTCGGCCCGAACCGGGTTAGTACTCTCCCGTATGAAGGTGAAGTTTATGAGCTTTATCTGAAGCCCGAGTATCAAGGTGTTGGATTTGGCAAGAAATTGTTTTCGCTGGCACGACGTGAACTTGCTCGTATTGGTATGAAAGGATGCGTTGTTTGGGCGTTGGAGGAGAATGAAAATGCGGTGCGTTTTTATTCCAATGCCGGTGGGCGTGATGTTGCTGAAGGCAATGAAACATTCGATGGCTCATTGTTGAAAAAAATTGCATTTGCATGGAATTGATTTTCTTGCAACCGGAATAATCTATTATTTTTCAATGTTTTATTGGCATGAAGGTGCGAACCTAATCTTCAAGAACTGTGTTTTGAGATATGTTCGTTGCAACTTTATAGCGCCCAGAAAATGAAATTGCCGAAGGTGACTTTCCGTGGCAAGTTGTCTTTGAGTTGCAAATGGTAAAATTTTAAAACATTGCACCCCCGGCAAATTTACCCTTTATGCCAAGATATTCTGCCTTGTCTGTTGCGCAATTAAAGGATGTGGCCAGTTTGTCAGCTATTTGGCGTGCAAGCACATTGGCATTGGCATTAGCGCGTGCGTCAACCATTCCAACGATGCAGGTTTGCCCTTTGCTGCTTTTCGCAACGCGATGAACGACTAAAACCTGCCCAAGGTTGGCCTTATCACCATCATTATTATCCAGATGGCTATTCTGGATAAAAAACCGAACTATCGCCGCATAGGGTTTGCCATTCTTACTGCGCCATTCAATCACGTTATTTATGTAGTTGAATTGGCCAAATGTCTGATATTTTTTTGGTGCACCAAATCCAATAGATTGGCGCAGATCTCCCTCGTCAAAATATATTGTCGGGAAGTTGCCAATCTGGCATTTGGCAGAAGATCCGGGGCCGGCATTTTCATCATCGGATGGTGCATCAAATTTACAGTCTTTGTCGAGATTTAGCTTGGAATAGGCGCTTTCACCGCCCCAGGCCCCAAGCGGGGCTAATAATATTATTACTCCTGCCAATAGATATCTTTTAAATGCAGGCTTCATTACGGTTCTCCAAATTAATTAACATGCGACAAAGATAAATGTGGCCTGTTGATATGATACAGACTAAGAGCATCTTTAAACCACAATTGAATTAAATCAAAGGATACGCGCAATGCGCCTTGATGCAATTGCCATTGGCAATAACCCGCCCGAAGACATTAACGTCATTGTTGAGGTTCCCGTTGGCGGAGAACCGATTAAATATGAAATGGACAAGGCATCGGGTGCGCTCTTTGTTGACCGGTTTTTATATACGCCAATGGTCTATCCGGGAAATTATGGATTTGTTCCGCATACGCTTTCTGAAGATGGTGATCCGATTGATGTTCTGGTTTGTAACACCAGGGCGATCGTGCCA
>JALSIJ010000071.1 GCA_026981655.1 Rhizobiaceae bacterium | reverse complement strand
TGATAAACGGCGTTTCTATGCCCGCACCGGAAACCGTACAATTTGCCTATGATACAAAAATTGGCCGCGATTCGATCGTCGAACCCAATGTGGTCTTTTCATCAGGTGTAAGTGTTGCGGAAAATGTAACTATCCGTGCTTTTTCCCATCTTGAAGGGGCTAAGATAGGTGAGGGGTGTATTGTTGGCCCCTATGCACGTCTGAGGCCGGGAACATTGATGCTTCAAGGTTCAAAGGTTGGTAATTTTTGCGAAATTAAGAAAGCAACTGTCGGCATTGGCTCGAAAATCAATCACCTGTCCTATGTCGGAGACACAATAATTGGCACCAAAGCCAATATTGGTGCGGGAACCATTACCTGCAATTATGACGGCATCAACAAACATCAAACCATGATCGGCAATAATGCATTTATAGGCTCGAACTCGTCATTGGTTGCGCCAGTTGTGATTGGTGACAATGCTATAGTGGCGGCCGGAAGTGTGGTGACAAAGGATGTGCCGCAAGATGCACTTGGAATTAGCCGGGGTAAACAGGTCAACAAAGATCATCTTGCCGGTAAAATTCGACTCAGAAATCAAGCCAAAAAAAATGCAGGTTAAATCTGTATTTGGCATAAATACTGTAAAGTGTGATTTATTGAAATAGTTTTGCAGTTTGGAAATCTTTTTTGATTATCATTTCTTTTCACGGACGCTAATAAATTGAAGTTGGGGCGGCTGCAACTGCGGTAAACTCGTAAATACAGCGGTTTAAAATTTAATCATTCGGAATTTGAGAGTATTACTATGTGTGGAATTGTTGGAATCGTCGGCAACAGACCTGTAGCCCCTTTGATGGTGGACGCGCTCAAAAGGCTCGAATATCGTGGATATGATTCTGCCGGAGTGGCAACTCTGGATGATGGTATTCTTGGGCGCAGGCGAGCTGAAGGCAAATTGGTAAACCTGCAATCGCGTCTTGATGAAAATCCGCTGGCAGGAACAATTGGCATTGGTCATACCAGATGGGCCACCCACGGTGTGCCGAACGAGACCAACGCCCACCCGCATTTTTCCAATGATGTTGCTTTGGTTCACAATGGTATCATTGAGAACTTTCGTGAGCTGCGCGAAGAACTTAAAAAGGATGGATATGAGTTCACGTCGCAAACCGATACAGAAGTCGTGGCGCATCTTGTTTCGCGCGAATTGAATTCCGGCAAATCTCCGCCAAAGGCTGCATTTGCCGCCATTAAAAGGCTTGAAGGCGCATTTGCTTTGGCCATTCTGTTTAAGAATGAGGACAATTTAATCGTTGCCGCGCGCAATGGCCCGCCATTGGCAATTGGTCATGGTGAGGGTGAAATGTATCTGGGCTCAGACGCAATTGCGCTTGCCCCATTCACCAATGTCATTACCTATCTTGAAGATGGCGACTGGGCGACAATTCATCGTGACGACATGCAAATCTTCGATGAAGATGGGGCCAGGGTCGAGCGCGCCAAACAGCTTTCCGTTGGCGCCACATTGATGGTCGACAAGGGCAACCATCGCCACTTTATGAGTAAGGAAATATTTGAGCAGCCAGAAGTAATTGGCCACACTCTTTCGCATTTTCTGGATTTTTCAGAGCAGCGGGTATCCGGGCTTGATAAAGCGCCGTTTGATTTTAAAGAACTTGACCGGATTAATATTACCGCCTGTGGAACGGCCTATTATGCCGGCCTGGTTTCCAAATACTGGTTCGAAAAATTGGCCCGATTACCGGTGGATATCGATGTTGCCTCAGAATTTCGTTACCGTGAAGCACCAATGACAAAAGGCGGCCTTTCATTGTTCATCACCCAGTCAGGGGAAACCGCCGATACGCTTGCAGGTTTGCGGTATTGCAAACAACAGGGTCAACATATTGGTGCAATCGTCAATGTTAAAGAATCGACTATCGCGCGCGAATCCGATGTTGTGTTCCAAACACTTGCAGGCCCGGAGATTGGCGTTGCTTCGACCAAGGCCTTCACCTGTCAGCTTTCTACTTTGGCTTGTCTGGCAGTGGGAGCCGCCCGCCAGCGCGGCACGATAGACGCAACCCGCGAAGCGCAATTGGTGCGAGAATTATCCGAAGCGCCACGCTACGCCAGCCAGGTTTTGAAATTGTGGGATGAAATCGAGGTCGTAGCCCGCGATCTTCAAAATGTTGATCATGTTTTATATCTGGGTCGCGATACAAATTTTCCGTTAGCAATGGAAGGTGCTTTAAAACTTAAAGAGATTTCATATATTCATGCAGAGGGCTATGCAGCCGGTGAATTGAAGCACGGGCCCATCGCACTGATAGATGAAACCATGCCGGTCGTAGTTATTGCACCTTATGACAGCATATTTGAAAAGACCGTATCAAATATGCAGGAAGTTGCCGCGCGCGGCGGTAAAATCATACTGATCACCGATCAAAAAGGTGCAAATGCCGCAGGTATGGATGACGCAAAGGTCATTATAATGCCAGAGATGCCAGCAATTATTACACCATTGGTTTATGCATTGCCTGTTCAAATGCTTGCCTATCACACGGCTGTACATATGGGGACAGATGTTGATCAACCCCGAAATCTGGCTAAATCGGTTACCGTAGAATAGGTTCATATACTGCAGTAGTTCGCTCAACCCATTGAAGTTTTGACCTGAACCCACATATAATGTTGGTTCCAAGGAAGTGTAGTCACATGAAAAAAACGCCAATACTGGTCAAAAAATCCAAGCCGGGAGCTGTTACCAGGTTACGGAATTATTTCCTGACCGGCTTTGTAATATGTGCACCTTTGGCAATCACTATCTATTTGACCTGGACGCTTATTCAATGGGTGGATTCATGGGTAAAGCCCTATATTCCGGAAGTCTATAATCCCGATAATTATTTGCCATTTTCGGTCCCGGGCTTCGGCCTGCTGGTCGCCTTGTTCATGATAACATTGGTTGGTTTTTTAACCGCCAATCTGATCGGCCGCTCTGTTGTTTCCTATGGCGAATCGCTACTCAGCCGTATGCCGGTAGTGCGCAATTTATATTCCGGTTTGAAGCAAATCTTCCAGACTGTGTTCAACGAAAAATCAGAGAGTTTTAAAGAAGTTGCTTTGATCCAATATCCAAGAGAAGGACTTTGGGCGCTTGTGTTCATTGCAACTGAAACATCCGGTGAACCGCAAAGGAAACTGGATGGACCTGCCGGTCAAACAGTCAGCGTATTTCTTCCCACAACGCCAAACCCGACCAGTGGCTTTTTACTGTTTGTGCCGGAGAATGACCTAATGCGCCTCGATATGAGCGTCGAAGATGCGGCCAAGCTGGTTATTTCAGCGGGTCTGGTGACCCCTGAATATCAAGCCAAAACCAAAGCGCTAGCGGAGGGTATAAAAGCCAACGCTGAAAAAATCCAACGTATTGAAAATTCCGAAAAATCTAAATTATAGCACCGGAAAATGCTTCGATGAACCCGGTGGGAAAACTCCTGTAATACGCGGATCATCAGCGATTTCCAACTGCCGACTATAGGGCTTAAAACCAGAACGAATATAAAATGGCAGCGCACGCGGATGATCCAATGTGCAGGTATGTATCCATAGACGATCAATATCATCGCCATTCCATGCTTTATCTATCGCATGGTTCATCATCCATTTGCCGGCACCATTACCGATGATTTCATCGGTTACACCAAGAAATGCCAATTCGCATTCCTTGTCGGTTCTGTAGTCTAACTCCAGTAGCCCCTGGGCTTTCCCGTCAATTTCGAGTGCATAAATTTCTACTTTTGGGTCGCCGATTATTTTAGATAATTCGGCCGCTGGCATAACCGCGCGTGAAAACCAAAGCCATTCCTCACCGATACGTCGGTAAAGGTCGAGATACCATTCGGTGTCTGGTCGGTCTTTTTTGACAAGTTCCCAACCTGGTTTATCCTCATGCGGAGGCAATGCTGGCTTTGCAAGCATCTCTAATGAGGTGACAACGGTTGCAAGTTTTTCAGGTGGCAGGTCATAAAACCCGTTGGTAAATTTCATGAATAATCTCCGGCATAGAAAAAGCCGGGGAACAGATGAACCCCGGCCTTTGAATAATGTTCTACTGAATGAAATCAGACAGAATAATACATGTCAAATTCAACCGGATGAGGCGCGTGTTCAAAGCGAATAACCTCTTCCATTTTCAGATCAATATAGGCGGTAATCTGGTCATCATCCATAACGCCGCCTTCTTTGAGGAACCCACGGTCGGCATCAAGTGATTCCAGCGCTTCACGCAAAGATGCACAAACGGTAGGAATTTCCTTAAGTTCAGCCGGTGGCAGATCGTACAGATCTTTGTCCATTGGCTCACCCGGATGGATTTTGTTTTTGATACCATCAAGGCCCGCCATCAACATGGCTGCGAAACCGAGATACGGGTTCTGTGCTGGATCAGGGAAACGAACTTCCACACGCTTGCTTTTTGGTGAATTACCGAAAGGAATACGGCAAGATGCAGAGCGATTGCGGGCAGAATAGGCCAGCAGCACAGGCGCTTCATAACCAGGAACCAGACGCTTATAGGAGTTGGTCGACGGGTTGGTGAAGGCATTCAGTGCTTTGGCGTGTTTGATGATGCCGCCAATATAGAACAGGCAAGATTCAGAAAGGCCCGCATATTCATTGCCGGCAAATGTTGGTTTGCCATCTTTCCAGATTGACTGGTGCACATGCATGCCGGTGCCGTTGTCACCATACACAGGCTTCGGCATAAAGGTTGCCGTTTTGCCATACTGGTGAGCAACCTGATGAACTGCATATTTATAAATCTGCATTTTGTCGGCGTTACGGGTCATTGTATCAAACAAAATACCCAGCTCATGTTGTGCGGCACCCACTTCGTGGTGGTGCTTTTCTACTGTGACGCCCATTTCAGTCAAAGCAGTCAACATTTCGCCGCGAATATCCTGGCAGGAATCAATTGGGGGAACAGGAAAATAGCCGCCCTTGGTGCGTGGGCGATGTCCCATATTGCCAGCCTCATATTCGCTGCCGGTGTTGGAAGGTAATTCAATCTGATCAACCGAGAAACCCATATTGTAGGGGTCGGTTGAAAAACGAACATCATCAAAGATGAAGAATTCAGCTTCCGGACCAACCATGATCGCATCACCAAAACCACCAGACTGCAAATAGGCTTCAGCCCGTTTAGCAGTCATACGCGGGTCGCGGTTGTAGCCTTCGCCCGATACCGGATCAAGAATGTCGCAGAAAATGGAAATAGTTGAATGGGCAAAGAATGGGTCCACATGCACAGTGTCGCAATCTGGCATCAATACCATATCGGACTCATTAATGGCTCTCCAGCCTTCGATGGAAGAACCATCAAACATGACGCCATCGGCAAACATGTCCTCATCAACAATGGCAACATCCATAGTAAGGTGCTGCATTTTACCTTTTGGGTCAGTGAAACGAAGATCAACGAATTTGATGTCTTCATCTTTGATTTGTTTTAAAATGTCGCTTGCGGTGGTCATAATGTCCCTTTCTGTAGCAAGTAATAAGATAATTCCGTTGGGGTGTATGGCTTTAAACGGCTTCCGGGCCGGTTTCACCAGTTCTGATTCGAATGGCCTGTTCTATGCTGGAAACAAATATCTTGCCATCACCGATACGGCCGGTTTCTGCAGCTTTTCGAATTGCTTCGATTGCCGCATCCACGTCCTCATCGTTTAAAACAATTTCGATTTTTACTTTTGGCAGGAAATCAACCACATATTCCGCACCGCGATAAAGTTCAGTATGGCCTTTTTGGCGGCCAAAACCTTTGGCTTCGGTAACAGTTATGCCCTGAAGACCCACTTCCTGCAGAGCCTCTTTAACTTCATCCAGCTTAAATGGTTTTATGATTGCTTCAATTTTCTTCATATCTAAATCCTGTCCATGCTGAACTTGTGCAGATTTGCATCAAATGGTTTTGCCTCTGGAGAGTGTTGTTGCCCCCGCAATCTGTCACACCATTTGGCTTGTTCTCTCAGGCTATGCATAGGTCGTGCCAGTTTTGAAGTAAATGGACATTTGTTACAAGAGTTCAGGTTCCTGGCTATATTTTCAGCGGGCTTTGAATGATTCCCTGTAGTCACCGGTTACGCCGTGCAAAAAATGCCTTAAATTTGTTCGCAATGCACAAAAATTAGGCATCTGTGCGGCATTTAGAGTTGTCGCCAATTTCGAACGGAAATCCGGCCACACAATTGCAAGTTTTATTAAGAATATTCGAGATTTTTGGTCGCTTGGATGGCCAGGGTGAATTTTTCCTTTGCTCCTTTGGAAATGGTGGTATAGAACCGCGCGAAAGATGCTCCGGTCATAAACGGTGACGGGCAGATTTTGCGGGTATGGTGGAATTGGTAGACACGCTAGATTTAGGTTCTAGTGGCGCAAGTCGTGGGAGTTCAAGTCTCTCTACCCGCACCAAATTTTTTCGACTTAATGGCCTGACGCGTGAGAACATTCCACAGCACGGCACTTAAGCCAATGAACCGCGTGCCACGGAACTCCGGGCCGTTAAAGCAATGTAAAGTGAGACAAAAATGCAGGTATCAGAAACCCTGAACGAAGGGTTGAAGCGCGAAATCAAGGTTGTAGTCCCGGCTGGCGACATGAAATCGCAACTGGATTCCAAACTGACCAACCTTAAAGACAAGGTGAAACTCAACGGGTTTCGCCAGGGCAAAGTGCCGATGTCGCATTTGCGCAAGCTTTATGGCAAATCGATGATGGGTGAAATCGTACAGGAAACTGTCGATGGTCAGGTAACTTCTATATTGAAAGATCGTGGTGAAAAAGCCGCCCAGCGTCCTCAGGTTAAAATGACCGAAGATGAAAAAGAAGCTGACTTGATTCTCGCAGGCGACAAGGATTTCGAATTTTTAGTTGTTTATGAAATATTGCCTGAAATCAAGATTACCGATCTGACCAAAATAAAGATCGAGCGCTCAGTTGTTGAAATCGATGACGCTGAAATCAAAGAACAAGTCGAGCGCATTGCTGAAAATTCTCGCACCTATGAGACCAAAAAAGGCAAAGCTGCAAAAGGTGATCAGGTAACATTCGATTATCTTGGAAAAATTGATGGCGAGCCTTTTGAAGGCGGCACTGATAATGATTCCAAACTGGTGCTTGGCTCAGGAAGTTTCATTCCCGGTTTTGAAGATGGTCTTGTCGGCATGAAAGCCGGTGATACCGGTGTTATTAAAGTGACCTTCCCGGATGACTATGGCGCAGAACAATTTGCCGGCAAGGACGCCGAATTTGATGTGACTGTTAAAGAAGTTTCCAAACCTGGCGAACTAGAAATCAACGATGAACTGGCGAAAACACTTGGGCTTGAATCTGTTGAGCAGTTGAACAATGTGGTGAAAGACCAGATTGTCAGCCAGTATGGTGGCCAGACCCGTCAAAAAGTGAAACGTCAATTGCTTGACGCTCTTGATGCTGCCCATAAATTTGAACTGCCTGAGACTATGGTTCAACAGGAATTTGATAATATCTGGAACCAGATTACCGGTGACCTTGAAAAGGCCGGTAAGTCTTTTGAAGATGAAGATACAACTGAAGAAGAAGCCCGCAAAGAATACCAGACGTTGGCAGAGCGCCGGGTTCGCCTTGGCCTTGTTCTTTCCGAAATTGGCGAAGAAGCCAAAATTGAGATAACTGAACAGGAATTGCAGCAGGCGCTTTATCAGCATGTGCAGCAATATCCGGGTCAGGAACAGGAAGTCTTTGATTTCTTCAAAAGCAATCCTGAAGCGTTGGGCAATTTGCGTGCGCCTTTGTTTGAAGAAAAGGTTGTTGATCACATCATGGAAATTGCCGATGTGACCGATAAGACCGTTACCAAAGAAGAGCTGATGGCTGAGGAAGAAGCAGAAAATGCTGCTGCTGAAAAGCCAAAGAAAAAGGCCAAAGCAAAAGCCAAGCCCGCTTCAAAAGCTAAAAAGAAAGCCGACTAATAAGTTAGGCAATCGAATATAAAAGCCCCGCCATTGAGCGGGGTTTTTTGTTGCCAAAAACCTTCAGGTCGACGGGAGTGATCGCGTTTTAAATCTGTTAAATGCGCGCTTTTTCAAAATCGCTTGCGGCCTTGTCGCTTAAAGGGTCACGGCCAAATAAGTTGGCTATTTCCGGGTTTAGCGTAAATGTATTGTGCCCGTTTGATGCCAGATATTGCAATTGCTCAATCGAACGGATACTCGCAACCAATATTCGAGGGGCGTCTAATGCTGCATTTTTCATCGACAGCATTGAACTTAAAATAGCATCAGCATTTTTTTCCGCTTCCAGCAAGCGGCCATAATAGGGCGCAATATATTCTGTACCGATGGCTATTGCTGCCATCATTTGATGTGCCGCATAGGCAGCCGTTAGTGTGATACTGTGATTTTGTCGATGCAACACATTTGCTGCCTGCAGGCCTGCAATCGTAAGCGGTAATTTCACCACAATATTGTTTCCAAGCGCGGCGATCTCGCTACCGGATTGAATAAGCTCTTCTGCTGTGGTGCCTGTTGCCTGTATATGCAGTTCTTTCAAACCAACTGACGTGGCGTTGTCAGCCAACTCCTCGTAAGTTTTCACCGAACAATCTCGCCCGTCGCGTTTTAAGATGAGCGGGTTGGTGGTTGCCCCATAGAGAAACCCCAGCCGATTATAGCTTTGCCAAATTTCAGGATCGGAACTATCAATAAATATGCGCATAATTTTCAATCTTAAAAACTATTCTGCAGGCCGGATTGGAATGCCGAACAATTTAAACTATGAAACATATCAACAATACTTTCAACAAGCGGGCACTGGAGCACGATTATGATACTTTGCTGCGGTGAGGCGCTGATTGATTTTATGCCGGTCGAAACTGTCGATGGAGCACCGGCATTCCAGCCTTTTAACGGCGGCTCAATATATAATGTAGCCATTGCGCTAGGCCGGTTAGGAATAAATGTCGGTTTTTTTGGCGGCCTGTCCAAAGATTTATTCGGCGATATGCTGGCATCTGAATTGGCCAAAAGTCGGGTAGACGCGTCGCTGGCCATATTAGGCAATAAGTCCACGACACTGGCTTTTGTAGAGTTTTCCGATGGCCAGCCGACCTATGCTTTTGTCGACGAGGGTTCTGCCGGTCGGATGATCAACGCCAGTCCTCAATTAACGGATGATATAAATCTGCTGCATTTTGGATCAATTTCCTTGATTAGTGATCCCGCAGCGTCAGTATTTGAGAATCTCGCCGCTCGCGAAAATGGTCATCGGTTGATCTCGATAGATCCCAATATCCGTCCCAGCCTGATTGATGATGTTGATACTTATCGCGCCCGGCTTCAGCGGATGTTTTCATTTGCCGACATAATCAAGATCAGTGATGAAGATCTGGAATGGTTGAATTCAACTCAAAAGCCGGAAGATTTTGCCCACGCACAGTTAAAAAGCGGTGCTTCATTGGTGGTTGTAACCCGCGGAAAAGAAGGCGCCACGGCCTATACGAAAGCGCATAAATTCGAACAGGCGATTGAAAAAATCGATATTGCGGACACGGTTGGGGCAGGGGATGCCTTTATGGCGGGCCTGCTTGCATCGCTAAATGAGCATAAATTACTGACCCGTGAAAAACTGACCAATGTCGAGCCGACATTCCTGAAAATAGCGCTTGAAAAAGCCAGCCACGTTGCGGCAATCACCGTATCGCGAAAAGGGGCCAATCCGCCCTGGAAGTCGGAGCTATAGCGCTATACTGAGTTTAGGGTCCTGACCCTAGTGGTCTGTGTCATATGTTGCGATTTCAAATTCCGCCGTAAGGCTACCGTTCAATACTTTTTCCACATTGGGCAGATCATTTTCCTGCATTTTTTGCGCAATTTCATCCGCTGGTAATTGATGCGTCACCCAGCGATCATGCAACCGTTGCTTAATCACATCTTTGGGCGCGGTCAGCATAATTGTATGGTCAAATAAGGCATGAAGCATGTTCCACGGCTTATCCGCTAAAAGCAGGTAATTTCCCTCAGTCAGGATGATTTTGGCGCTGCTTGGTATCAATCGCGCGCCCGCCCGGGCAATTTCTAACGAGCGATCAAAAACTGGAACGGCAATTTCCGGCTCGGAATTTTCCTTTAACCGTTGTAGAATATGCGCATACCCGCCCACATCAAAAGTGTGCGGCGCGCCTTTTCGTTCGCGCCATCCCATCTCTTCCAGATAAATATCGTCATAGTGATAACCATCCATTGGCAGGATGGCACAAATGTTGGCGTGATTTTTATTGAACTCGTGGCAAAGATAGTCAGCAATCGTAGACTTGCCAACGCCCGGCGGCCCGGCAATTGCAATGATAATGCGCGCGCCCTGCATTTCATTTTCAATGCGCTTAACCAGATCATGGATACTTATCGGTTGCATAAGATTCTCAAGCCGTTCGACAAATTAAATCACACGAAGTGTGTGGTGCAGGTGAGAGGAATAACCTCGAACCAAATCAAATTCAAATCGCACGTAGAGCTAAGCGATGGGCAAGATTTGAATAACTAAAAAATAACACACGAAGTGTGTGGTGCCCCCTGCCGGACTTGAACCGGCACGGTCATTCGACCTACAGATTTTAAGTCTGCTGCGTATACCAATTTCGCCAAGGGGGCCCAGAGTGTGGTTTTTGGAAAAAACACAAAACTGGAGGCTGGATGATCCAGCCTGTTTTGACAGGCCATTGCATAGTTTATATTGGCGCCGGGTTAAAGCCCTGAATTGAATTATTGGCAACTATTTCAATATCCACAGGGAATCGAAACGATCTGCTTTGAAACTTCGCCAGATTGAATGCAAATGGATTGCCCTCATTGGCTGGTCAGGTTATGAAAAAATATGGATAAAAAACCCGATACCAATCGCCCCGACATTATACGAATTGCCTCTGCTCAAATTAATCCGACAGTTGGCGATATTTCCGGAAATCTCGCCCTTGCGCGTGAGGCAAGAGAAGATGCGGCCCGTCATGGTGCAGATTTGGTGGTCTTTACCGAATTGTTTATTGCCGGATATTCGCCGGAAGATCTGGTGTTAAAACCCGCTTTCATCGATGAATGCCGTGAGGCTGTTGAGGAACTGGCGAAAGATACCGCTGACGGCGGCCCGGGCGTGATAATCGGCGTTCCGTGGCGTGAAAAATTCGGCGATAAAAAGGGACTATATAATGCCGTCGCGGTTCTTGATGGCGGTAAAATTACAGACGTGAATTTCAAGGTGGATTTGCCAAATTATGGGGTGTTTGACGAAAAGCGGGTGTTTGATGCTGGCAAACCAAGTGGTCCGGTAAACTTTCGAGGCATCTTGCTGGGTATCCCGATTTGTGAAGACATTTGGGGCGATCTTGGGATTTGTGAAACAATGGCGGAGTGTGGGGCAGAAATTCTCATCGTTCCCAACGGTTCGCCCTATTATCGCGACAAGGTGGAGATACGCCATCAGGTCGTCATAAAACAGGTTATCGAATCTGGCCTTCCCATGCTTTATATCAATCAGGTCGGCGGGCAAGATGAACTGGTTTTCGATGGCGCATCCTTTGCCATCAATGCCGATCATCAATTGGCAATTCAGCTATCCCAATTTGAAGAATGCGTTTCTGTTTCAACATGGCGACGCGGTGAAAATGGCTGGTATTGCAAAAAAGGCCCGGTGAGCCAGATACCCGATAGCAATGAAGCCGATTGGCGAGCCTGCGTGCTGGGTCTTCGCGATTATGTCAATAAAAACGGCTTTAAAAATGTTGTTCTGGGCCTGTCCGGTGGCATTGATTCGGCAATTTGTGCAGCGATGTGCGTTGATGCATTGGGCGAAGAGCGGGTTCGTTGTGTGATGATGCCGTATCACTACACATCGGGCGAAAGCCTGAAAGATGCCGAAGACTGCGCCAAGGCGCTAGGGGTACGTTATGAAATAGTTCCGATTGTTGAACCGGTTGAGGGGTTTCAAAACACCCTGGCGCAATTATTTGAGGGCACCGGTTCGGGTGTGACTGAGGAAAACCTGCAAAGCCGCGCGCGTGGCGTCATCCTTATGGCTATTTCCAACAAATTCGGATCCATGCTGGTAACGACCGGCAACAAATCTGAGATGTCGGTTGGCTATGCCACTATTTATGGTGATATGAACGGTGGTTTTAACCCGATTAAAGACCTTTATAAAATGCAGGTCTATGAATTGTCCGCTTGGCGCAATACCTGCGTGCCGCCGGGTTCTATGGGGCCGTCAGGCGAGGTTATCCCTGAGAATATTATCTCAAAAGCACCAACGGCTGAATTACGCGAAGGGCAGTTGGATCAGGATTCATTACCACCATATCCTGCGTTAGACGACATATTGGAAAGTCTGGTTGAGAATGAGTTGTCGGTGGATGAAATCGTCAAGCGCGGGCATGATAAGGCCGTGGTTGAGCGGATGGAAAACCTGCTCTATATCGCAGAATATAAACGCCGTCAGGCAGCACCCGGCGTAAAAATTACTAAAAAAGCCTTTGGTCGTGAGCGCCGCTATCCCATTACCAACCGGTTTAGGGATCGTGATTGAGATTGTTAACGGTTTGTTGCGCAGCAAGTTAAGATAGAAAATAAATCCTAAATTCGATCTTTAATCTGATTTGATACAGTCCCTATTATGAGGGATGTTATGATCAGTAGCCTAGTGAAAAAAACACCAAGTCAGCGCAATTTGACCAATGCCGTATTTTTTGCGGCAATAATGGTATTTGTGCTGCTGATCAGCAGTGTTGTGGTCTCTCTCGTATATGCGGCCCGTGAGGCAGATCACGTGGCGTCGCGTGCGGAAATGCGTATAGTAAAATTAGAAATAGAACGTCAAATTGAAATCGCTCAGCGCGACCAGAGCCTGTTTTCCTATTGGGATGAAGCCTACTTGTCTCTTCGGGGGAAAACCAGATCAGGAATTTATTCACGAGCGTATTGCTGACTGGTTATGGGAAGATTTCAAATTTAAATCTACATTGGTTGTTTCATCTGACTACAAAGGTGTTGTTGATGTTTTGGAGGAAACCGAACTTGCCCCAGAAGGGCGACTATATCTGATTGACGAAAATTCTGACCTGATTGGGTTAGCTATCAGTAAATACAAACAAAATCGTAAGCGTCAAAAGGGCGGTTATATGATATTGGCCTCAACCAGTGACATACCAAAATTGCTGGCAGCAAGTGCTTTTCGTATGGCAGACGGTGAGTTGAGCATAGTTACTGCGCAAGCGATAATTTCAGATGATACCGAAACGCCGATTGTAGAAGAAGATATTCGAGTATTATTGACTATCAAGCCAATTACAGATGATGCATTGGAAATATTTTCGGAGCGCACAAATCTGAACAAGGTTGAGGTAATTGCAGCAGATAAGTTGAAAAATAAAACAGGGGTTATCGCCTTGCCAAACGCCGGGTTAGAGCCTGGATATTACATTTCATGGCAACCCAATACGCCATTTCCTATTATATTGCGGGCCAGCGCCCCGTTGCTAATTGTGTTGATTGTTTTCTCTGGAACAGGAATTTGGTTTGTCGGTCGACGATTCATAATGGTGATAAAAAAGCTTGAAACCAGTGAAAAGAAAAACCGGTATATGGCCCAGCATGATGCTCTAACTCATATGCCCAATCGGGGCAAATTTGACGCGGAGATCGAAAAGCTTATTCGGTCGGGGAAAACAGATAAAGCATTAAAATTTGCAATTATGAGTATCGACCTTGATCGTTTTAAAGCTGTAAATGACACCTATGGCCATGCGGCGGGCGATGTGGTGATTAAAACAATTGCAAACAGGTTGTCTGAATTAGTTGGCCAAAATGGCATGGTTGCGCGGATGGGGGGTGACGAGTTCGCCTGCCTGATTATAGATCATATTGACCGTGATACACTCACCTGGCTTGCTGAAGAAATGGTAGATTCCGCCAGTCAGACGATCATATTTAATGGTGGCAAAACAAGTGTTGGCGCAAGTATTGGTATCGCAATCTGGCCTAAGGACGGTAAAAGCCTAAATGAAATAATGCGAAAATCTGATCTCGCCCTATATCAGGCGAAACAATCAGGTCGTGGAAAAGTATGTTTTGCTGAAAAATCGAACCCACATATTAGGCGCCAAAATGCTGCTTAAATTTTGGATTTAGTGATTGCACTGACCAGCCAACCGGCTGGAAACGGTGTCTGGTTCTTCAAACTATCGTTTTCCAATTTCAAACTGGCGACCGGGCATGGAAGATTGAGAGTTTTCCACGAAGTATTGTTCAATACTTTTTCACAGCGCGCCAAAGAAGAGCCGTTGGGTGTTTTTAGGCAGGCCGTCTTGCCCTCTTCTATATATCCACCCTTAAATCGGCATTTACATTTTGCCCCGGCAAATGCGGTGGTTGTTATTGCAATGGTAAAAAAAGTTAAGACGATTGCGATTGCATGTTTCATAAACCAAAACATATCACAAATTGATGGGTTTTCAAAACCAATGCGGACGCATTGGTTTTGCCATTGCAACATAGGATGAAGGGTTAAGGCCGCTAAAATCGCGAGCTAAGCAGCGTAATCTATCCACACCGGCACGTGATCAGAAGGTTTTTCCCAGTCTCTGACATAGGTGTCGACTTCCACTCCTTTGAGTAGTGGTGCCGCTTCTGGCGACATAAGCAGATGATCAATCCGAATACCGTGATTGCGTGGCCATGCGCCCGCCTGATAGTCCCAGAACGTATAAATTCCCGCATCATCAGTGCTGCATCTTAAGGCTTCGCTCATACCAAGGTTCAGCAATGAGCGAAACTGAGATATACTCTCCTCACGAAACAGCGCATCGCCTTCCCAGACTTTGGGGTCATGACAGTCTTTTGGCTCCGGTATAACATTGTAATCTCCAGCCAAAATAAACGCCTCTTCACTTTCAAGCCGGTTTTTTGTCCATGAATAAAGCCTGTCCATCCATGATAGTTTATAGGGAAATTTTTCCGTATCTACCGGATTTCCATTTGGTAAATAGAGCGATGCAACGCTGATCGTGCCGCCCTCAATTGAAAACACACCTTCTATAAATCGTGCTTGCTCATCAACCGGATCATCTTCGCTAAGCATTGGCAGGCCGCGGTTGACCTCGTCAAAGGGAAGTTTTGAAAGCAGGGCAACACCGTTAAAACCTTTCTGACCGTGAGTCTCGAGATTGTATCCCAAACCCTCTATGGCATCGCCTGGAAATTTATCATCCATTGATTTGATTTCCTGCAAACAAACAATGTCTGGCTTGGCCTCTTCCAGCCACCTTATCAGCACATCATGTCGTGCCTTGATGCCATTTATATTCCAGGTCGCTATTTTCATAATGCTTAGATGATCCGCTCAATTAGTGTTGCAGCAGTACAGAAACTAGGCCGAATATACCCGCTGCGATAGGCTGTTTTCAGATTTTCCAACGATTGTTCTTATCCACATGAAGCACTTTAAAATATAATTTGTTATTGGGGGACATTAAAATGAACTAATATTTGGCGGCGGAAAAGAGAATCGGCAGAGTATTGCTTGATGAGGGAAAATATTCCGCAAGGAGAGGGAAAATATGACTGATAGTTCTTTGGGGACCGCCGAGCAACTCCGCGATCCAAATTATACCCCTGCATTGGCCAAAGCCGTGCCGCTGGGTATCCAACATGTGTTGGCAATGTTTGCCAGTAACGTAACGCCGGCCATTATTGTTGCGGGTGCAGCAGGGTTTGGGTTTGGTTCAAATTCACCGGACTTTCCAAATCTGATTTATATGATTCAGATGTCGATGCTTTTTGCAGGAATAGCAACTCTGTTTCAAACCATCGGCATGGGGCCGGTGGGTGCCAGATTACCGATTGTGCAAGGCACAAGCTTTGCATTTCTGCCAATTATGATCCCACTTGTTCAAGACAAGGGGGTTGATGCAATGGCCGTCCTCATGGGTGGCGTCGTCATTGGGGGGATATTCCACTTTTTCCTCGGTACGATTATCGGTAAAATTCGTTTTGCCTTGCCACCGCTGGTAACCGGTCTGGTGGTTTTGATGATTGGCTTGTCGCTCGTAAAAGTTGGCATTCAATATGCTGCTGGTGGCGTGCCTGCAATGGTAAAGGGTCTGCCAGAGTTTGGCTCCTTGCAAAATTGGTCGGTCGCACTCGTTGTGATTGTGGTGACATTGGCGATCAAGTTTTTCACCAAAGGCCTTTTGTCGGTTTCTGCGGTACTGATCGGTCTGGTTGCCGGTTATGCAGTTGCATATGGTTTGGGTATGGTTGATTTCGGAAAAATCGCATTTGCCAGCACATTCCAACTGCCAAATCCTTTCCATTTTGGGTTTGAAGTATCCATCGGTGCTGTAATTGGTTTCTGCCTCATGGCGTTTATCTCTGCAATCGAAACGGTTGGCGATGTTTCCGGTATCACCAAAGGTGGTGCAGGACGCGAGGCAACAGACAAGGAAATTGCTGGAGCTACCTATGCTGATGGTTTGGGAACAGCGATTGCCGGTATTTTTGGCGCAATGCCGAATACATCGTTTAGCCAGAATGTAGGGCTGATTTCGATGACTGGTATTATGAGCCGTCATGTGGTGACGATCGGGGCACTGTTCCTGATACTTGCCGGATTGATTCCGAAAGTTGGTGCTGTAATTACCACAATACCGATTGAAGTATTGGGTGGCGGTGTAATCGTTATGTTCGGCATGGTTGCCGCAGCCGGTATTAACATGCTGTCTGATGTGAACTGGAACCGCCGCAATATGTTGATTTTTGCAGTATCTCTGTCGATTGGACTTGGTTTGCAGTTGGTGCCGCAAGCGCTGCAGCATCTTCCAGGTACGGCGAAGATCCTCATGACATCCGGCCTGTTGCCAGCGGCAATTATCGCCATTGTGTTGAACCTTGTATTGCCGGAAGATCTGGATAAATAGCCGATCTTGATTCGAAAGTTACCAAAGCCCGGGCTGCGAAATTCGCATCCGGGCTTTTTTGGTACTCATTCATTCTGCGACGGAGCTATTAAATTTGTCGCTGGCAAATTGCTATCAGTATGGATCACAGCTAAGGTTTGCCCTTAAATGAAAGGGCCAGCAAATGGCCCGGCAACCAAAAAGAATATCCGGGAGATTATTTATGAGCACGATTACGCGCAGAACACTATCAACATTTATTGGCGCAAGCCTGTTGGCTATGGCAAGCATTACCGTTGCAAGTCCTTCAATTGCAGCAGATAAAATCAATGTCGGCGCATTGCGGTTCACTTCGCATTCGGCAAGTTTTGTCGCCTTCGAGCGCGGTTACTTCAAAGAGCAAGGCCTTGAAGTTGAATTTAAATTTTTTCAGGCAGCCCAACCAATGGCCGTTGCAATTGCTTCTGGCGATGTGGATTTTGGTGTAACTGCAATATCGGGTGGGTTGATAAATCTGGCCAACAAGGGCGCGATCAAGGTTATTGGCGGCGCATTGCATGAAGAAGCCGGCGTCGATGGACAAATGATTTTGGCGTCAAAGAAAGCTTTTGATGGCGGCCTTACCAAACCATCAATGCTCAAAGGGCGTTCTTTTGGCATCACGCAGGCTGGCTCATCATTTCATTATATGGCCCACAAGATTGCTCAGAAAGAGGGTTTTGCCGGCTCTGAAATCAAAGTGAAACCACTACAAAAAGTTGGTGCAATTATTGGCGCGCTGAAATCCGGCCAAATCGATGCATGGTCAATTGTTCCCCATATTGCCAAAGGTCTGGCCAAGAGCAAAAAGGTCATGATCATCGGCAAGGTGGCTGACTATATTCCTGACTATCAGGTGACGACCGTATTTACCTCGGCTGATAATGCCGCCAATAAGAAAGACTTGGTAAAGCGTTTTCTGATTGCCTTTTCAAAAGGTGCGGATGATTTTAATGCGGCGCTGGTTGACAAAACTGCAGGCGATAAAGCCGCCGAAGACATGGTGAAGTTGATACATAAGTATGTTTATACGAGCCGCCCCTATGAAAAAGCCGCTCCAAGCATTCGCAACGGTGCCATGCGCATCAACAAAAATGCCAAACTTAATCTAACCAATGTGAAAGACCAACTAGCCTGGTTCCAGTCTGAAGGCCTTGTGTCCAAAGACATTACCATTGATACGCTCGTTGATGGCAGTTTCGTTGAAACCTATTGAACGAGCCTGGTGTTTGGATTGTTTTTTCCAAATTCAAATGAAACAAGTTTCCTGGCACGGCTTGCCCTGTGCCGGGAATTTAACCTCATGCCGGATAATAGTATAAAATGGACCTTCACCTTGAGGCAATTTCCCACGATTATGGTGATCTAAGTGTTCTGAAGAATATCAGTCTTGATATTCATCACAAGGAAATTGTCTGTATTGTTGGCCCGTCCGGTTGTGGCAAATCTACCTTGCTGCGCATCATTGGCGGGCTGGAATTACCCACTGCAGGCAACGTTTTGCAACTGGGAAATGTGCCTGCCGATACACTTAATCCGCTCACTTATATATTTCAGGACTTTGCTCTTTTGCCCTGGCGAACGGTTAAGGGAAATATCGCACTGGCTCTGGAAGAGCATGGCCTTTCCGCCGCTGAAATGGACGCGACAATTTCAGACGTGCTTGCCCGCACCAAACTGAGCGAATTTGCCGATGCCCTTCCACGGCAATTGAGCGGTGGCATGAAACAACGCGTTGCGATTGCCCGTGCATTGAGCGTGAAACCCGCTATCATGTTAATGGATGAGCCGCTTTCGGCACTCGATAGCCAAACCCGTGAATTACTGATGGATGATCTGGTTGATCTGTGGGTGAGGGAGGGTTTTACGGCTTTTTACGTTACCCATAATCTGGCGGAAGCCGTTCGGCTCGGCCACAAGATTGTTGTGCTCTCGCGCCGTCCCGGCGAAATTCGCGATATTGTCTCAATTGATATTCCCTTGAATGAACGAAGCGCCTTTGCCCATGATCTGGAAACCAAACAAAAACAACTTTGGGACATGATGCGAGAAGAAGCGCTCGCTGCTGATCAGGAGTTGATTGATGGATAAGGCGGCAACGACCCAAACAACCAAATCTATTCAAAATAATGCCCCTGACAATTTTTCGGCCAGGCCTGTGCCGTTTCGAGGCGGCGGGTTTCAGCCAAAACCAATTAGAGGTGTTGCGCCATTTGTTTTTATTGGCTTGATCGCATTTTGGGAATTTGGTTCACAAACCGGCTTTATTTCAAGTCTGGTCTTACCGGCACCTTCTGAGGCTTTTCAGGCTTTTCGCGAGCTCATCGAAAGCGGCATGTTGCTCATACATTTATCGGCTTCCATGCAACGGTTACTGATCGGCTGGATTTGCGGCACGACACTTGGCATTATTGTCGGGCTGATGATTGGTCTGTCATCCATCGCAAGGGCCGGTCTTTCTCCATTAGTGTCAGCCATTTTCCCGATACCCAAAATAGCTCTCTTGCCGTTATTTATAATCTGGTTCGGCATCGGCGAAGGGTCAAAGGTTGCAACAATTCTATTTGGCACATTCTTCCCAACCGTAATCACCACCTATGGCGGGGTTGATAATGTCGACCGTAATCTGATTAGAATGGGACAATCATTTGGCCTGTCCTGGTCGTCTATTGTCAAAAAAATAATATTTCCCGGTGCATTGCCGGCGATCTTGTCGGGCTGCCGAATTTCCGGTTCAATTGCGATCATTTTGTTGGTGGCAGCCGAAATGATTGGAGCTGAATTTGGCATCGGCGCATATATTTTATTGGCGGGAAGCCTGTTTGCCACGGATCAGTTAATTGCCGGGGTAGCAATATTATCGACGATGGGATTATGCTTTGCCTGGTTAATTGGGCGGGCGGAAAAATATTTTCTAAATTGGAGAACCTGAAGACGAAAGGCTGCGCAATGTCAGAACAACTTGGAACACTGGATGATCTGCCAAAAGATTATCTTGACGATATGGCAAATGCGGGCGTTGCCCCGCTTTGGCCGATGATGCGAAATGTGTTGCCCCACGGTGCACCCAATCCCGTTACCCGGTCTGGCTATTGGAACTATCAAAATTTGAGGCCATTATTATTGCGTGCCGGAGAACTGACCCCGGTTGAAAAGGCAGAACGTCGTGTATTGGTGATGAGTGATCCGGGCCGTGGAACCGGGGCAATGCAAGCCACATCTTCTATTTATTTGGGTATGCAATTGCTTTTGCCGGGTGAAAGTGCACCGGCCCATCGTCACACACCGTCTGCGGCTCGAATCGTTGTCGAGGGCAAAGGAGGGTTTACGGTCGTCGATGGCGAAAAGCTGCCGATGGAGGAGGGCGATCTTGTGCTCACTCCCGGTGGCGAATGGCATGATCACGGGCATGAAGGTGATGAGCCGGTGATTTGGTTGGATGCGCTTGATCTGCCGCTTTTTGTTTATCTCGAGGGTTCCTATGCTGAAGAAGCACCATTGCAGGCGCAGCGCAATCGGCCCGATGCCAGCGAAGTTGAATATATGGCAGCAGGTCTGGTGCCGTCGCGCAGCCGCGAAAAGAAAGCTCGAACCTATCCAATGATGCGTTATCCCTGGGCGCGTACTGAACAGGCATTGCGACAACAGATGAAATATGGCGACCAGTCGATCGCAGAGATTGATTATGTAAATCCAGAAACCGGTGACGATGTTTTGCCAACAATGGGCTTTACCGCGATGATGTTGCAACGCGATCAACTGATCGATCCGGTGTTAAAGTCGACCTCTTGCGCCTTCCATATTATCAAGGGAGAGGGGAAATCCATAGTCAACGGCGAGGAGATTTCCTGGGAGAGTAAGGATACATTCACCGCGCCGGTATTTTCTGAAATTTCTCACAAGGCCACAAGTGAGGCATTTGTCATTTGCATACATGACAAGCCCTTGCAGGATCGACTTGGATATTATGAGGAAAGGCCTCGATGAGCGACTACCTGTTTGATGCCCGAATAATACCGGCAATTGCAGTTGTTGGAGAGGATAAATCTTATCCTGTGGGGCGGATTTTTTGCGTTGGCCGAAACTATGCGGCCCATGCGGCCGAAATGGGCAATGAGGTGGATCGCTCTGCACCATTCTACTTTACCAAGTCCCCCTCGGCCGTTGAATTAAGTGGTGCAACAACACCCTATCCGCCCGGAACCCAAAATTATCACTACGAAATGGAACTTGTGGTGGCGATTGGAGCGCCCGTATTTAGAATGGATGCAAAACACGCCTGGGAGGCTGTTTATGCCTATGGCTGTGGGCTGGACATGACCAGGCGGGATTTACAGATTGCTGAGCGGGAAAAGAAGCGCCCGTGGGATCTGGGCAAGGACGTTGAGCAATCTGCAATTTTTGCGCCACTGACCAAAGCCACTGATATTGGCGTGATTGGTGCACAACAAATAAAATTGGAATTGAATGGTGAGTTGAAACAGGACGCTTTACTTTCTGATATGATCTGGAAGGTGAACGAGATTATATCTCACCTTTCTGGCTTTTATCATTTGCGGCCGGGTGATCTGATTATGACAGGCACGCCAGCCGGTGTCGGCCCTGTTGTTGAGGGCGATAGAATTGACGGGGAAATTTCTGGACTGTCGCCTGTCTCTCTTACGATTGGAAAAGCGGAATAGAAGCAGTAATGGAAAAATTGCCCATTATTATCGCCGGTGGCGGCATCGGTGGCTTGGCGGCGGCGATAGGACTGGCACAAAAAGGCTTCGCCTCCATCGTGCTGGAAAAAAGCGCGCAACTTGGTGAAATTGGTGCCGGTATTCAACTTGGCCCCAATGCTTTTCATGCCTTTGATGCATTGGGCGTTGGTGATGCTGCCCGTAAAATGGCCGTCTATATCGACAACCTTCGACTGATGGATGCTATTTCCGGCGATGAGATTGCGCGTATTCCCTTGGGAGATGATTTTAGAAAGAGGTTCAACAATCCCTATGCGGTGGTCCACCGAGGAGAGTTGCACCGCGTATTCCAGAATGCTTGCAAAACCAGCGAATTGATCAAAATCAAAACCAGTGCTGAGGTGGTGAATTATCAACAGGATAACACAGGCGTCACCGTTATTCTGAAAAATGACGAGCGCGTAAATGGATGCGTATTAATTGGGGCCGACGGCCTCTGGTCAAATGTTCGAAGAAAACTTGTCGGCGACGGAGCACCTCTGGTTTCCGTTCATACGACCTATAGAAGCGTCATTCCCTATGATCGCATGCCGGAAGAATTACGCTGGAATGCGGCCACTCTTTGGGCTGGCCCCAAGTGTCATATCGTCCATTACCCATTGTCAGATTGGAAGTCCTTCAATCTTGTTGTGACCTATCACAATGATGCGGCAGAGCCTGTTGCGGGTTTGCCCGTCAGCCATGAGGAGGTTAGAAAGGGCTTTGATCATGTGGCACCGATTGCACGACAGGTAATTGAGCGCGGGAAAGACTGGAAATTGTGGGTCTTGTGTGATCGTGACCCTATCATGAATTGGGTTGAGGGCAGGGTGGCCCTGCTGGGCGATGCCGCCCATCCAATGCTGCAATATTTGGCTCAAGGTGCATGCATGGCGATGGAAGATGCGGTTGTTTTGTCTGAGGCAATGGACGCAAATTCAGGCAATATCGAACAGGCATTGCTGGCCTACCAAACCCGCCGAAGGGTAAGGACTGCAAGGGTGCAATTGCAATCTCGTGAGGTTGGTCAGCATATATACCATCCTGAAGGTGCCCACGCAGCATTGCGCAATGAGATCATGGGTGCAAAAACTGCCGAAGACTGGTTTGAGGTTATGAGCTGGCTTTATGACGGTCTCGAACAACCATAGCCATTGCCTAATCAACTTCACCAATGCTCTCAAGCGCCATTTGACGATATAAAACCACTAGTTTAGCCGCTATTGGGCCGGGTTTCCCATTGCTTAAAATCCGGTCATTGATCTTTACGATTGGCATTACCGGGTGAGTAGCCGCCGTTGAAAAGGCTTCCATTGCATTTTCCGCTTCCTCTGGAGTAAACGGCCGCTCTTCGATCTTCATATTGTTTTGGCGTGCGAGTTCCAAAACGGCGCGGCGTGTAATGCCGCTCAATATGCTGTTGGAAATATTGCGGGTGACGATCGTATTATCATCGGTGACAATATAGGCATTGTTGGACGAGCCTTCGGTGACAAATCCGTCTTCCACCATCCATGCATCATTAGCACCCGAATCAATTGCGGCTTGTTTGGCCATTGACTGCGCCAAAAGAGAAACAGTCTTGATGTCCCGGCGTTGCCAGCGAATATCGGGTATAGTTTTGATTGATATGCCAATATCCGTATCCGGGCAATCTATGATGCAAAGCTCCTGGGTAAACATCACCATGCTGGGTGTAATGTCCTTCGGTTGCAGGAATGTACGATCCGCAGCCCCACGGGTTACCTGCAGATAAAGCATGCCCTCGTCGAGATTATTACGTGCGACAACTTCCTTTTGGATTTCGATAATTTTCTCATCAGTGCCGGGTGCCTTTATGTTCAATTCGCCAAGCGAGCGGGCTAATCGGGCCAAATGCCGATCATTGTCAATCAGCTTGCCGCGAATAACAGAGGAGACTTCATAGACACCATCAGAAAACAAAAAACCCCGGTCAAATACTGAAATCTTGGCATCTTCTTCGGCTAAAAACTCACCATTCACATATACAATCCGCGACATCATTTTCTCCTGAATATAACTCAATAATCACCGTGACGCCTCAGCATTTGGTGCAATTTCAACCGGAAGGTGGCAGCGCCCGAATCTAATCTCCAGCAAATAATTGGTGAAGTATACCAGCCGGGTTGGCAAGCAGGTATTTCGAGCAGAATCAATCCAACAAATGTTAGCTTATAATGGATAATGCTATAATGGACTGATTATTCCGTTGATTTTTATCAGTTCATCGTGCAGCCTGAAACCTGTAAATTTTCACGAACATGTTATTGAGGTGGAATTTGCAACATACGTTCGGTTTTCAATTGAATATGCAAAAGCAAACAATTGCAAAGCTGGAGCAACATTATTTCGGGAGGAAATATGAAGAACCTATTTAAAACTGTCTTGACCGGCGCAATTGCTGCTGGTCTTGCTTTGACCTTGGCTACAACTGCCGATGCGAAAAAAGTGCGTTGGAAGATGCATGCTGCATTTGGTAAAAACCTTGCCGTGATTGGCCCGCCACCACATCGGATAGCTGCTGCAATCAAGCGCATGTCTGGCGGCGAGTTCGACATTAAAGTGTTTGAACCTGGTGCATTGACAGGCGGTTATGCCTATTATGATCCGGTATCTCAGGGCGCTATTGATGCTGCCTGGGGTACGTCCGGCGCAAATCAGGGCAAAAATTCCGCATTTGCATTTTTGTCTACCTGGCCATTTGGACCTGGTGCACCGGAATTTCTTGCATGGATGTTGCATGGCGGCGGTGTACAGCTGGCTGAAGAACTTTATGCTAGAGACAACATTAAGTTCCTTCTCTGCGGCATGATCCCACCGGAAACATCTGGCTGGTTCCGTGAAGAAATCAAGAGCCTTGATCAGTTGAAAGGCATGAAAATGCGTTTCTTCGGCATGGGCGCAAAGGTGATGAACAAGTTTGGTGTATCAACACAGTTGCTTGCTGCCGCTGATATTTATCCGGCTCTAGAGCTTGGTACTATTGACGCGACCGAGTTCTCCATGCCGGCAATTGACCGTTCGCTTGGTTTCTACCAGATAGCGAAGTTCAATTACTATCCCGGTTGGCATCAACAAGCGACTTCCAATGAACTGCTCATC
>JALSIJ010000070.1 GCA_026981655.1 Rhizobiaceae bacterium | reverse complement strand
TGGGAATATGATGGTCCAAAACCGCCGTGCCGGGCCAGCACCGTCTATGGCAGATGCCTCAATCAGTGATTTTGGGATAGACTGCATTGCCGCAAGAAAGAACAAAAAATTATAGCTGATCTGCTTCCAGGTTGCTGCCATAATAACCAGCGCCATCGCCTCACCACCATTTAATTTGTGGTTCCAGTCATAGCCAAACATATCCAGCATATAGGCAACAATACCAAGGGTTGGGTCGAACATGAAAACCCATAACGCACCCGCAAGCACCGGAGCAACCGCATAGGGCCAGATCAACATGGTGCGATAGGCTGTGGCAAATTTCACCACCCTATCGGCCATTCCAGCCAATATCAGCGCTATAGACAGTGAAAAGAATGCCACCATCAACGAGAAGAACGCCGTGCGCGAAAACGTGTCTATATAATGCTGGTCATTCCACAGGTCTTTAAAGTTATCCAGCCACACAAATTCAGTTGAAAGGCCAAAGGCATCTTCAACCAGAAAAGACTGTAAGATCGCCTGACCCGCCGGCCACATGAAAAACACCAGGGTAATAAATATCTGCGGTGCAACCAGTGCAAACGGTAGCCACGATGGGCCAAAATGAACGCGTTTGAGCATGAACTCCCCCGGCGAGAATAATATTTGCCAATCCGATCAATGCCTTCGATTTCGACGACTCAATACCCGGATTGGCAAATGTTAGACTCAATACCTGTTAACGTAAAATCCAAAAAACGAATCCCCGCCCCAAGGCGAGGATTCTATATCAAGTAAAAATCCGAATTAGTTAATTTTCTCGAATTTACGAAGCAGCTTGTTACCACGCGCAACTGCAGCATCCATCGCATCTGACGCTGATTTTTTACCAGCCCAGATTGCTTCCATTTCTTCATTGATAATATCGCGGATCTGCACGAAATTACCGAAGCGCAAGCCACGGGAATTCGGTGTTGGCGGATTAAGGCTCAACTGTTTTGCAGCTGTGTCTGTGCCAGGATTTTCTTTGTAGAAGCCCTGCTCTTCAGACAATTTGGTTGCCTCTGTGGTAATACCCACATAGCCGGTTTCCTGATGCCACCAGGCCTGAACCGGCGCGGTTGAAAGATATGACATGAACTGAGCCACACCTTTGTAATCGCCCTGGTCATGACCTTTAAGAACCCAAAGAGTAGCGCCACCAATGATCGAGTTCTGTGGCTTTTCAGCAACATCGGTATCGAGTGGCAACATGGCCTGACCATAGGCAAACTTGGCCTGTTTTTTAATCGAGCCATAATAAGCAGATGAATTCATCCACATGCCGCAATCACCATTGGTGAAACTTGGCAGTGAATCGCCACGACGACCACCATAAACAAATCGGCCCGATTTCTGACCATCGGCAATTTTCTGCAAACGGTTTTTCACAGCATCACTGTTGAATGTCAGTTCAGTGTCTGTACCGGCAAAACCGTTTTCTTTAGTGCCAATTGGCTGATTGTGCCAGGTTGAATAGTTTTCAATCATCACCCATGACTGCCAACCAAATGAATAACCGCACTTCATACCGGAGGCGACCAATTTGTCAGCAGCTGCATCCATTTCGTCCCAGGTTGCAGGTACTTTATCAATGCCAGCCTTCTTGAAAGCATCCTTGTTATACCACAATACCGGAGTGGACGAGTTGAACGGCATTGAAAGCAATTTGCCATCTGATGCCTGATAGTACGAAATCACACCGGGAACATATTTGGATTTATCAAATGGTTCACCAGCATCCTTCATCACATCTTCAATTGGATATACTGCGCCTTTTGCGGCCATCATGGTTGCGGTACCCACTTCAAACACCTGCACAATGTGCGGCTGTTTTTTAGCGCGGAATGCAGCAACAGCGGCTGTCATAGTTTCGGTGTAGTTACCCTTATAAACCGGAACAACTTTATATTCGCTTTGGGTCGCATTGAAATCATTGGCAATTTTATTAACGCGCTCACCATTTGTGCCGCCCATTGCGTGCCACCACTGAATCTCAGTTGCAGCAAATGCGATTGTCGACATACCTGACATCAACACAGCAGTTGCCACGCCAAGCATTGTTATTTTTTTCATTGACATTATTATCTCCCTTAGAGTCACTTTTTGAATACGAAAAAATTCGAAAGCATACGAAATAATACTATAGTACAATCTCGCTGTGTCCATACTAAATCGACGAATGTAACAGGCACATATCATTCGCCAAATTTTCACAGGTGGACATTCGCCATTTGAACCGGTAACTCACCCAACTCCCCATAAATTGGTCTGCAACCCGACCATAACCTGGAATAATTCATGTCCATCTATTTCATCCGCCACGCCGAGTCAGAGTTTAATGCTATTTTTTCACCCGGCGACCCTGATCCGATAATCTTCGACGCGCCGCTTTCCCCGCTTGGCCAACAACAGGCAGTAGATGCGCGCCAGCATTTCGACAATCTTAATATCAAAAGTCTGATTGTCTCGCCGCTTACCAGAACATTACAAACGGCAACGCTGATTTTCGAAAATGCACATCCGGTTACAATCAACGCAGGCATTCGCGAGCAATTATCCTATAGTGGCGACGTGGGCAGCTCTCCTGATAAGCTTGCTAAAGATTATCCACATCTCGATTTTTCCCATCTGGAAGAATGCTGGTGGTATGATGGCGAGAGAAATGAGCTTGGCTATGCCATTGAACCGCATTCATCACTGCAAGGCAGAGCTGATCTGTTTTCCGAATTTCTAATGACATCCAAAACCGCCGCCACAGCCATTGTAACCCACGGAAATTTTATTCACGCAACCACCGGCATTCAACCGGAAAATTGCGAAATCATCAAATTTGACCCGGTAAACCGAACTGCGGTTTCGGTCACACATTCCTGAAAGCGCACCCATGAGTGAAACAAAAATCCCCAGCCCCGCAGATTGCAATTGGGCCTTCAATTTTTACGAAAACAACCGCCACCGATTGCCAAAAGCATCATTTCCAAAAACTCCAATCCGGGCTGATAATCTGGAGGCCATCGCCAATGAGTTCGATATATTCGTGCTTGATGCCTTTGGCGTATTAAATGTGGGCGAAGGCCCGATTGATGGCGCGCCGGAATGCATTGCAAATTTACAAAAAGCCGGCAAACGGATCATCGTTCTCACCAATGGTGCAACTTTTAACCTGCAAAAATCACTGATCAAGTATAAGGGGTTTGGATTTAATTTCGAGCTAAACGATGTGGTCGCAAGCCGCGATGTGCTGGCCGCAGAACTGGAAAGCCATGCATCCGATTTCAAATGGGGTGTGGCGGCTATACCGGAAGCCAATATTGTTGATTTCGGTCCGAATTTCCACCTGCTCGGCGAAGACCAAAATGCCTTTGATAAGGTGGATGGAATGATCCTGCTTTCCAGCATTGGCTGGAGCATGGACCTGCACGCAAAAATGCTGCAATCACTGAAAGCCAAACCGCGCCCGCTGCTGGTCGGTAACCCGGATGTGGTGGCCCCGCGCGAGGACAGGTTTTCAATTGAACCGGGATTTTACGCCCATGACATTGCAAACCAAACCGACGTTGAACCGGTATTCTGTGGCAAACCGTTTCTCAATTCATTTGATGCAGTAAAAGCAAGACTTGAAGGCGAAGGTTCTACCGTACCATTTGAACGCATCGCTATGGTCGGCGATACGTTGCACACCGATATTCTGGGCGGTGCGGCAGCCGGTTTCCGCACAATTCTAGTGGAAAATCACGGCCTGTTTCGCGGCGTTGATACAGCACCTTATATTGACAAATGCGGCATTGTCCCCGACTACATTGTACCAACAACGTAAAGGGCTTTTTACAGCAGATTTAATGTGATAGCGAGTAAAGAGCGAGCCCCCCCTGTGGCAGGGCAATAATTTGGCATAAAGCCAAATTGCCAGCCCGCGAACAGTCGGTTGGCCGGATGGCCAAGCGGAAAGCAATTCAAAGCGAGAGAAAACATGAACAATGACATTGAAACCCGCCTCGGCTTTGCCAAAACATTGGTGGAAATCGCAGGCAAGGAAGCGCTTGGTTATTTCAACCAGCTCGACAAACTGAACATCGAGCAAAAAGGTCATCAGGATCTGGTGTCCGATGCCGATAAAAATGTCGAATTGCTGATCCGCGATGCAATCGACAAGGCTTTTCCAGAAGACGGTATCGTCGGTGAGGAACACGACAATGTAGCGTCAAAATCCGGCTTCACCTGGGTGATAGACCCGATTGACGGCACCGCCAATTTTGTCCGTGGTATTCCCGCATGGTGCGTGGTCTTGGCC
>JALSIJ010000069.1 GCA_026981655.1 Rhizobiaceae bacterium | reverse complement strand
GGAAAAATGGGGCGCCAGCCGGTTGGTCGCTACCAGCATCATCCTATTCCTGTTTGTTATGGTCTTCATCCTGTCATTGATGGTGATTGTCCCGGTTTTGGCCAATCAGATGTCTGGATTGATTGAACGGTTACCTTCCTACATATCGCGCTTGCAAGCATTGGTCGCCACCAGCGACAGCACCTGGCTGAACAGGCTGATGGGTGAGGGGGGGCAAACTATTCAGGAAAACCTCGATGGATTGGTGAAAGAAGGTGCGGGTTGGCTTTCTGCTGTGCTGCAACAACTGTGGAGTTCGGGCAAGGCGCTGGTTGATGTGCTCTCGCTGTTTCTAATTACGCCGGTGGTGGCATTCTATTTGCTTTACGATTGGGACCGCATGGTTTCCGAGGTTGATGGCTGGTTACCGCGCGATCATCGAGAAACTATTCGTGAAATTATTGGTGACATCGATAATGTCATTGCAGGCTTTGTGCGCGGGCAGGGCACCTTGTGCCTCATTCTTGGTTTGTTTTATGCGATTGGATTGACTGTCGCCGGGTTGAATTTCGGCCTGCTTATCGGCCTGTTTGCCGGGTTTGTCTCCTTCATTCCCTATGTCGGCTCGCTGCTCGGGCTGGTTTTGTCGGTGGGTGTGGCGCTGGTGCAGTTTTGGCCAGACTGGACAATGATTGCGGTCATTGCCGGCATATTTGCCGTTGGCCAGTTTTTTGAAGGCAACATTTTGCAGCCCAAACTTGTGGGGACCAGCATTGGCCTGCATCCGGTTTGGTTGATGTTTGCCTTGCTTGCATTTGCATCGCTACTCGGTTTTACCGGCATGTTGATTGCTGTTCCAGTTGCCGCCGCCATTGGTGTTCTTGTGCGCTTTGGCTTAAAACGCTATCTGGAAAGCGATTTATACAAAGGCCATAATCGGCCCTCAAAGCCGCAGGAGTAAAATTGGCAAAACACCAGTCAGATCAATTACCTCTTGCCCTGCCGGTCGATGCAAATCTTGGGCGCGATGATTTGGTGGTTGGCAAGGCAAACTCCATTGCTATTGAGCTTATTGATCAATGGCCTGACTGGAAAACCCCGGTTTTGATCCTTGCCGGCCCCACTGGCTCGGGGAAATCACATCTGGCGTCAATTTGGGCCGAAAAATCTGGCGCAATTATTTTTCCCTCAAGTCAAATTTCCAGTATTGATAACAGTGCGCCTGGAGTGGCAAATTTTGTCATCGAAGATGTGAGTGAAGATGAAATTGACGAAACGGCGCTTTTCCATTTGCTAAACACCACCAAGGAAAAGGGTGGATTTTGCCTGATTACCTCATCGACCTGGCCGCAATCATGGAATATTGTATTGCCGGATCTTGCCTCCAGATTGCGCGCCGCCACGCTTGTTGAATTAAGCGAGCCGGATGATATGCTGTTAAGCCAGACCTTGATTAAGCTGTTTGCTGATCGCCAGATTTCGGTCGACCGCAATGTGGTCGATTATCTTGTTGTGCGTATGGAGCGTTCGATCAATACGGCCAGAATATTGGTTGAGAGACTGGATGCAACGGCGCTTGCCACAGGCAAACCGATTACCCGCCGTATGGCAGCCAAGGTTTTGCAATTGCTGGAAGGGTAGACAGGTGCAATAATATTCTCACCTTATGTCATATAACTATTGCTATAATATGCGATATTAAACTTTTGTGTGTAAGCTGATAAGTCAGTGTAATTCGTAACTAATCGTCAGGGAAAATGGAAAATATCGAACTGGACAATCACGAGACCAATGCGGACGCCGAATTGCTGGATGGCAATGAGGTGACCGTAAGCGATGATCTGCCACCAATTGATGAATTGAAGAACAGCCCCAAGCGCTTCATCAATCGGGAATTTTCCTGGTTGCAATTTAACCGCCGGGTGTTGGAAGAATCGCAAAATCCGTCGCATCCGCTACTGGAACGCTTGCGGTTTCTATCCATCTCGGCAACCAATCTGGATGAGTTCTTTATGGTGCGGGTAGCGGGACTTGCCGGTCAGGTTTTGGCCGGTATTGGAACGCTCAGCGACGACGGGCAAAACCCGGTTGAGCAATTGGCCAGCGTAACCGATGAGACCAATATTCTGCAGGAAGATCAGCAGCACGTCTGGTCAGACCTGCGTGATTTGTTGGAGCAGGAGAAAATTGAAATTGTCTCAGGCGATGATTTGGCAGCCTCACAGAAAAACTGGCTGGAAAATCACTTTCTTGACGAAATCTTTCCGGTACTCACCCCACTTTGTATCGATCCGGCTCACCCGTTTCCATTCATCCCCAATTTGGGTCTTTCGCTGGTTCTTAATCTGGTGAGTACACATAAGGGGCGCTCGATGACCGCACTGATGCGGCTTCCAACACCACTTAAACGTTTCATTCAATTGCCCGAGAGCCGCAAGGAAAAAGATACTGATAGGGTCAACAGGTTTATTCTGCTTGAAGAGGTTGTCAGTCTTTTCGCCGACCGGCTGTTTCCAGGCTATGTCGTTAAGGGCAAGGGCGCATTTCGGGTTATCCGCGATTCAGATATTGAGATCGAAGAAGAAGCGGAAGATCTGGTTTTGTTGTTTGAAACCGCATTGAAACAACGGCGCAGGGGGTCTGTTATCCGGCTTGAAATCGAAGCTGGCATGCCAGACAGTTTGCGCCAGTTCGTCACCAAAAAGCTTGGCGTAACCCCCGGTCAAGTTATGAATTTCAACCAGATGCTGGCGCTGGCCAGTTTGTTTGAAATTGTATCAATTTCACGTAAGGACCTGAAGTTTATACCCTTTACACCGCGTTTTCCAGAGCGGGTACGCGAACATGGCGGCGATATAATTGCCGCTATCCGTGAAAAAGATATGGTGGTTCATCATCCGTATGAATCCTTTGATGTGGTGGTATCATTTCTTGATCAGGCGGCCGCAGACCCTGACGTAATCGCCATCAAGCAAACGCTTTACCGCACCTCCCACAACAGCCCGATTGTCAGCGCACTAATTGAGGCTGCCGAGGCCGGAAAGTCCGTTACAGCGCTGGTGGAATTGAAAGCCCGCTTTGATGAAGAAGCTAATATCCGTTGGGCACGCGATCTGGAACGCGCCGGCGTTCAGGTTGTCTTTGGTTTTGTGGAGCTGAAAACCCACGCTAAAATGTCGCTCGTTGTGCGGCGTGAGAACGGCAAACTGGTCAACTATGTTCATTTGGGAACTGGCAATTATCACCCCACCAACGCACGGATCTATACCGATGTTTCATATTTCACCAAGCGGGCAGACATTGCGCGCGATGTGGCGCAAGTGTTTAATTTCATTACCGGCTATGCGACACCGAAAGACGTAAAAAACCTGCTGGTATCGCCCCTGACACTGCGCAAAAGCCTGTTGAAGCTAATCAAAGCGGAAACTGACCACGCGAAAGCTGGAAGGCCCGCCCATATATGGGCGAAAATGAATTCGCTGGTTGATACGGAAGTTATTGATGCGCTTTATCAGGCAAGCACAGCCGGTGTAAAAATAGAACTTATTGTGCGTGGAATTTGCTGTTTAAGGCCGCAATTGCCCGGTCTGTCCGACAATATTCGGGTGAAGTCTATCGTTGGGCGTTTTCTTGAGCATGGTCGCATCATGTGCTTTGGCAATGGCAATGACCTGCCTTCCAGAAAAGCCCTAGTCTATGCGGGGTCCGCCGATTGGATGCCGCGAAATCTTGACCGCCGGGTTGAGGTGATGGTGCCATTTGTAAACCCTACCGTGCATCGTCAGGTATTGGAGCAGATTATGCTGGGTAACCTGCTGGACAATAAGCAAAGCTGGGAAGTTTTACCCGATGGCACATCAAAGAGAATGACATTCGACGACGATCACCCGCCTTTCAATGTGCAGGAATATTTCATGACCAATCCAAGCCTTTCCGGCCGCGGCAAGGCATTAAAGAAAAATGCACCAAAAGACTTCCATAATCCCTATTCATGAGCAGAATTGCAGAAAATACACAGATGCAAAAGGGAATAGGCTGATTTCCAACACAATTGATCCCAAACCGATTGATTATTGCCCGACGGATTGCGCGCAAGGCCGTCTGCCCGACCGTACGCCAATTTCCATTGTTGATATTGGTTCAAACTCGGTGCGTCTGGTGGTTTATGAGGGGCTGTCGCGATCGCCAACGGTATTGTTCAACGAAAAAGTTTTGTGTGGGCTTGGGCGTGGTATCGCTTCGACCGGCAGGCTCGACCAGAAAGCGGTTGACTGCGCAATTGCAGCACTGACCCGCTATCGCGCCCTAAGTGTGCAGGCTGGCGCGAACAAAATTCACGCAATTGCAACCGCTGCGGCCCGTGAGGCCGAAAATGGTGCGGAGTTTATCCAGCGGGCCAATAAGGCACTTGGGGTTGATGTTCATGTGCTCAGCGGCCGCGAAGAAGCGTATTACGCAGCAATGGGTGTAAATTGCGGCTTTCCTGACCCTGATGGAATTTCCGGCGATCTTGGCGGCGGTTCCCTGGAATTGGTGGATATTCACGGCGAAGAATTTGGAGCGGGTATTACTGTACCGCTTGGAGGATTGCGCTTGCAGGAAATGTCCGGTGGCTCGGTGCGCAAGGCACGCAAAATAGCCCGCGATATTCTGGCCGATATTGATTTCCTCGAAGATGGCAGAAAGCGTACATTTTATGCGGTTGGCGGCACCTGGCGCTCGCTTGCAAAGTTGCATATCGCATATACAAACCACCCACTGCATGTGACGCATAACTATGAAATGAGCGCCACCCAGACCAAGAAATTTTGCAAACTTGTGATTAGGTCTGATCTGGCGAGCATTCCTGGTATGGAGACGGTATCGTCCAACCGGCGTCAATTGCTGCCATTTGGAGCCATTGTGCTGGATGAGCTTGTGGCGCGCATGCGGCCCAAGAATATCGTAATTTCAGCATTGGGCGTGCGAGAAGGCTATCTCTATTCATTGCTCGATGAAGAAACCCGCAAACTTGATCCGTTGGTTGTTGCCTGTGAAGAGCTTTCGAGGCTTCGGTCGCGCTCGCCGCAGCACGCCTATGAGTTGGCGGAGTGGACGGGCAGCGCTTTTGAAACTTTCGGAATTGATGAGAGTCCCTATGAGGCACGGTTGCGGGTTGCCGCCTGTCTACTGGCGGATATCGGCTGGCGCGCGCACCCGGAATATCGCGGCGAGCAAAGCCTGAACATCATATCAAATGCGGCCTTTATCGGTGTCGATCATCCGGGCCGCGCCTATCTGGCCCTGGCCAATTTCTATCGCCATGAGGGTTTGCGCGATGCTCACTTATCGCCATCCATTCACCAGTTGGCCAATAAGCGCATTGCCTGGCGGGCTCGGGTATTGGGCGCAATATTGCGTGTTGCCTACCAATATTCCGCCTCGATGCCGGGTAATACCACACAAATCAAGTTTTCTAAAATTAGCAGAAGGCGCTACACGCTGGATATTCCAGAAGAACTTGACGTGCTGTTAGGGGAACGGCCGGGCAGGCGGCTCAAGCAATTGGCAAAACTGCTTAATGTGGAAATCGAAGTGCGCGTTTGTTGAACGCACTTCTGCTCTATTGGAAACGTCTGAGGTCGACAAGTTCGGCCCGGCGCTTATGCGCCGCACCTCCAGAGCCTGTCGATGGGGTAGGCAGTGGCGCAGCTCAAGTTGCACGTTGAGCAACGCGAAGCGCAAAACTTGAGCCGTTTGAAAAGCACGAATTGCCGCGAGCGATAAGAAATTCAGGCTGTGTCACATACAATTCCGACATTTTGTCGCTGTCGGCAGGATTTCAAGCCGTTCCTGCGAAATTGGTTCCCCGCATTCAACACAATCGCCAAAGGTGCCTGCTTCAATGCGTGTAAGCGCCGCGTCAATGGCTGCGATCTCAACAAGCCCTGCATTACCCATGCTTTCCATCACTTCATCGTCCTCGCGCTCTGTTGCGCGGTCTTCAATGTCATTGGTGACAGGCTGATCGAGATCGTGCTCAATATGCTGCAATCGTTGCTCAAGTTCATCCTTGCGCGCGCTCAGGCGACGTTTAAACTCATCAGTATTTTTCAATGCTTTATCCTTTATCAACGATCCACAAAGACCGGGCACTGGGCATGGCGAACCACACGGGCAGCGGTAGAACCCAGGAAGTAATCTGAAAATCCGGGCCGGTGAGAGGCAATAACAATCAACCCGGCCTCGTGTTCTTCGGCCGCATCCAGAATTGAGGATGCAGGTCGACCGGATCGAACCTCGCATTTTGCTTTGATACCGGCAGCTTTGGCGGTTGCTTTTAGTTCCGCCAAAGACTGATCTTTGGAATCCTGCAGCATGCTGATAGGCATTTCTGCAGCGATATAGGTCGGGATGTCTTCCACCACATTTACAAGGTAAATAGTGCCATCCTTGTCGAGCAGCTTTTGAGCAATATCAATGGCCTTTTTACCGGTTTCAACATGGGCGAGATCAATGGGTACTAATATCTTTGCATACATAACCGTCTCCTTTGAATTATGGGTCGACAACCAGTTGATTGATGTTAGGAGTTGCTGATCATCAGGCTTATTTCGTCCTTGAGCGCCAGCCGCTTTTTCTTGAAACCCTCAAGAGCCAGATCGCTGGTTGGTTCAATTTCCGTCTCAATACGATGAACCTTGCGGTTAATCTCGTGATATTGGTCGAAAATATTGCTGAAATGTTTATTGGTTGTTTTCAGACGATGAATAGTTTCCTGATCATCTGGAAACTCTTCCGCAATTTCATTTGGTGTATGGCTCATGGCTGAACCCTCCTTTCAATTCAGTGTCGCTGAACTGTCGGAAAATACATTGATTTATATCAAGATATACTGGGGAATACTGGCATGTGTTTGACCCTTTGATAAGTGGTTGGAAACAGCGGTTAACTTTTATATGGTGTGGTAATAGTTATAGAGGATAGATTGATATGAAGAACACCTATTTTGGAGAATTTGCGGACGGCCGCCTTTTAAGGATGCCCTATTTTAAATATCTGATTATATTATTTGCCATAATGTTCGGATTTATGCTTGCCACGGTGATGTTAATTGGTGCGGCTGAAAATATCATAGGTGGAGATCTAACCAACGCTCAGGACGTGTTGCGAAACGCTCTCGGGTTACCTTACTTGGTCATTCTTGGAGTGGTTATGATTGGCATTTTCATTGCCTTGTCTAATATAACAGCGAAAAGAGCCAGAGATACTGGTTTACCCGGTTGGCTGTTTGTGACCGGCATTATTGTTATTTCAGCTTTGCTAAGCTACTTTTTATCAGATCAGCTTAGTCGGACATTTTCCAGCATCATTGGCTTTGGACTATTGTTGATACCCAGCAACGTATTTGCGAGAAAGAACCATGAAAATTAGAATTCTAACAATTGCATTCGGCCTGTTGTTCGCCGGCCCTGTATTCGCCGGTGAATTTGATGCCCATGTAAAAGCCTGTCATGATGGTGTCTGGGCACAGAAGGAGTTTGAGAGTATCCCCAATGCGGGCGTTTCCGCCTATATTGGCGGCTATAATGATGACAGTTTTTATGCCTATTGGATTGTCGACTGGGACGATGTGCAGGCTGCGGGTAAATGCCTGATGGAACGCAAAAAACCAGTTATCAAAGAATTCAAGAAATTCGGCAAATAAGTCAGAGCCTTTCATGTTTGCATGGAGGCACTCAAGTCGCGATTGAAGCCTGGCTTGCAAATTTACGAGATCAGTTTGAGGGCGTAACCGACCGGTGCTAGACTGCTTCACATTTACATGGAAGCAGTCAGGCCACGAATCGTGGCCTGGTGCCTATGCACCACACCCGTGCAGGTTTGAGCGTAGCTCAAGTTGCACGTTGAGCCCGAACTTGATCCAGACGAAGCGCAAAACTTGAGCTATTAGAAAAGCCCGAATAGCCGTGAGCGAAAATTAGCTACAGTGATTCAATCGAACAATGAATCACTATAGAGCCAGAAACTATTCTGCCGCCTCAGGCATATCCAGATCAATCAGTGAAATTTTGCGGTCGATAAAGCCGAGCGCCAATTGGCCGTTTTTCAGTTTTATTGCATTTTCGCCAAACATATCACGGCGCCAGCCACGCAGGGCCGCCACATCAGCATCATCATTGGCGGCAATTTTTTCCAGATCGTCCACCGTTGCAATAACCTTGGCCGCAACGCCGTTTTTTTCCACCGTCAGTTTCAACAGCACTTTCAGCATTTCGGTTGCAGCTCCCGAGCCCTCAGGCGAGCGGGTAGGCCGTGGCACCGGCCATAAATCTTCTTTCGGCGTTTTCAGCGCCCCATTGACCACTTCCAACAAAGATGCCGCATGGCGTGAGCGTTCAAAACCCCTTTGAACCGCGCGCAATCGGCCAAGTGCCTGCACATCAGTAGGTCGTTGCTGGGCAATCTCGTAAATCGCATCGTCTTTGATTACTCGGCCACGCGGAATATTACGCGAGCGGGCCTCGCTTTCACGCCATTCGGCAACCGCGCGCATTATCGCAAAATCAAGCGGTTTGCGCACCCGCATTTTCAGGCGCTTCCATGCCTCTTCAACCGGCATGTCATAGGTGCGAATATTGGTGAGGACTTCCATTTCTTCACCCACCCAATGGGCACGTCCGGCCTTTTCAAGGCTCTCGGTCAGTGAATGATAAACATCGCGCAAATGCGTCACATCGGCCAGCGCATAATCCAACTGCTTTTGGCTGAGTGGCCTGCGAGACCAGTCGGTAAAGCGCGAGGTTTTATCTATATGCGCACCATTAATCCGCATCACCAGCTGGTCATAGGCAATGCTGTCGCCATAGCCACAAACCATCGCCGCCACCTGCGTATCAAACACCGGGCTAGGGATGAGATGGCCAAGATTATATACAATCTCGATGTCCTGGCGGGCTGCGTGAAATACTTTGACCACGCTTTCATCGCCCATTAGTTCGAAAAAGGGAGCAAGGTCAAGACCGTCGGCCATCGTATCAACGATCAACGCATCATCCGGCCCGGCAAGCTGGATTAGGCAAAGGATTGGCCAAAACGTCGATTCCCGTAGAAACTCGGTATCAACGGTTACATAATCATGTTTGGCAAATTGCTGGCAGGCGTCTGCCAGTTCATCAGTCTTGGTAATAATTTTCATTTAGTCTCTATAACCATCCAAATTCAGCTTGTCGCCCCATCAGCGCGAGAAAATTACCCGCTTTTGTCGGTTTCTTTTTTTGACCTGCCATTGTTACGCTTTTTCCTGCGTCCAAGCCGCACCATATAGGCAGAAGTTCGCAGCAGGCCGGTAAATCTGGATCGTCCATCTGTTGGTACTGGAACTGTGGTTCGCATGCGCCACAAAGTTACCAATACCAGCAATCCATGCACAACGGTGGTGAAGGAAAACAAGGCGCTTGACCCGTAAAACTCAATCAGCAGCGATCCCACCGTCGGGCCGATCATCGCGCCCAGTGAAAACAGGAAAATCAAACCGGATGATACGGCCACATAATCATCCTTGGTGGCGCGGTCATTGGCGTGTGCGGCTGAAAGCGAATAAAGCGGCATGGCAAAGGCACCGAAGGCAAATATGCCAACAAAATTGAGCGTTTGCGAATTGCCCGCCCCATAGGAAAGAAACAATCCCGCAAGGGCAGCACCGGTCGTTGCTGCAATCAGCGCCCAGCGGCGGTCGTAGCGGTCTGACCACCAGCCGAGCGGATATTGCAGTACTGCGCCACCGATTATGCCGGCGCTCATAAAGGTTGCAACGCTGGTGATTGAAAGGCCAATATCCTGCGCATAAATTGGCCCGACCAGACGAAACGACGAATTGGTCATGCCGATGGCAATACAGCCGATCGAAGCCATAGGCGACAAGCGCCAGATTTTTTTCAAATCAAATTGATAGGTTTCCGGCGGCGTTGGGTTGGACCTATCCGCCAAAGATACCGGTACAAGCGAAAGGCAGACAAATATCGCGATTATGCCAAACAGGGTGAAACCGGATGTGCCATAGACCGGTAAAAGAAATTGCCCACCGGTAACACAGGCAAGATCGATCAGCCGATAGAGCGAGAGCACCCGGCCGCGATCATTATTGGCAACGGAAGAATTGATCCACGAATCAACCGTGGTAAACAGCCCGGAAAAGCAAAATCCAAGGATCATCCGCACGACAATCCACCAGAGCGGATCTATCCACAATACCATTGCAATGGTGCCCGATGCGGCGATGGCGGCAAGCGCTGCAAAAGTGCGAATATGGCCGACCGATTGCAAAAGTCTGGGGATGGCGACGCAGCCGAGCAGGAACCCGGCAAAATAGGAGGTTCCCATAAAGCCGATGAGGCTGGCTGAAAACCCTTCTTCGGCCCCGCGTATGGCAATAAACGTACCTTGCAATCCGTTGCCCGCGAGCAATATGCCGGCGGCAATGAGCAATGGAATAAGCGGGCGGATAGACTGCATGGGATGGGCTTTGTAAATCGCTGGTCTGGCAAGTCTTGCATCGAATTTTACCAAGATGCTAGAATAATCTTCCAGACCCCGGTTATAATCTATGTCAAAACCTTGACAAACCGGTTTACTCATGCGCTTTTCCGGCAAAATTCAAATTGATCCTGATTTCGGGTCTGGCCCTCTCCCCCTCCCAAACCACCCACAAGGGTACCATATCGGGTGGTTTGGGAGGGGGAGAGGGCGGAACTGATGTCAAAAAGCCTCCACCGGAGGCTTTGATTGGACACAGAAGATTGGAATATAAAAATGCATCCATACCGCAGTCACACATGTGATCAATTGAGACAGTCCAATGTGGGCGAAAATGTCCGCCTTTCGGGTTGGGTACACAGGGTGCGCGACCATGGTGGATTGCTGTTTATTGATCTGCGCGATCACTATGGCATCACCCAGATTGTTGCAGACCCGGACTCGCCCGCCTTCAAACTGGCCGAAACCGTGCGCTCTGAATGGGTAATTAAAATTGATGGTGAAGTAAAAGCCCGCGATGATGACGCCCGCAACAAAAATCTGCCAACCGGTGATATTGAAATTTTTGTCCGCGAGTTGGAAGTTTTGTCCTCGGCCAAAGAATTGCCATTGCCGGTATTTGGTGAGTTGGATTACCCGGAAGATATTCGCCTGAAATACCGTTTTCTCGATCTGCGTCGCGAGAGCCTGCACGCCAATATTATGAAGCGCTCGGCGATTATTTCCGATATGCGTTCTCGTATGAATTCAGCCGGTTTCAACGAATTTTCCACCCCGATTCTTACCGCATCCAGCCCCGAAGGCGCGCGCGATTTTCTAGTACCTAGCCGTATTCATCCGGGCAAATTTTATGCCCTGCCACAGGCACCACAGCAGTTCAAGCAATTGATCATGATGTCGGGCTTTGACCGTTATTTCCAGATTGCGCCGTGTTTTCGCGATGAAGACCCGCGTGCAGATAGGCTACCGGGCGAATTCTATCAGCTCGACCTTGAGATGAGCTTTGTTGAGCAGGACGATGTACTGGGCGCGGTTGAGCCTGTGCTGCGCGAGGTGTTTGAAAGTTTTGCCAATGGCAAGGCTGTGACCAAGACCTTCCCACGGATTAAATATGCCGACGCAATCCGAAAATATGGCACCGACAAGCCTGACCTTCGTAACCCGATTGAAATGCAGGAAGTCACGGAACATTTCGCCGGTTCGGGCTTTAAAGTATTTGCTGGAATGATTGAACGTGATCCGAAAGTCGAAATTTGGGCAATCCCGGTCAAGGGTGGTGGATCACGTGCCTTTTGTGACAAGATGAATTCCTGGGCACAGGGCGAAGGGCAACCCGGTCTTGGTTATATTTTCTGGCGTGATGAAGATGGGGCGACCACAGGCGCCGGACCCGTTGCCAAGAATATTGGCGCAGAGCGTACCGATGCCATACGTACTCAAATGGGACTTGATGTGGGCGATGCCTGCTTCTTTGCTGCGGGCGATCCAAAAAAGTTTGCCTCATTCGCCGGCGATGCCCGCACCCGCGCTGCCGAGCAAAAAAATATGATCGACGAAAGCCGCTACGACCTTTGCTGGATTGTCGATTTCCCGTTTTACGAATGGGATGAGGAAAACAAAAAGGTCGAGTTTTCGCACAATCCATTCTCCATGCCCAAAGGCGGGCTGGATGCGCTGGAAAATCAGGATCCGCTTGAAATTGACGCCCTGCAATATGACCTTGTGTGCAACGGCTTTGAAATTGGTTCCGGCGGCATTCGAAACCATTTACCTGACACAATGGTCAAAGCCTTTGAAATTGCAGGGCTTTCGAAAGAAACCGTTGAAGATCGCTTCGGCGGCCTGTATCGTGCATTCCAGTATGGCGCTCCACCGCATGGCGGTTTTGCCGCCGGTGTCGACCGGATCGTGATGTTGTTGTGTGGTGCTAAAAACCTGCGCGAAATCACCATGTTCCCGATGAACCAACAGGCGATGGATTTGCAAATGGGCGCACCGGGCGAGGTTGATAAACCGCAATTGCGCGATCTGCATATCCGGGTGAATATGCCAAAGGAGTGAGGAGCGCTCCGGATTTTCATCTCAACTGATCTGGAGTTCAAGTTTGTTTTCGCTCACGGCCATTCGGGCTTTTCTACTGGCTCAAGTTTTGCGCTTCGCCTGGATCAAGTTCGGGCTGAACGTGCAACTTGAGCTTGCGCCCGGCCTCCGCTTGGGTGGTGCATAAGCACCGGGCCAGTTCCGCCCGCAAATTGATTTCATCAATTTGCACATCGGGCTCCAATCGTGGCCTGACATGCTTCCATGTAAATGTGAAGCAGTCTAATTGGTGGGAGGCCACTCGCCATTTTTTAGCATTTCCCTGACCTGTGGTGGGGTGTAAGACTTGGTGTTGATATTTTTCTTCTTCAAAAAAGCTTGGACTTCTTCAAGTGCAACCCCATAACGGCCTTTTCGATCGACCCTGGAACTGTTTAGCAAGTTGGTCATGGTCAAACCGTTCCGGCTGGCGGCTAATGGATTGGCCCCGCGCTTTAGCAGTAAAAGCACAGTGATCCAATCGTCAATCAGCGCAGCATCAATAACCGGAGTTACATCAAACCCACCTTTGATTTCAATATCGTATCCAAGATCCAGCAATGCTGTGATTGCTTCCCGATTTTCTTTAACGATATATGAGAAAATAATGGGCTGTCCGTCCCCTCCCTTTTTGTCCATCTCGGCCTTTAGGTTTTCCATCTGCTGGTTCCTGTTTTTGTCGGAGTTAGCCTCAGTCTCAACTGTGCATCCTGAAATTGCTACAATAGCTAATGTGATAAGTATTACACGAGCCTTGATTTGCATTAGGGGCATCCATTGCTTTTTTGTTCACTTTCAACCCGCTCAATGTCAGTTTGAATTATCTCTTCCATCTCATCCATAGAGTGAAAACGCAATTGTTGCGCGGCTTTGGCCTCGGCCTGGCCTTGTTTTCGCTCGATCCAATCCGGTGTCCAATTATCAGAATCCACACGGGCTTCGACCATGGCGTTTTCTTCTGCCGTCCACTCGGTTGTTGGCGGCAGTGGGCGCCGATTGCCAATCGCTGATGGTGCAACCCATTCATTCGCATCCTGCAGCGAACTGAGTGGGTCTCTCTCATTATGCCATGCTTCGATGTTGGCCGCGCGCCCTCCCATTCGCTCTGCCGTATCTGGATGAAGCCCGGCTGCATTAAATGTTGTTGCGTCAGCTCCGGTTGCAGACGCCGCTGCCGATGCTAATCCGCCGCCAAGTGAATGACCTGTGAATTGAACCCGACCTGGAGCCATAGCATTTGCCATTCGCGCCACTCTGCCTGCCCTGTTGTAATATTCTGACTCGAATCCGGCACCTTGAGCAATGTTTGCCCCCCAGTCATTGCCGGAAGTCGTGCCCCGATAGGCAATTGTGTAATTGTTTTCGCCGGAGGCAGGGTCTGAATTAACAAACACATCGGCGCGGAAATCTTCGCCATCGAGGCGAGTGAGGTCAGTGCCGCTTTCCGGATCAATCAGACCGAGTTCCGCCATCTCGTTTGGCGTTGCGCGGCGGTAGCCTTCCGGCAGATTTTCATCTGAAGGGGGATCATCATAGGCAGCAGCAGACAATCTTGCCATTGTTGCAGCCTCTGTCAGCTCATCCATCTCCTGTTGCAAACCCGCACATACAGGACTGAGGACTGAAGGTGCTACAACCGGTGGCACCACAATCGCCGCTTCACCAATCAGCACCGTTGGGCATCCGGTCACAATCGCACCGCCGTGACTGGTTTGATCGCCCATGCGGGCGGCCGGTTTGTTGTTGACCAGAACTGTTGCCGAGCCGCGAATGATTGTCGCCACAGGGCCCACACAGACTGATTTATCACCAACTCTTGCCTGCGGCATAAAACAGGTGATCACATTGGGTGAGCAGGTAGGAATAATCGGCCCGCCCACATGCGGAACCGGCGGTGTTCCAGGCGTTACCATCGGGCAGGCTGTCATATCTGATACGCGGGCAGCTGGTGGCAAAGTGTTTATCCAGAGTTCTTATCTGTCGAGCTGTTAATTAAGCACAGCTCCTAATGAATTTCCAGTTTCGTAGCACATCACCAGACATTCGTATGCTGAAATTTTCCATCAGGATATATCAAGTTTTAACGGTCCTGCCTGTGTGCAAATTGGAAATAGCCCTCCAACCACATTCCTTTTGGTAGATCTTCTTTATTGGGCGAGCCGATTCCGGATCAGCCAATTTCACGAATGATTTTTTGATTAAAATCGGTCACATCTTTCAAAATAAAAGGTGCTGATCTAGCATTGATAATCAGGGCTTCAAGCGCATTTGCTAAATGAAAGTTTTCGAAAGTAATGCTTCCACCCATTGCCGGATAAAGTTTGGGTGCGTAAATCCGGCCAAAACCAGTTGGCCCAAGGGCTTTCAGCAGCGGTTTAAACAGGTCATTTCCATCTTCATCAACTGCATCATAAGCGGAGTCATCTACTGATGAAACCGAAACTCCGATGGCTATGTCGGGATCAATAGACGGGTCAGGCTTGATATACCTTAAAGCGCTTACTGAATGACGAATTACATCCACATCTGTAACTTGAAAATCTTCATTCCAAACCAACATGTTTCCAAATGCTGAAAACCCAACCAGATGACAGCGATCAGCGATGAATTCGCTATCATTGCCAAAGATTTCTTTAATTACGGGTTGGTATTTGTCTGGGTCACAAAACTGGAAATAGCCCTCAAGCCAGGTTCCCAGCCCATGCAGTCCCCAAAAATCAAGCAACGATTGCGGAATTTTACCGCGATAACGATTGGTATCGATATCACCCGGCGCAGGGCCACCTTTGAGACCCTCGAACCTATCCAATGCATATTCAAAGTCTTCAGATAATTTGGTCAATCTGGTTTCTCTCGGTATCTGGATATCAGGACCCATTAATATTGTAGATTTTGTGCTTGGTAAGGTGAGTCTTGACCCTAAAAATATCTGCGTGAGAAGTCACATTTAATCAGTATATGGGCATCAACCAGTTAATAGGCCAAAAAATGCTCCCAACGGAATAATCATCATCTTCGGCACATTTATGAGTTGGAACTGGCAGCTTTGCTCAGTAATGATTCTATGGGCGAAGCCCGGTGAATTCTTTTTCTTTGAGTTCCGGTGGAATATGCAAATCTGTCCAATTAGCGCCGTCCCAGAATTTTATACCGTGGACCCTGTCAAAATAGACCATCGACTTGGCAAGGCCATGGATTCTTAACGGGGCAGGCGCTGGTGAGACCGCAGGGTCTATCTTTGGCCGGACCTGCTCAAGGGAACCATTGTAGTATCCCCATAATTTTCCATCCCCCGCAACTATTATTTTGTCCGAAAAACCAGTTAGAGAAAATATCCATTCGCCGGTGGTTTCAAGCACGTCGGCACGGACTTGGTCCGCCACGGGTGATTGCAGGGAAAAGAGTTGCCCATCAGTTCCTGATAACCAGTATTGCTTGTTTTGACGGTCAAAAAAAGCTGCGCTCAACGGCCCTGTTTCGGGTAGGGAAACCCTAGTCCATTTGTCTTTTGTTTTCTGCATTGCTATTCCGAGCGGCTTCTTTGGTTGTGTGGCTTGATTTACTGCATCGAGGATTTCCTGCTCCGAAAGCTTCGAAAGCGCTTGAGGGTCATTCAACACCGAATAGTTGGAATGTTTCTCTACTGAACCAACTATTAGTAATTCATGGTGACCGCTTCCGTCTAATGCTGACCAAGTCGGCACTTGGTATTCGGCGTTATCCGGAAAATCAACTCCGATGACCGGGGTGAATTCACGCCAGCGTTTCTGATCAAACAAGAATAATTGATTTTCATTGCCGTAGGCAAAAATATCGGAACCCACAGCCTGCAAGCCATATATTCTTTTCCCTGGTACATCCGCTTCGGGAAGCTGCATTTGATCAATGTCTCCCTGTTCACTCAGAAAATACGCTAAACCAGCGCTGCTGACCACTACATATTCAATCGACTGCGATCCATACGATGAAGGGTTTGCAGCAATTCCAGTAACCTCGCGCGGAATGTCGGTGCGGCCCCAAGGTTGATCGAGCCGGGCATCATAGCTGATCACGATGCTATGTGGGCTTTCGCCCGCTATATCCGTGAACACCATTGCGAGATTGTTTTCATCTACCGCGACAGCAGCAACCATATTGGGATTCCAAACCATAGTCTCTACCTCATTCGTCAATAATATCCACGGGTGAGTAGCCTTGCCGCTTCACTCAACACTCTTGGAGGGTTCATTGATGTTCTGCCAGGAGCCACTAGGCCAGTCCCTGAGCGCACTTGATTCGACGCTGCACGATTTGCCTGTTCCTTACAAGATTGATTCAAACCAGGGACCGTATTTATTCCATTTTGGGAAGCTGCGAGGATAGCAGCCATAGGCGCTACTCCACCGGTCGCTGCGCCGAGCGCTGTGATCGCTGGGTCAGTCGCTGCGTGAGCAGCAACGTGTTGTGCGGGAGAAAGACAGACTGACATTCCATTTGCTAATGATGGAGCGCCACGAATCCTGTTGAATGTGGTTCTTTCCAATGCCCCCGTAGGCCGGGTACCCAATCGGTATACGCGGTCTGGAACGATATGGTGCGCATTTCCTCCTCTGGAGGCACATTGTTTGGCAATTTCGGCATAGGGTCCAACAAGACAGGGATTGCCGTCTTCATCACAGTTCTGGCAAACCTCGCTATCAGCACCTGCTTCTTCCTTTGCAGCGGCCTCCTCTTCGGCCTTTGACATTTGATTGACAACAACCGCGCTACCGCCGACAACCACGGCGCCAGCCGCGATTGGCACCGCGTTTGCAGAAATAAAAGCCCCAACCGCTGCTGCAGCCTCGCCGACAGCTACCCAAAATGGCGGGGCAAGAAACATTGCCATTACCGTGCACTCTTTTTCATGGTTGAAATGGTGCGATTCATCAGAATTTTAACGCGTTCATTGGCTGAAATGCCCGGTGCATCTGCCATCATCATGTTTCCGACCGCCTCATTCTTTGCCAATTTATTACCGCTTAACAATTGCATATAGGACCAACGGCAATGAGAAGCCTCCGATGTTACGCCGAAATTTAAAGACTCTTTCATTGTTGTGGCAACATGTGCATTCAACTGATCGTCACTCATACTTTTTGTTTGTTCAGGCGCGCATTTTTTCAGGTAGTTTCGCACATTGGCTGAGACCTTGTTTACCTTGGAGCTCTTCAAAGCCTCATATTGTTCTGCTGATAAGCGCAATATCCCTTGATTGTCTGCCCCCATATCGGAAATACGTTGCGCTACTCGAAGCCCGCCTTCATCGCCGGCAAACATAACGAGACCTGCAGCCCCGCCGATGAGGTGCATAAACTTGCCTTCATCTAATACGGAAAGCATGCTTGCCATGACATTCGGGTCGCCGTGGCGAAACAGAACCCGGTCATATTTGGGTAATTCAGGATCAAAATCATCAACTGGTATTTCAATCATATTAATACGGCGCAAATGCTTGTAGAGGCTTGGCTGACCATCGCCCCATGACCAGAATACCACAGCAGGCAATTCACCAACCAGTGAAAGCACCCGGTTGGCCGCTTCCCAATCCGGCAGTGTTACAAGATAGGGCCCGGCAGTGGATGGGGTTTCGCCCAGTTTTTCAAGATAAAGCGCTTTGTGTTCCAGCTGCCAGATGTCCAGCTCTTTCGGCAAGTTATCAAAATGCGCGCCATCGACAACCGCAAACCGCTCTGCCGGTAAACTGCCCAATGCCTGAATAACAAGTTGGCGGTCATTTTCCTGCATCGACAATCCCTATGGCCTAACGAAACTTGCACCGCTTTTGGCAGCAGATTTCATGCATGGCTTGTCGGCAGCAGGCGCAATGACTGGCGGCGTAACCACAGCCACATCGCCAATCAGCACCGTTGGGCATCCGGTCACAATCGCACCGCCGTGGCTGGTTTGATCGCCAACCCGTGCGGCCGGCTTGTTGTTGACCAGAACTGTTGCCGAGCCGCGAATGATTGTCGCCACAGGGCCCACACAGACTGATTTATCACCAACTCTTGCCTGCGGCATAAAACAGGTGATCACATTGGGTGAGCAGGTAGGAATAATCGGCCCGCCCACATGCGGAACCGGCGGTGTTCCAGGGGTTACCATCGGGCAGGCGGTCATATCTGATACGCGGGCAGCTGGTGGCAAGGATAGATCCAGTTTAGCAAAGTTAGGTTATTGCTTTTTATACAGTGGACGCAATTGAATGCAACCAATCTGACATACTATATTGTTATGTATACCGAAAAATTGTGTGCTTTCCCAAGCAGCATTTAATTTCAGATAGTTTCGTTCCTGTGCGATAAACGATTTTGCCCTGCTATTCCTATGTCGATCGTTTGGGCCAAAACACATAAATTGCCCCAAACAAGGCAAATACTAATATTACACCCGCCCAAGAATAAACTGCCGAATAGCCAAAATCTGAAATAAAATAATAGGCCAAAAACGCGCAAATAACGGCGCCTGCACAATAAATCATAAAGAGTGCCGAAGACAAAAATTCCAGGAGAATTTTCAATTTAACGATCCTTCCAGATTCTTTATGAACTCGCGGTAGGTGTCTGGATCCCGCAATTTCAATGCGTCAATAGATACAAATGGAGCCATTTCTTCTTCAACGATAAAATAAATCAAATCAAGTTTCGCAGATTTTAGTTTTCGGTGAACCCTTGGATTAACAGCCAGTAGCCTTTTTGATGCGTTGGATGAGCGCTCAAGAGTACCTTGAATCAGTAGCGCTGATACTGCAAATCCAACACCGAATTTTGCCGCCCGTTTGGCAAGCTGACGGGTGATAATTTTACCCACCAGTCGAGAACTGATAAAGCCTGCCAGTGAGAATTGAGTTATTTTTCGGGCACCAAACTTTGCCCCGCCTTCGGTGAGGCTGTCATTTATCTTGTCCATCATTGCCGGTGGAATGACTTCGACAAAATCGCTCACAATTATTCGTATTATGCGCTCAATTACCTTAGGGTTTGATATGGCTTTCTTAAGGAGGGCAAACAGTCTTTCTCTTTCTGCCGCATTTTGTTTTTGAACATCACGCCCAAACAGCCCAACATCTTCCAGCGTTCTTTTGCTGCCATAATAAACATCGACAGGAACAGAAACCACCCCCTCAATGATCGCGCCCGCAATATCCCATATGCCCATAAGTTTCCCTCGTAGCTCCCAACACCGGGAAGCCGGTATTCTACAACGACAAATTGAAATGTTTATACTGTGATGTCAAATCCGGTGGATTTGCAGGCGCAATTTTCATAACAAATAGGGATAGCCGCCTTCGTGTTTCAACAAGGCAATTTTGCGCTCAACACCACCTTCACCGGAATAGCCGCCAAGTCCGCGGCTTGCCAATACCCGGTGACAGGGGATGATGATCGGTATTGTATTGCCACCGCAGGCGCGTCCCACCGGCTGCCCGTAGGTATCAAGCAATTTGGCGATGTCGCCATAGGTGCAGGTTTCGCCATAGGGGATTTTCAGCATGGCATTGCATACTTCACGTTGAAATTGATTGCCTCCTGGTGCCAGCGGCAGATCAAACTTTTTCAGTTTTCCAGAGAAATAATCAGCCATTTGGGCTTTCGCCTCTTCCAGCAAAGGTGAAGAATGGTTATTCTCTGCCCCATGCCAGTCCAACGCCACGATATGGCCCTCACTTTCAGAAATTGAAAGCGGCCCAAACGGCGAAGGAACGGTGATTGAGGTCGCTTTGTTCACGGTAGATTGTTCTGGCATGTGCACAAAGTCTCTTAGGGGCGGCGAGGATTTTGCTAGCATATAGCATGAAATCACGAATGTTGGGGTTGGTATGATTTTCAGACGGGTTATTTGTTATTTTATTCTGTTTTTACTGGTTTCTGTTTCAACTGCCAGTGCGGCGAAACTCTACGAGGGGGTTTCCATTGGTCGTGGTTTAAAGGTGAATATTTACGCGCCGGAAAAGAAACGCCGTGGTCTGTTTTCCTTTGTGCGCAAAAAAGCGCCGGTAATCGTTTATGTGCATGGCGGTGGGTGGATTAAAGGGACCAGAGCCAAGGTTTATCGTCTGCCGGAATTTGCCAATCAGCGCGGCTATATGGTGGTCTCGCTCGATTATCGCCCCGTACCAAAAACCACCATAGACGGGCAGTTGAGCGATGTGACGCGCGGTATCAGGTGGGTGCAGCGCAACATTAAGCGTTATGGCGGAGACCCCAAGCGTGTGGTGATCATGGGCCATTCAGCCGGTTCGCACCTTGTGGCGCTTGTTGCCACCAAGGGTACGGTCAAAGGCTTGCGCGGGGTCATTCCCAATGATGTTCAGGCCTATGACATGATTGCCTATGGTGGCATGCGGGGCGATTTGCCGAGGGTTTATGCTATGGCATTCGGCACCAACCCAAAAAACTGGGCCCGCTGGTCTCCGGTTACCTATTTGCGCAGTCGCAAAGTAAAACTGCCACCATTTTTAATCATGCATTCAGGTGGCAATATCACCGATCGACGCCGCACCCTTTCGCGCGGTTTTGCCGCCGAGTTGCGCCGCAATGGTGCGCGGGTAACCTTGTTTGACGGTCGTCGTTATACCCACGGGGCGATTATGTCTCGTATCGGTCAAAGTGCCGAAGTCACCAACGCGGTCTCGCGGTTTTTAAGACGGGTGTTTTGAACTCTTCTCACAATGCGGTGAGATAGCCTATCGTCAGGATATAAATTCCGTATTCTTTACTTCCAATGATTGGGAGTGGAGTTGATGGTACGGATTGCTGGAAAAACAAAATTAATTATAGCATTTATTGTGATGAGCCTGCTGGCAATTAACATTGCAATTGCTGCTCCCTTAACTAACGGTGAGATCGAAGAACTTGGCAATACGATTGTATTTGGTTCGCCGGGTGAGCTTGTTGACGCAACCGAAAAGCTCGTGGCACGCGGTAATAAGGATGTTGTTGCCATGCTCATTCTTGCCTCACGCTATCGCGGCGCAAGCCAGCCGATCATGAGCGCCATCAATGCCCTGACCGGGCAATCGCTCAAAGGCTGGCATGATGCGATGTTGTGGCAGGAGGAGCACCCGGAAATTAAGCCGCATTCAAGTTTCCCTTCAATAAAAACCCGGATGTTCAACCGCATTGACCCGCTGTTTGACAGATTTCTCGGCGGCGAGCGTTCAAAACCCGAGAACATGAAAATCCGGCTTGAGGAAATAGCCTGGGGCGGCGTCGTGGTTGACGGCATTCCCTCACTTGATAATCCAAAACTGGTAGATGCTGATGCGGCCACCTATCTTATTGATAGCGATCTGGTATTCGGTGTTGCCATCAATGGTGATATTCGCGCCTATCCCCTACGGATTATGGGTTGGCATGAAATGTTCAATGAAACCATTGGCGGGGTGCCAGTGGCATTGGCCTATTGCACCCTGTGCGGTGCGGGCATTTTGTTTGAGACCATGATAGAAGGCCGCGACAAGCCCCTGGTTTTTGGCTCTTCCGGGTTTTTATATCGCTCCAATAAATTGATGTTTGATCGCGAAACCAACAGCTTGTGGAACCAGTTTACCGGCGAGCCTGTATCCGGACCATTGGTGAACAGTGGTATTCAGCTAAAATTGCGCCCGGTGACAATCACCACCTGGGCCAATTGGAAAAAATCCAACCCAAAAACCAAAGTTCTGTCGCTCGATACCGGACATCGCAGAGATTACAGTTCCGGCAATGTTTACAAAGACTATTTTGCTTCGCCTGATCTGATGTTCCCGGCTGTGGTTCGCAATGAAAACCAAATAAAACGCAAAGATTTTGTTTTTGGCATCAGAGATGTTGGTGCCGCAAAAGCCTGGCCGGTCACAGCATTTAAAAATGTCTCGGTGATAAATGATCAGGTTGGCACGCTCAAAGTCGTATTGATCGGTGATGCGAAAAGCCGAACGGTGCGAGCTTACGCACGCGGAGAACTGAAATTCACGCAATCTGCCAAAACCGATAAAATTTCCGCATTAGGACAGGACTGGGTGGTTTTGGAAAATGAACTGATTGGTCCCGATGGTACGAAATTATCGCGAGTACCTGGGCACATAAGTTACTGGTTCGCCTGGGATGGATATCTGGGTGTAAAGAGTTCGCTATATGGGGCGGAATGAGGCCAGATGGGCCAATGCCATATCACGCTCTTTGGGCCCCGCATTTTTGAGCTGTAATTGATATAATTATTTAATTGCACGTGATTTCAACTGCCGATAGGCTGAAGGTGTATTTTTAACCACTATCTGAGATTCTGATTGAGATATTTATCATTACCGGCATTGCTCGCCGTTATACTGAGTTTCACAAAGCCCGTTTTTGCGAGCGAGAACAAGTCGAGCTTTAGTAAAAAGCAGGTTATGTCAGATCTCACTCAAGTGGTTCGCCTGCTTAAGAAATTTCATCCCAATTTATACACCCACCGGCGCCCGAAAGAGTTTCAGGCGATAGTGAAAAAGGTGAGGGGCGATCTGTCAGAAGGCATGAGTCGTCTCGATGCGATAACCCAAATTCAAAAGATTCTTGCATCTGTATGCGACGAGCATACCAGCATAGTCTTATCACCAAAAAATGAGCGCCCGACATTTGAACAGGCAAAATATTTTTCATCCAGTTTGATTTCACGACAGGGAAGAATTGTCGTCGGCAATAATAGCAAATCGACAAATTCTGAAGTCATTTTGGAAGTCGGCAATAGAACCAGCGACGAAATCAATGAGTTTATGCAAAACCTGCAATCGCAAGATGGTTGCCTGGATCCCAAAACCCATGTGATTGATGGCTCCACCTATCTTGATACGTTATTTTTGGGCAATTACCTTTATAATGGCAACGAAAATGTGCAGGTCAAGCTTCGAAATCACTCAAATCAGATTGTAAATAGAAATCAAAGCTTTACAGGTTTTTCTGGAATCGCGACCTCATTGGGTTTTGTCTATGCAATGAAGTCAATATTGTCGAATATTGTATTGAAGCAAAATAATTTTAATTATGAGAATACAGACTTTAACCGTGACTACTTCAATAAGGAGATTGAGTCCTACCTGTTTTATAATGGACAGAAGAATGTTTATTTCCTGAAAATTGGTTCATTCGTTGGTGGAAAGAAATTCGATACGCTGATTAATAATACCATGAGGAAAGTTATCGCGGCCAAGCCCGCCCATGTCATTATTGATCTGACTGACAATCCGGGTGGGCGCATATTAAGTGCCAGCAAGTTTCTGTCCTATTTTCTCGCAACCGGACATCGACCCGCGCGCTATTTACGGGTGAAAAACCCGGCAGGCAGAATAAAAGATCCGATTATCTGGAAGTCGGTAAAAAGAAAGAAAGCCCATTTTAAAAGCATGAGAACTTTTCGCCGGGTAAAGCAGCGGCGGGGACAATACAAATTACCCTATCGCTCAAGATCCTATGGAAACCCGGATTATAAGGGCAAAATTACGGTTCTGGTCGGCCCCAGAACCCATTCAGCGGCAACAATGGTGGCCGTTATTCTCAAAAATAAAAGAAATGCCAAGATAATAGGCCATATCAACAAAAGAAGCGCTTCCACCGCCTGCTACGCACCGGGCGGTTCGTTTCGGTTAAAAAACACCCGGCTATTGGTCGATATTCCATTTGCCTGTTACGACCGTGATCGCAAGAAGTATTCCGGGCAGGAGATATTAAAACCGGATATTGAGGTAAACCCGATGGTGTCGTCCTCATCCAACTTGGGCGGACGGATTATTGAAGCGGCCCTTCAGGAACTGGAAGTTTTAGAAGTCACCCAATAAAGTTTTCCTGTGCCGGGGAAGATGAACAATATTTCCCAGCCCTGGCTTCTATCTTCTGTCCAAATATTTTAATCAATGAAATGGTGTAAATCATGAAAACCCACAAAATGGCGGCTTTTTCGGATGGAGACGAAGGCGGGAATCCCGCCGGTGTCATTTTGTGTGATGAATTACCAGCAACTGCATCCATGCAAAGCACAGCAAAGGAAATCGGTTATTCCGAAACGGTTTTTGCCACAAAGATTGATGGAACTGATAGCTGGCGTGTGAGGTATTTTTCTCCCGAAACCGAGGTACCATTTTGTGGCCATGCGACAATTGCGCTGGGCGCAGCATTGGCCGAAGATCAAGGTGCGGGTGTATTTAATTTGCAATTGAATAATTCCAACATCACTGTTGAGGGGGCACTTAACGGAGAGTTGTTTCATGCCGCACTACAGTCCCCTCCAACGACTAGCCGCGCTTTGAATAAATTAGAGACAGCAGCACTGCTCGATTTGTTCAGCTATAGCGAAAACCAACTTGAGGAGAGGATAGCGCCCGCGCACATCTACGCAGGTGCCGATCATTATGTACTGGCTCTACAAAACCGCGATGATTTGAAAGCGATGACTTATAATTTGCAGGTCGGTCGAGTGTTTATGAAAGATCATGATTTAGTGACCATCATGTTGGTTTATATAGAAAACAATCAAATGTTTCATGTGCGCAATGCGTTTGCTTCAGGCGGGGTATTTGAAGACCCGGCTACCGGCGCCGCCGC
>JALSIJ010000068.1 GCA_026981655.1 Rhizobiaceae bacterium | reverse complement strand
GCACTTGCCAATGAAGTTATCGTCATGCGCCATGGTAAGGTGGTCGAACAGGGAGCGTCTGCACAAATATTTGATGACCCGCAAACGGACTACACCAGAGCATTGATGGCGGCCGCTTTTTCTTTAGAAACCGCGCCAGTCGGTATCGTTAACGATTGAATGGGAATACTAGTCCGTTGAGTTTATTACTTGATATAAATTTCGATAGCACATCAGATTTTGATTGCTTTGCAAATGCAATGTCGGGCAGGGAAATTTGTAATTGGCGGGTTAACAAAAACATTGATCGCTCTTCTGTTAAATATGCAGTTGTCTGGAAGCCTGATCTCGGTCTGTTGGCTTCACTGCCAAATCTTGAAGTGATATTCTCCGCCGGTGCTGGGGTTGATCATATTTTCGAAGATACAAAATTGCCTAAGAACATACCGATCGTTCGTTTTGTTGATCCTGATTTGAGGGACCGCATGAGCGAATGGGTTGTTCTCCAATGTTTGATGCATCTTCGCCAACAGCGCTCCTATGATAGAAATCAAAGGCAACATAGTTGGCAGGAGCTTGCCCAGCCTATCGCATCCGAAGTGCGGGTAGGCGTGATGGGATTGGGTGAATTGGGAAAAGATGCAGCGCTAAAGTTGAAGATGATGGGGTTTCGGGTTTCTGGATGGAGCCGAAGTAAGAAAAACATTAAAAACATTCCGACTTTTGCCGGCGATAATGATTTTAATGAGTTTCTATGCCAATCAGATATTATCGTGAACCTATTGCCTTTGACGAATAAGACAACCGGAATACTGGGTCGTGATCTCATTGAAAAATTACCTCAAAACGGTGCAATTAAGCCGGTAATTATCAATGCAGGCCGTGGTGGTAGCCAAATTGAGGCAGATATTATAAAGGCACTACAAAAAGGTATATTGGGTGGGGTGTCACTTGATGTCTTTGAACAGGAACCGCTTTCAGAAAGTAGCGCGCTTTGGGATATTGAAAATGCTATCCTAACGCCCCATGTTGCAGCGGTAAGTAGTATGCCGGCGCTTGCTTCATATGTTGCGCAACGCATAGAAATTTTTGAGGCCAATGGTTCTTTAACAAATCTTGTTGATACCAAAAGCGGCTACTAAACCTCACTGTTGATCGCTTGTGTCTTGTAGAAGCCGGCACGCCGTGCCATATCCACTATTGTAACCAGAAAATTGAATTATTGATCATGTTGAACTCTCTGCAACTTCCCGGACGCCCAGAAGATACACGCATTGTTGTGGCAATGTCGGGTGGCGTAGATTCGTCCGTTGTTGCCGGTTTGCTCAAGGCCGAAGGTTATGATGTTATTGGCATGACCATGCAGCTCTATGATCACGGCGAAGCTGTGCATCGCAAAGGTGCCTGCTGTTCCGGGCAAGATATTCACGATGCCAAGAGAGTTGCTGAAACATTGGGTATTCCGCATTACGTGCTAAATTACGAAGAGAAGTTTCAAAAGTCGGTCATAGACCCATTTGCCCAAAGCTATATTCATGGCGAAACGCCAATTCCATGTGTTGCCTGTAATCAGACCGTTAAATTTGTTGATCTGTTAGCAACAGCAAAAGAGCTTGGTGCAGCAGCACTGGCTACCGGACACTATGTATCCTCCCGTCTGGCTGGAAATCAGCGGGCGTTATTCAGACCTGTTGATGAGGAACGTGATCAGAGCTATTTCTTGTTTACCACCACTCAGGAACAGTTGGATTTTTTGCGGTTTCCTTTGGGCGACCGTCCAAAGGCGGAAACCCGTGAGCTTGCTCGCAATATGGGTCTGTCGGTTGCAGAAAAGAGTGATAGCCAAGACATTTGCTTTGTTCCCCATGGCCGGTACTCGGATGTGATTTCCAAGCTAAAACCGGAAGCGGCGACACCGGGCAAGATCGTTCATTTGGATGGTCGTGAATTGGGCGAGCACAAAGGTATTATTAATTTCACCATAGGCCAACGCCGCGGCATCGGTGTTGCTGTCGGTGAGCCGCTCTATGTGGTGCATCTGGATGCAGAAAATGCGCGGGTTATTGTCGGGCCAAAGGAGGCGTTGGCGACCCATAAATTATACTTGCGTGATGTGAACTGGATCGGTTCAACGTCGCTCAAAGATGCGATTGCTGATGGTTTGGATATTCATGCGCGTGTGCGTTCAACCAGAGCGCCAAAGCCCGGTGTGTTGAGCTTATCGAATGGGCAGGTTTGCGTTGAGCTTGCAAATGGCGAGGATGGCGTTGCTCCGGGCCAAGCCTGTGTTTTTTATGAAGACGACACCCAAAGCTCCAGAATTTTGGGCGGTGGTTGGATTGAGCACTCGGAACGTGAAGCATTTGCTGAACAAGCGCTCGCAAAGATCGCCGGAAATTCTGTTGCAGCCTTTGCTGGTTAGGTTGTACCTTCCTATTTGTTTTAATCAAACCAATAGGGGATTTATGACATGAAGCGCTCGCAGATAAACGAAATTATTCGGCAATCAGATGCGTTCATTCGTTCTTTTGGCTATATTTTGCCACCATTCTCATATTGGTCGCCATCAGAACTGATTTCAAAAAAACCTGAGGGAATTATCGCCGCCAGACTGGGTTGGGATATTACCGATTATGGTAAGGGAAAGTTCGATGAGCTGGGTCTTTTTTTGTTTACGGTTAGAAATGGATTTGCCGCTGACCTGACTAGAGGGCGAGGCATGCTCTATGCCGAAAAGATTATGATTTCCCGAAAGGATCAGATGTCCCCGATGCATCGTCATAACATCAAGGCCGAAGATATTATCAATCGCGGTGGCGGCAAGCTGGTTTTAGAATTATTTATGTCTGATAGTGATGGCGGCATTGATCGTCATGCTTCGGTCTCTTTGCCCTGTGATGGCGTAGAGCGAAAACTCTCTCCTGGTGACTTATTGAAGCTTGATCCAGGTGAAAGCGTTACATTATTACCAGGTGTATGGCACGCATTTTGGGCCGAGGAAGATGATGTGCTTATAGGCGAAGTTTCAACGGTCAATGATGATCAAACTGATAATGTGTTTGCAGAGCCAATAAGCCGATTTTCCAGAATTGAAGAAGACGAAGCGCCCGTTCATCTGCTGGTGAGTGATTACGACGAGATGATTGTGTGAACTGTCGACTAGACGCTTCCATGTAAACATGACGTAGTCTAAAGCATGGTACCCAAATACAGAAATTAGAGCACTTTCGGTTTAGTCTGGTCCATAACCACTTGCGTCGAAGAAGTTAGAGCATTCTTGTTTTGAGAACAGTTCGAGGATTTTCCCGACACCTTTCCACAGGTCTTCTACGGTTCTCAGTGCCAATCGCTTCATGTGAGCTTTGAGCTTTGAAAAGGCCATTTCGATTGGATTGAAGTCTGGTGAATAAGGTGGCAAAAACAACATCCATGCACCACGCTCTTTGATTGCCGCCTTGGCTGCGGCGACCTTGTGAGCAGGCAGATTATCCAACACAACAACATCGCCTTTTTGCAGGGTCGGGGCGAGTTGTGTTTTGATGTAGGTGATGAATGCGTCGCCATCCATAGGGCCGTCCAGCACCCATGGTGCTGTCATGCCATCATGGCGCAAGCCTGCAATGAAAGTCATGGTTTTCCAATGGCCATGGGGGATTGAAGCGACCAACCGCTGGCCTTTTGCGGAGCGCCCGCGAAGCCGTGCCATCTTTGTGTTTAGCCCGGTTTCATCAATAAATACGATCTTTCCCAGCTTGTGCAGATGGCGTTTCAGCCAGTCCTGACGTTTGCGCCAGCGCTCACGGGCAGCACGTACATCTGCTCGTTTCTGTTCACTGGCGTGAGCCGTTTTTTTTAAAGGTGATCTGATTGGCGCGCAGCCAGTCATCCAGGGTTGAAGAACCAACCCGCAGGCCATGTTCTTTATCGAGGCGGGTGCACAATTCGGCCAAAGTCAGATCAGGCTGTTCGCCAATCCAGCCAACAATATCGGCGCGAAACGGATCAAGCTTACTCTTGCGTTTCTTGGGCTTTTTAACCTTAACATGGCCCATATCCGCAGCCTGTTTGACAAATCGGACAGCCGAACTGGCGCTTACTTTAAACCGCCGCGCGGCTTCCCGTCGTGAAATACCAGACGCAACCAAATCAACAATACGAAGCCGTAAGTCTTGAGATAAAGCCATAATAATTCCTCCTGATACCTTGAATCAGAAGAAACCAATCTCGTAAACCGTTTTTTGATTCTAACATGGCCGGAAGTGCTCTAGTTTTGGGAATGAATACATGCGACAACAACGAGATAGAGCATATCGGATGAGTACAATTGAATGCGATATGCTTTAGGTGACGTGTACAATCAAAAC
>JALSIJ010000067.1 GCA_026981655.1 Rhizobiaceae bacterium | reverse complement strand
CTTCAAGTCATGAACTCGAAAAACTGGGGTCGTAATACCAGTTTCCGGCTTAAACACAAGCCCAAAATTTCGCAATTATGCCTGATGGTTTCAATTGGCTGAATTAGCCGCTTCTACCCACCTGGCTTCAGGAATATTGAATGTTTCATTATCTGGCCGGAGCGCATGCCTGTGCGCGATGCCTCGCCTGCATTGAGCTCCAACACATATCGAACCGGAAATCTGCTGGAAATTGTTGCCAGTGAATGTGGCGTTGTGTTTTCAACGATATGCGCAATGGTTCCATCAGCCCGCATAAAAATCATATCTAGCGACAAGTAGGTATTTTTCATCCACATCGCAACTTTTTGGGTGCGGTCGAAATCAAATAACATCCCATAATCTTTCGGCATTACACGACGAAACATCAATCCACGCCTTCGCTGCTCGCTGGAGACAGCCAATTCTATATTATAGGTGAATGTTCCTTTAGGTGTGGTTGCCACCAAAGGCGATAATAAACCGGCATCAAATGTTCCGGCATATGAATGCGATAAGTGTATCGGTGGAAACAACACCATAGCCAGAAATAGCATGGAGGCAAATACCCAGCGGATAGGAATTTTGGGGAAGAAATTTATCATTGAAGCGCTCAAAGCTAACCGGATCATCCAATCGCATAATTATACAACACAGCGCATCTAACAAGCCGGGAAAGCACAATTAAAATTGAAGTTTAATCCGCGCCTGACTTATACGTCAAAAAAAGACCCGGCAAAAAGTCGGGTCTAGAAAGCCAATTAGAGCAAATGAAGTCTCTTCGGCTAGTGGGACACGGGCATCGTGCCGCCGCCATCTGGATGAATTTCTGCGGCCATCAAACCTTTTTCACCCTTGCCAAACCGGACCATTACAAACTGACCCGGACGCAATTCAGTTAAGCCATACCGACGAAGCGTTTCCATGTGAATGAATATGTCTTCTGAATTGTCATTAGTGGTCAGAAACCCATACCCCTTGGTTCGGTTAAACCACTTCACTTCGGCGCGGACCATTTCACTGGTTGGTTTAACATCAACATGAGTGCGCGCCGGCGCAAGTTGTGATGGATGAACAGCCGTAGAATCGTCCATCGACAAAACACGGAATGCCTGAAGGCCTGTTTCTCGTGAAACAACTTCACAAACAACACGCGCACCTTCATATGCGGTTTGAAACCCGTCCTGTCTTAAACAAGCCACATGCAATAGAACATCCGGCAAATCACCATCTGGCACAATGAAGCCAAAACCTTTGGCCACATCAAACCATTTGATCGCACCAGCGACCACTACCACATCAACAGAATTATCCAGATCATTACCCGGGTTTTCCTGTTTTGATTGAACTTTTACATCCGGAGAGAACTTTTCCCCCATTACACTAACCCCTCAACGCGCCGCAATTTTACGCAGATCCCCAAAAACTTACAATTCGTTGTCCAAATTGATTCGTCTGCAGCATAGCATTACTGCTCGGTTAACCTGCAAGCCTTTTCGTTAGAAAATTTTGCCTAAAGAAAAGCAATTTTACACTTTGGGGATAAACTGCCCCATGATATTCTGCTAATTACAATTTCGTGACTATTTTCTCTATAATCTGCTCGGTCATTGCTCTCAATAATCATACCCTGCAGACCTGCCTTAATAATGATAGGAACAACATATGCGTTTTTTACATACGATGGTACGGGTCAATAATCTTGAGGATTCTCTTGATTTTTACATAAAAAAAATGGGCCTGATTGAAACCCGCAGAATTGACCATGAGAAGGGGCGGTTTACTCTGGTATTTCTGGCCGCAGACGGAGATAAAGAGCGGGCCGTCAATGAACGTGCTCCTGAACTTGAATTAACTTATAATTGGGATAGCGAAGACTATGATGGTGGAAGAAATTTCGGACATCTGGCCTATAAGGTCGACGACATATATGAATATTGCCAAAACCTGATGGACAATGGGGTTGTTATTAACCGCCCTCCCCGCGATGGGCGAATGGCATTTGTCCGCTCGCCTGACAATATTTCTATCGAAATCTTGCAGGAAGGTGATGCTCTACCTCAAAAAGAGCCCTGGAGTTCAATGGAAAATATCGGGGAATGGTAAGCTGAAATCAGCCAACCGGCAATTGTGGCGAAATTGTATAAGTTTGGCCTTTTTCCTGCCTAAATTCACGCCTACTAAATCACTGTGGGGAGAACATTGTATTCGGGCACTGAAAACCTGATTTAATTCAATACGTTAATTCGAACAGGTTTATTTTTCCGGTTGTACATGGTCAGGAATTTCGCGTTTAATTTTTCGCGAGTTTTCTATTAATTTTGAATAATGGTCTTGTTTCGAACAAATGAAACCATTCGTTCATTTTGTTGCGCAATAGAATGGTTAATTAATTTTAATCTCGGATGATTCGTGCAAATTTTATTGCGCGATCCAAGGAGTAAAGTGTGTTTCGGGGCTACTCTTACCTTCAATCCAGCGGTGTATCTGGAATTAGCAAATCTGGGATCGCCAGGGCGGTATCGACCATTGCGGTTGGCATGGTATTGTCCGGCTGTGTTGCAACGGCACTAACACCAATAGCCGGTACTCCCTCGCCTGCACTCAACACCCAACTTGCGCTTGCGCCGCAAGGTTCTGATGTTGCCTCATCGACTGATGTGGCATCCGATAGTACCGGACAGCCGATTGAACCGAGTGTAGCTGCGTCAGGTGTTACAATCCCGGTTAAACGGCCAGGATTAGCCGGCGACCCACCGCAACTTGCCCTGGCGGCATCGGGCACTGCGAGCATTGCGGCTCAAAAAGCCGAAACCGTTGCCCAGGCAAATGGGAATATCCAAAAACAGAATACCAGTATAAGTACATCTGTTGCGCCGGTTGTTGCGTCAACTGCTCCACCAAAAAAGAAATCGGGCGGCGGGTTTTTTGCGTCCTTGTTTAATTCCAATAAAACACTTCGGCCAAAACGTACGATTACGGGCAGCATTAAAACAAAACCGCAAAAAGTTGACAAAAGAAAAGTTGCTGTTTTCCGGCCGGTTTCCAAGGGCGTATTGCCAGGTGTTCGCAAGCTTGGACTATTTGGCATTTACGATGCCAAGGAAGGGGCAAGCGAAGGATATGACAACTCTGTACGCATGGCATCGATCGGAGGGCTTGCCCGCACATCACCCAATGGATTGCGCATACAGCGCCCCGGTGTGCAGGTCGCATGTTTAAGACCGGGTCTGGTACGCATTATCAAGCAGGTTCAGCGACGTTATGGACGTGTGCCCATTGTAACTTCTGGTTACCGCAGCCCATCAGCCAATCGGCGCGCACGCGGTGCGAGAAACTCAATGCACATTTACTGCAAAGCAGCTGATATCCAGGTTACCGGTGTTTCAAAATGGGCGCTGGCAAAATATCTGCGCTCAATTCCCGGGCGGGGTGGCGTCGGCACCTATTGCCACACCAAATCTGTTCATATTGACATCGGCTCGAAGCGCGATTGGAACTGGCGTTGCCGCCGTGGAAAAAGGGTTGCCAAACGGGGTTAAGGGTTAAATTGCAGGGGCTGATTTTCCAGCTTGTTGAGGCCAAGCGATTTTTTTGAAATTGCTTTTAAATCGGGGTTGCGGCGAAGATCATTCGTCTCTATAACGCGGCTCATTGTGCGCCCTTCGTCTATCGGTTAGGACGCCAGGTTTTCAACCTGGAAAGAGGGGTTCGATTCCCCTAGGGCGTACCACCAATTTGTACTTGCATATTTGGTTAGAACACTGCGATAACGCTCAGCACTATAGCTCTTGCCTGCCGCCTACCCTTCTTAGAATAACCATACCAGAAACAATATTATTGGAATAATTCCAATTCTTCGGCTACCACTGAACTGCGTTAGAAATGCCACCGCAAGTGGGCTAGCAAATGCGGCGACATGGCTGGCCAGATCATACAACCCAAATGCTTCAGTTGATTCCGACACATCAAATGGAACAATCGGTTGGCGACGTACATTCAACAATAGAAATAATTCGGCAAGCAGATTTGCAAACGGCCAACAATTTGTTGTCAGTGGTAGGAATATCTCTTCGAATGCCGTCATTGTTAACGCAGGAGTGGTTTTCTCGCTGAGTGCCATGGTGGATGCTGGCTTCAATTGCAGCGGCCAGTTTGGCATCGGTCCTGCGAAGGCTGGTGCGTAGCGCCAAATTGCCGTGAGCGAAAAAAACAGAGCGATTCCCGAAAAGTGGCAGCCGGTTTTCGGATAAGAAGTGCGTAGAAACAAATAGTTAGAGCGCTGGTGCGATTCAGGTACCCGCGAAAGTGCTCTAGGCTCATGCGGCCAAAGCATTGA
>JALSIJ010000066.1 GCA_026981655.1 Rhizobiaceae bacterium | reverse complement strand
CATCTTTTGCATCATCTGGGCCAAGTTCTTCACCCATCGCCAACAGCGAAAAGGCCGCTTTGTAGCCCATCGCGCGCGGGCCGATGAGGGTGGAACCTGCCTCCGGTAGCAGGCCAAGGTCGAGAAACGGGGTTTTAAACCGCGCATTTTTGGAAGCCAGCACCATATCGCAATGAAGTAGCATGGTGGAGCCAACCCCGATGGCCATTCCGTCAACGCCTGCCAGCATTGGCTTGCTAACGGTGATAATGGCGCGCAAAAATGCCTGCACTTCCGCGCCCGTGCCGGCACCACCCTGGGCGGCCATCATAAAATCTGCAATGTCGTTGCCTGCGGTAAATACATCGGGCAGACCAAGAAACAGGTGGCAGCGAATGTCCCCGTCCTTGTCGCCTGATACCAGCGCATCGGCCATCGCCTTATACATATCGCGGGTCAGTGCATTTTTCTTGTCCGGTCGGTTCATGCGGATAATTTGAACCGCGCCATCGCGGGAAATATCTATGTGGTCGCTCATTGTAAATTCCTGTTAAATTATTCAGTAATAAGAGCACTGGCCGCCGCCGCAATCAGGCTTTCTGAGCCGCCCATAATCGTTGCGCGCAATCCGATGGTCTCGCCCAGCATGTTTTCGGCAAAAAACCGCGCCAGCGCCGTGCGGCCAAAATCATTATCCGCATCGGATAGTAATGCCGATTTGGCAAGGTAGGCACCACTGGCCGCAAGGCCCATCAGCCGTAAAAATGGTGTGGCACCAGCCAGCGCTTTGTCCTCCGATTTGCTTGCCAACTGTGCCAGAAGCCAGTCCTTGCAAGCATCAAGATCATCCAGCGCGGTGGAGATTTGCTCTGCCGCATCGCCAAATTCCGTCCGGTTGCTGGCCCTCACATTATCGGCAATTTCACGCAATTCACCAATATAGTCTGCAATCGCTTCGCCACCGGCAAGCGGCAATTTGCGGGTTACAAGATCAATCGCCTGAATGCCATTGGTGCCCTCATAAATCGGGGCAATGCGGGCATCGCGCAACAATTGGGCCGCACCGGTTTCTTCAATAAAACCCATACCGCCATGTATTTGAATACCAAGTGAGGCAACCTCAACACCAATATCGGTTGGAAAGGCTTTGGCCAGCGGCGTTAGAATATTGGCCCGGTCGCGCCATTTTCCCCCGTCATCCTGCTGGCTTAAATCAATCGCGTGGGCGCAGGCATAATTGATCGCCCGTGATGCATTGGTGAGCGCCTTCATGGTCAATAGATTGCGCTGCACATCGCGGTGGTGGATAATCGGCGCCATGCCGGGGCCATCATAGCTTGGCGATTTCCCCTGTGTGCGCTCATTGGCATAGGCAAGCGCCTGTTGATAGGCATTTTCAGCCACCGCAACGCCCTGAATGCCAACCAGCAGGCGGGCATTATTCATCATCGTGAACATGCAGTTGAGGCCGCGGTTTTCCTCACCGATCAGCCAGCCTATAGCGCCGGGGTCACAGCCCTCAAACCCGTCACCATAAATCATGGTGCAGGTGGGCGAGGCATGAATGCCCATTTTATGCTCGATACTGGAACAAAAAACATCATTGCGGGCGCCGACGCTGCCGTCCTCATTGACCAAATGTTTGGGCACCAGAAACAGCGACAATCCACGAAAGCCCTCCGGTGCATCGGGCAGGCGGGCCAGCACCAGATGGATGATATTTTCAGTTAAATCATGTTCGCCATAGGTGATGAATATTTTCTGGCCAAAAATTTTGTAAGAGCCATTGCCCACGGCTTCCGCCCTTGTGCGCAGGGTGCCAAGGTCAGAGCCCGCATGCGGTTCAGTCAGGTTCATGGTGCCCATCCATTCGCCCGATACCAGCTTGTCGAGGTAAATTTCCTGCAGTTCCTCCGATGCGTGGGCATGGATTGCTTCGACCGCACCGCAGGTAAGCGTAGGGCCGATGCCAAATGCCAGCGACCCCGAATTCCACATTTCCACGGTGGCAACCGACAACATGGTTGGCAGGCCCTGACCGCCGAAATCCGTTGGCCCGCTGAGCGCTGGCCAGCCACCTTCCACCCAGTCATCATAGAGCTTTTTCCAGCCGGTCGGCATGGTGATCTTGCCATCAGAAAGCGGTGTACCTTCCTCATCGCCAATGCGCGCAAGCGGGGCAATTTCATCCGAGGCAAAACGCCCGGCCTCTTCTAATATCGCATCGACCAGATCATCGCTCAAATCTTCAAACCTGCCCTCATCAATGGCTTTGTTTAAGCCAACGGTCTGTTTGAGCGTATGGGCGATTTCAGATACTGGCGCGCGGTACATGTATTGTCTCTCCCGTGACAAATATTTGCAGTAACAGCCTGCAACAATTTTGTTTTGTTGCCGTGGGGTTTAACCCGCATTGGCATTTCGTCAAATGTTTAATTGCTTTAATGTCAAATGTCGACATCTTACGTAAAAGTAATTTGGAAGGGATTGTTCGGCTCCCTATAGTCATTTGGAGACTTATGAGGTTCAAGATGAAGGTGGATACATTTATCAACTTCTCTTGACCCGCGCCGAACTTCGCGCCACATGAAGCCGCATGAACATTTCTGAAAATCAGCGGGTCGCCGATGCGCCATCTAATAATTGGGTTTACCGCCTCTTGCCCGTGGGGCTTTGGCCCTATGCGCAACTTGCCCGCTGGGATCGCCCCATCGGCTGGTGGTTGCTGCTATGGCCCTGCTGGTGGTCACTGGCGCTTGCGGTCAATGTTCGTATAAATGTCAATCTGGCTGATCCTGATCCACTGATCGGCCCGCCGGTTATTCTGGTGGTTTTTGCCATTTATCTTTTGTTGTTTTTAATCGGCGCGATTGTCATGCGCGGGGCAGGCTGCACCTATAATGATCTGGTCGACAAGGATATTGATGCAAAAGTCGCCCGCACCGCCTCGCGGCCCATTCCTTCCGGGCGGGTGAGCGGCCGGAAGGCAAAGATATTTATGATCTTGCAGGCGGGCATTGGCGCCCTGGTTCTTTTGTCGTTTAACTGGTTCTCGGTATTTTTGGGGCTTGCATCGCTTATTATTGTGGCGATTTATCCCTTTGCAAAACGGGTGACCGACTGGCCGCAACTGGTTTTGGGGCTTGCCTTTTCCTGGGGCGCGCTGATGGGCTGGGCCGCCATGATGGGCGCGTTGAGCTGGTCACCTTTGTTTCTCTATGCGGGCTCTATCCTTTGGGTCATTGGCTATGACACGCTCTATGCCCATCAGGACAAGGAGGATGACGCATTGGTCGGCGTGCGCTCAACCGCAAGGCTGTTTGCTGAAAATACCAAACCGGCGCTGGTTCTGCTTTATGGTGGTGCAATCGCGCTGTTTTTGGCAAGTTTTTATGCGGCAGGAATGGGCTGGCCTGCCTATTTGGGCCTGGCAATAGGCGCGGTCCATATGGGTTGGCAAATCAAGGTGCTTGATATTGATGTTGCCGACCAGTGTTTGAAACTGTTCAAGTCAAACAGCCATTTTGGTTGGATCATCTTTGGTGGATTATTGGCAACGATTGTCGAAACCTTATTATAGGTTCAAAATCCCCTCCGTGGCAGGACAAGCATTGCGTCTAGAGAGCGCACGTGTTCTCGTGCAAGCGAACGATTTGGAGGCAATGTGCAAGCCCGCGAACGGACGCGAAACCGGATGGTTGAGCGGAAATCAAAAATAATGCGAAACCCGTGAACCAGAAAACTCACCGCATAGTGAGCTGACCAGCGAGCCGCCAGCATACTGGCGCCCACACGGAGGCCCGAGCGAAGCGAGGAATAGCCGTGAGTTAGGAAAACAAAGCGCAAGCTCGTGAACGGACGACCAGCCGGATGGCTGGACGGAAAAGCAAAGAGCCTTTTAGTTCCTGGCGATAATTTCGTCTGCGGTCAGCACAACAACATCACCAACCGTGCCGGTTTTACGGCGCATCAAAAAGCGCGGGCGGCGTTTGACCGCATTATGGCGACGACGACGCGGTGAAGGTTCCTCAACTTTCAACAGGCCGAGCGTGTTTTGCACGGTTGTTGCATTGCCGCTTGAATCCACCATCAGCATGGGAATGCGCAAGGTGCGGCTCCATGAATGCCAGTCGGCAGCCACATCATCCATATTGTCAGATACCAGCAAAGGCACGGACATTGCTTCATCGGTATGCAAAAGCTCAAGTGTTACGGTCGTTTTGCCATCGTCGCCTTCAAAGGCACGTGCAGCCACGCCGCGAAAGGCTTTGGCTGGCAGCGCCATTGAAAGCGGCAAACCGCAATTAAGCTGGCGTTTCATAACCGCGCCTTCAATATTCACGATGAATGAAATTTCATCTAAACTGGCCTCGCGGCGCGGATAGCTAACCTGTTGCGGTAATAGAAATGGGTCAAGACGCATGGGGTTTTCTGCCCAGACGGGTTTTACCGCTGCGATAGATTGCGTGTTCATAGTGCCTCTCCGTTACTGTAGAAGACCGATATTTTCCGGTTCTCCTGCGGGCCTGTTTTGGCCTCATCTTGACAGTCACTATAGGGGAGGAGGGTCGATTTACGCTTAAGAATAGTGGTTAAGAAATGTTGAGTTTGAACAAGGTTATCAAACTATCAACCCCTGTAAGGAATTGGTAATGACTATTGTCAACGGGTTAACGGGGGAAGGTTGACCTATATAACCTTGCCGGGGTTCATAATGCCCTTCGGGTCGAAGCTGGATTTGATGCGCTTCATCAACTCAATCTCGATCGCCGGTTTGCTGCGCGCCATCTCATCGCGCTTCATCAGCCCGATACCGTGTTCGGCAGAAATAGAACCGTTGAATTTGCGCACCAAGGCGTGAATGGCCGCGTTCACCTCTATTCGGTTTGCCATGAATGCCTCGCGGTCGCCATTTTCCGGTTGCGAGATATTATAATGGATATTGCCATCGCCCAAATGACCAAAGGCAACAATGCGCGCGTCCTCAATCATAGATTTGATGATAATCTCGGCCTTGGCTAGAAATGCAGGCACATCTGCAATGGCAACCGAAATATCGTGTTTGATCGAACCGCCCTCAGGCTTTTGCGCGTGCGACATGGTCTCGCGCATCTGCCAGAAGTCATTTTGCTGCGCCAGAGAATTGGCAAGCGCCGCATCAAGCACAATTTCCGCATCATATGCGCCTGCAAGTGCGTCTTCCATAAGGCTGCAGGCATCATCGACAGAACGCGCGGAAGAAATCTCAATCAGTGCATACCAGGGATGCGGCTTTTCCAGCGGGTCGCGCATGTTAGGAATATTGCGGATTACAAATTCCACCCCGATGCGCGGCATCAGTTCAAATCCGGTCAGGCTGTTGCCGGCATTCTCGCGCATATGGTTGAACAATTGCAGAGCTTTTTCAGGCGAGGCAAGCCCCGCATAGGCAACCTCACGCCCACGCGGTTTTGGAAACAGTTTTAATACGGCGGCAGTGATAATGCCCAGCGTACCTTCAGCACCAATGAACAGGTCTTTTAGATCATAGCCGGTATTGTCCTTGCGCAGTTTTCGCAATCCCTGCCAGATTTCGCCCGTTGGCAGCACAACCTCCATCCCAAGAACCAGATCGCGGGTATTGCCATAGGCCAGAACCCCGGTACCGCCCGCATTGGTGGAAAGATTGCCACCGATCTGGCAGGTGCCCTGTGCCCCAAGCGAAAGCGGAAAGAGCCGGTCGCATTTATCCGCCTCGGCCTGTGCACTTTGCAGGATAACGCCTGCCTCAACAATCATCGTGTTGCCGTGCGGGTCGACCTCACGAATATTGTTCATACGTGAGAGCGATACGATAACTTCGCATTTATCTGGATTGGCGACCGAGCCACCCACATGGCCAGTATTGCCGCCTTGCGGTACAATTGACGTGACACTTTCATGGGCGAGCGACATAATCTGCGAGACCTGTTCAGAGTTGGCCGGGCGCAGCACCAAGGGCGTGCGGCTTTCATAAATACCGCGATTTTCTTCTTCAAAGGCCTGTTTGTCAGCATTGCTGGTGAGCGCATATTCCGCCCCGACGATCTGGCTAAAGCGCGCAATTAAATCTTCCGGCAGGGTTTTATTCATGGTCTTCGTCCTTTGGCGCAGCCGCTCGGGAAAGCCGGTCATTGATTGCCTCCCCAAGCCCGGTCTGCGGGATGGGCTGCACGGCAATTGTGCAGGCACCTTCTTTGTCCAACTGCTTCATATAATCGTAGAGATTGCTGGCGGCCTCGATCAGATCACCGTTGGGACTGAGGTTGAGCTGCAAGCGCGCCGCACCGGCGTTTTCAATTGGCCCAGGTCCGAAGGCCAATAATGCCTCATCTTGTTCAACCCTTTGCGCATTGAGCCTCATCGGTGTTTTGGGCGCATAATGCGAGACCATCATGCCCGGTGCTTCAATGGCTGCATCTGATTGCGGGCGCTCAACTGGCCTGCCTGAAAATTCCGCTAGTTCTTCGGCCGTTATACTGCCAGACCGTAGCAGTAAAAGCGTGTTATTCAATGGTTTTACAATGGTCGATTCAAGTCCGACAGAGCAAGCAGCACCATCAATGATGAGATCCACTTTTGCCCCCAGATCATCCACAACATGTTGCGCGGCGGTCGGGCTGATGGTGCCGGATGTATTAGCGCTGGGGGCGGCAATCGGGCGCTGTAATTTATCTGCAATTTGGCCAACAATGCCGCGCGGACAGCGAAGCGCAATCGTTTCAAGTCCGGCACTGACCAGCGGGTGAATGCTGCAATTGGCTTTAAGGGGTACAACAATCGTCAGCGGCCCGGGCCAGAATTTCTCCGCCAGCTTTTCCGCCATTGGAGAAAATTCGCCGCAGCGCTTGGCCATTTCCAGGTCGCTCACATGGCAAATCAACGGATTAAATTGCGGGCGTCCCTTGGCGGCAAAAATCCGCGCCACCGCTTCGCCATTGGTGGCATCTGCCGCAAGGCCGTAAACGGTCTCGGTTGGCAGCGCCACAAGCCCACCCACTTCAAGTTTTGCTGCGGCACTGGCCAGGGCTTTTTCAGGCTCGGAAATGGCATCAATCAGTATCATCCGGTTTGTTTACATAGATGGCAATTATTCCACAAGCCGCTATGAAGGCATAGAAAACTGATTCCCGTAAGAATCTTCGGCGCGGAATTGCAAAGAGGTATGGATATGAATGTTCTTCTCATTGGTTCCGGCGGGCGCGAACATGCGCTGGCCTGGAAAATTGCCCAATCCCCTTTGCTGGATAAGCTCTATTGCGCGCCGGGCAATGCCGGCATTGCCAATGTAGCCAATTGCGTTGATTTGGATGTGGGTGATCATGCCGTCATTATTCAGTTTTGCCAAAAACAGAATGTGAAGCTGGTGGTGGTTGGGCCGGAAGTGCCATTGGTGAACGGTCTGGTAGATGATCTGGAAAAGGCAGGCATTGCCGCATTTGGACCCTCGACAAAAGCAGCAGCACTTGAAGGCTCCAAAACCTTCACCAAGGAATTGTGTGATCGTAAAAACATTCCAACCGCCCAATATCAGCATTTCAACAATGCACCAAAGGCCAAGGCCTATGTGCGAAATCATTCAATGCCGGTGGTGATCAAGGCCGACGGGCTGGCAGCCGGCAAGGGGGTCATCATTGCCCAAACGGTGCTGGAGGCCTCGAACGCTATCGACGATTGTTTTGAGGGTGAATATGGCGATGCCGGTGCGGAAATTATCATCGAGGATTTTTTGAAAGGCGAAGAGGCCTCAATGTTTTATCTCTGCGATGGCGAGGCGGCGCTTTTGCTTGGTGCAGCGCAAGATCATAAACGGGTAGGTGAGGGCGATACTGGCCCAAATACCGGTGGCATGGGGGCTTATTCACCCGCAGCAGTGGTGGATGATAAGGTCGAACGCCAGGTGATGGATGAGATTATCTTGCCCACCCTTGAAGGTATGCGCGAAATGGGTGCGCCATTTAAAGGCGTGCTTTATGCCGGATTGATGATCGATGACGATGGCCCCAAACTGATTGAATATAATGTGCGCTTTGGCGATCCCGAATGTCAGGTGCTGATGATGCGGTTGGAAAATGATCTGTTGCCATTGCTGATGGCGACAATTGATACAAGCCTCGCCGCCCAACAGGTGGTCCTTAACCCTGAACCGGCGCTAACGGTGGTGATGGCCTCAATCGGTTATCCGGGGTCTTATGCCAAGGGGACAGTAATTTTGAGTGCCGATGGTTTAAATGGCGATAATTGTCAGATTTTCCATGCGGGAACTGCGTTGCAGGATGGCAATCTGGTGGCAATTGGCGGGCGGGTTTTAAATATCACTTCACGGGGCAAAAACGTGGGCGAAGCGCAGGCCCGCGCCTATCAGCTGGTTGATAGGATTGACTGGCCGCAAGGCTTTTGCCGCCGCGATATTGGTTGGCGAGCAGTTGAACGGGAAAATGGGTGATGCTTTTCCCATCCTCATGGTGAGCCTGTCGAGCCGCGAGGATGGCAGATTTTCAAACTTGCTCTCTCACCTCATCATTTCGGCCAAGCGGAGAAATTCATTTCTCACCCAGTCCCAGTGCGTCGCGCATCACGCCAATGTCGGCATTTTTTGCCTCAAGCGCCGACCAGTCATCATCCTCATCAATGCGCGACCAGATGAATTCAACCTCATCAATCAACATGGTACAGGGTTTTTCGCGGGCAAAATAATCGTGGCTCAAACGCTCCGGTCGCTCCGGTGGATGTGACTTTAATTGCACTTCAAGCGCCTGCCATTCTTCACCCTGATATTTTTCTGCAATCGGGCTGGCCTTGGCGCGAACTGTGCTCAAAATACCGCCAAACCAATCGAAGAAGAATTGTTCAATTGGCACCTCTTGCTCCCGCATCCAGCGCAGTAAATCCATGATGAACTCGGCATTCTCAACATTGTCCGGTTGATCTGTACGAATACCAAGGCGGGCAAAAAACGCCTCAACCATAGCTTTGGTATAATGAATTGGGAATTTTTCCATCGACTGGCTGAGTTTTTCAGCTGATGCGATTTTGCTTAGCGCGCTGCCCAGTTGCGAGAGGTTCCAGCCAACGCTATCGGCCTGTCTCCCATAGGCATAAAGTCCCTGCTGGTCGAAATAGGCGGCGGTAAATTCAGGGTCAGCAAATTCGGTAAACCGCCAGGGACCATAATCAAAACTCTCGCCGGTTATGTTCATATTGTCGGTGTTCAATACCCCGTGCACAAAGCCTGCGGCCATCCATGAGGCTGCCAGTTTTGCGCCATTGATAATGACGGCATCAAACAGGCCAATAGCGCGTTCTTCGTCGGTGGCGCCGCTGACATCGGGGTAAAATTGTTCAATGCAATAATCGACCAGCCTCTGCATCGAGGCCACCTCATTGGTTGCAGCCAACATCTGAAAAGTGCCAAAGCGAATATGCGAATGGCTGAGGCGCGTCATTACCGCCGAACGGGTCGGGCTCGGCTCATCACTGCGCTGCAAATGCTCGCCGGTCTCCACAATGGAAAATGTCTTGGAGGTATTCACCCCGAGCGCTTCGAGCATTTCAGTGGCTAAAATTTCCCGCACACCGCCTTTGAGTGTTAAGCGCCCATCACCGGCGCGCGAATAGGGGGTCTCGCCGCTGCCTTTGGTAGCAAGATCAAGCAGCCGACCGCGACCATCGCGCAATTGGGCAAACAAAAATCCGCGTCCATCACCCAAGCCAGGGTTATAATGGCGAAATTGGTGGCCGTGATAGCGCATGCAATGGGGGTAGGGGAGGTTACCCGGCAATGGTTTGAAACGACCAAAATGACTGAGCCATTCCGTTTCGGTTAATCCGTCCAGCCCGACGCTTGCATCATGGCGGGAATTTCTGAACCTCAATATGGTTTCAGGAAAATTGGCCACCTCGACGGGGTCGAAAAACGGTGCGCCCTTGCTTTCATCGTCTTTGTCAACCAGAACCGAACGATCCGGCAATTGGCGATAGGGCGTGTCGGGGTGGTAGTTTGGTGAGACGGGCAAAAATGGCGCCTTTCATGTTAACATGGAAGCAGTCAGGCCGCTCTAAGCGCTCGTGCCGCCAATGGTAATGCCGTCAATACGCACCGTGGGTTGCCCCACGCCAACCGGCACGCCCTGGCCGTTTTTGCCACACATGCCAATGCCCGGATCAAGCGCCATATCATTGCCAAGCATCCGCACCCGCTTCATATCTGCCGGGCCATTGCCGATCATCATTGCGCCTTTGAGTGGTGCGCCGACCTTGCCATTTTCAATCCGGTAGGCCTCGGTACAACCAAACACATATTTGCCGGAGGTAATGTCCACCTGACCGCCGCCAAAGGATACAGCATAGATGCCATCCTTAACCGATGAGATGATCTCGTCCTTTTCCATGTCGCCACCCAGCATATAGGTGTTGGTCATACGCGGCATCGGGATATGGGCATAGGATTGACGACGACCATTGCCGGTCGGTTGCATACCCATAAGGCGGGCATTTTGCCGGTCCTGCATATAACCAACCAGAATGCCGTCCTCAATTAATACGGTGTTTTCCGTTGGCGTGCCCTCATCATCAATAGTGAGAGAACCGCGTCGTGCCGCAATCGTGCCATCATCAACCACGGTCACGCCCTTGGCGGCAACCTGTTCGCCCATCAGGCCGGCAAATGCCGATGTGCCCTTGCGGTTAAAATCACCCTCAAGTCCGTGGCCAACGGCCTCATGCAGCATTACGCCAGGCCAGCCCGCACCCAAAACCACATCGAAAGTGCCCGCCGGAGCCGGCACGGATTGCAGATTGACCATTGCCTGGCGAAGCGCCTCATCGGCGCAGGCTTTCCATGATGTTTCGGTAATAAATTCACCAAACCCGGTGCGTCCGCCAATGCCGCTGGAGCCGGTTTCCTGCCGCTCGCCTTCGCCGACCACAATTGAAACATTGAGCCGTACCAGGGGGCGTACATCGCGGGCAATCTCTCCATCGGCGCGGATAATTTCGACAACCTGCCATGAACCGGCAATGGATACGCTGACCTGACGAACTTTTTCGCCCTTGTCGCGCGCATAGGCGTCAATATCCTGCAGCAGCTTAACTTTATCCTCAAAAGACGGTGCGCCAATCGGATTTTCCGGCCCGTAAAGCCGGGTATTAGTGCGTCGAGGGGCGGCCGCATAGGTGCCCGAATGTCCGCTGGCAATGCTTTTAACCGCGTCCGATGCACGTTTGAGCGCTGATTCCGTCATTTCCCCCGCATGGGCATAGGCGGCAGCTTCTCCCGCAACCGCACGAAGGCCAAATCCCTGATGGGTATCAAAAGTGCCTGATTTCAATTTGCCATTATCAAACACCAAACCTTCAGACTGGCTATATTCCAGATAGAGTTCGCCATCATCGGTGTTGTTAAGCGTATTTTTCAAAATACGCTCAACGGCATCGCTCGAACAATCGAATGTTTCGATTAACGCTGGAGGTGCCAAATCAGCAGGTACTTGTGTCATGGGAATTCCTTATCCACAGCAATTTTAGGTCTATTGCTCGTGTGGATGAATAGAGCCGTAAAGCGGGAATTGCAAATTTGTGTAGACTCGAATGGCCAACACTGCACCAACGGGTCAATTAGGTTCACGGCAGTTTCGAAAAACCTTCGCTGAAGCCGTTAAGATCAACTGGAATGCCAATACCTTCCTCAGGCGACTGAAAAACGATAAAAGTGGCGGTGGTGCCTGCCTTCAGGGTTTTTAACAGATTGTCTTCCAGTATAACTTCGGCAAAACAGCCATCTTTGAGGCAGCGGACAAAATAGGCCCGGCCAATATCCTTGCCATCTACGTTGAGCCCAAGCCCGTTTGGCAGCAAAACACCAAGCGGTGCAAGCACCCGCAATATTTTAGCCTTGCGATCAGCTGTTTTCAAAACAACCACAGAAAGGCCAACCTCTGCACGGTCCTCTGCCACAACATTTTGCATCAATGCGCATTGTTCATTGCTTGCACCTGCAGGCGTATCACAAATGATCGACCAGACACCGTGCTTGGATTTGACCTTGCCACCCTGTTGCGCCTTGGAAGGGATTGTACTTCCAACAACGGCCAATACCAGAGTGATGAGACCAATTTGAAATAGACTTTTCATTTAAGTTTCCGAATCGCTTGCCAAGAATCAATTTTGTAGCACATTAGATTTATTAAAACCCGTAACAATTGCCCGCGAGCAAGGCAATATGTTCGTGCCATTCGAAGCGCAGTTCTACAACATATTGGGATCGAATTATGGCGACCGTAAAAAACGATTTAGCTCAAAACACTGAATTTCCGGCTGGTTTGCGCGATTACAGCCAGTCAGTATAGGCCAAGTGCTCGCCAATAAAATTGATCTATGTCAAAAATGCCGCATCTCTGCGACACACCTACCCATTGCGAGGACATTGACAATATGGTTCACATTAACACTAGATTGTTCTGCACAGTATTTGTGCGGGGGTGAAGGCAATTGAATAAGGGGGTTCGCCAATTGAGCGGATTCATAAAAACTGCATTTGCCTGACAATGTATTGAAACAGGGTTGCAAAGGCTTTTGTCTTGCAGCCGCGAATTTGGGAGATTGCATCGTGATAAAGAAGATCACGGGATTTGCGGCTTTTGGTGCCGGAATTCTGAGTGCTGTGGGAACGGCATCGGCCGCATTGACAGATTGGCAAATTTGGCATCAGCCAGCCGGCTCGGAAATAATGCGCAGAATTGAAGCGTTTGATGAATATACTTTGTGGTTCATGGTTCCAATTACCATTTTCGTGGTGATTTTGTTGATTGTTGTGGGAGTCAGGTTCAATGCTAAATCCAATCCTACGCCATCAAAAACCAGCCATAATTCATTGATTGAAGTTATCTGGACACTCGGTCCGGTGGTTATATTGGTAGCACTTGCATTGCCATCATTCAAATTGCTGACCGCGCAATATACGCCGCCAACAGCGCCTGATATTACGATTAAAGCGACCGGTTACCAGTGGTATTGGGGATATGAATATCAAACTGGCGATGAAATATCGTATGAATCGGTTTTAATCGGGCGCGACGATGGCACGGAAGAATCCAAGGCGGAAGCACTTGCCGAGCGCGAGGAATATGGCAAGACCGATCTGGCCAAATATCCACGTCTGCTAGCCGTGGACAATGAGTTGGTTGTGCCGGTTAATAAGCATATTCGGGTTCTGGTTACTGCCGCCGATGTTATTCATAACTTTGCAATGCCCGTATTTGGGTTGAAAATGGATGCGGTTCCAGGCCGTTTGAACGAAACCTGGTTTATTGCGGAGAAGGAAGGTCTGTACTATGGCCAGTGTTCTGAACTTTGCGGTAAAGACCATGCATTCATGCCGATCGCCATTCGTGTCGTTTCCGAAGATCAGTTTAAGGCGTGGCAACAGGCCGCCGCTGATGATGATCTTGAAGGCGCAAACAAGGCACTGATGGCTTCGATCAAGTCTAAAAAATTAATTCAACTCGCAAACAAATAGGCTTGCGGGTTTTGGCTAAGTTCAAATTTCAAACGGGAGCATGAGGCACATGACAGCCGCATCACATGCAGCATACGACGATCACAAGCCGGGCTTTTTCAAGCGCTGGTTTTATTCAACTAATCATAAAGATATTGGTACGCTCTACCTGATCTTTGCTATGATTTCCGGTGTAATTGGCGGCGCACTTTCCGTTGCCATGCGTATGGAATTGCAAGAGCCGGGCATGCAGTATTTTTCCGACCCGCATATGTTCAATGTGTTCACCACAGCCCACGGGCTGATCATGATTTTCTTCATGGTGATGCCGGCATTGATCGGTGGGTTTGCCAACTGGATGGTGCCCATCATGATTGGTGCGCCGGATATGGCTTTCCCGCGGATGAATAATATCTCATTTTGGCTTTTGCCTCCAGCGCTCCTGTTGCTGATCATCTCCATGTTCATGCCTGGCCCTGCCGGTGGTGTTGGAGTTGGCGGCGGCTGGACAATGTATCCGCCTTTGTCAACATCTGGCACGCCCGGCCCTGCGGTTGATTTTGCGATCTTCGCGCTGCATTTGGCTGGTGCATCTTCCATTTTGGGGGCGATTAACTTCATTACCACAATCTTCAATATGCGCGCACCGGGTATGACCCTTCATAAAATGCCGCTCTTTGCCTGGTCGGTTCTGGTAACAGCATTCTTATTGTTGTTGTCATTGCCCGTTCTTGCCGGTGGTATTACTATGCTGTTGACAGACCGAAATTTCGGTACAACTTTCTTTTCTCCAGAAGGTGGTGGTGATCCGATTTTGTTCCAGCATCTATTCTGGTTCTTCGGTCATCCTGAAGTGTATATTTTGATTTTGCCCGGCTTCGGCATTGTTTCTCATATTGTATCGACTTTCTCACGCAAACCAATTTTTGGTTATGTGGGCATGGCCTATGCAATGGTGGCAATTGGTGTTGTTGGTTTTATCGTGTGGGCTCACCACATGTACACAACCGGTCTTTCACTTGATACCCAGCGTTACTTTGTCTTTGCGACAATGGTTATCGCGGTACCAACCGGCGTGAAGATTTTCTCATGGATTGCAACAATGTGGGGTGGGTCTATTACCTTCCGCACGCCAATGTTGTGGGCAATCGGGTTTATCTTTCTGTTCACCATTGGTGGTGTAACTGGCGTGCAACTGGCAAATGCCGGTCTCGACAGATCATTCCATGACACATATTTCGTGGTTGCTCATTTCCATTATGTGTTGTCACTTGGTGCTGTATTTGCAGTATTTGCAGGCTGGTATTACTGGTTCCCGAAAATGACCGGGTATCTGTATAATTCATTCCTCGCGAAAACCCATTTCTGGGTGACATTTATCGGGGTGAACATTCTTTTCTTCCCGCAACATTTCCTCGGACTTGCTGGCATGCCGCGTCGCTATGCGGATTACCCGGATGCATTTGCCGGCTGGAACTATGTTTCTTCGATTGGCTCTTATATCTCCGCATTTGCTGTGTTGATATTCTTTGCCTGCGTCATTGAAGCGTTCATGAAAAAGCGTAAAGCTGGCAATAACCCTTGGGGTGAAGGCGCCACTACACTGGAATGGCAGCTATCTTCACCGCCGCCACACCACCAGTGGGAGCAACTTCCACGTATAAAATAAGATATATGCTCCGGGCCGTGAACTTGTTCCTGGCCCGGTGTTCAACCAAATTGACCTGAAGTGAAAGCCCGACAAATGTCAGTGATTGAGGATCATACAGTATACGAGGATATAAAGATCTCATTGGCAATGCCGGGAGATTATTTTGCCTTGCTAAAACCGCGAGTCATGTCGCTGGTTGTATTTACTGCACTTGTCGGGCTGCTTGTTGCACCCGGTTCAATCGATCCTGTTCTTGGTGCCGTCTCTATTCTTTGCATTGCAATAGGTGCCGGCGCGTCGGGCGCGCTCAACATGTGGTATGATGCGGATATTGATGCAATCATGTCACGCACCGCATCAAGGCCAATTCCCTCCGGCAAGATAACCCGCCAGGAAGCCTTGGGTTTCGGTCTGTTTTTATCGGCGTTCTCGGTGATTACATTTGGGCTGGCAGTAAATTGGTTTGCCGCATTCCTGCTCGCCTTCACGATATTTTATTACGCGGTCGTATATTCAATGTGGCTGAAACGCGCCACCCCGCAAAACATTGTCATTGGCGGTGCGGCAGGCGCATTTCCACCAATGATTGGCTGGGCCGCTGTAACCGGCTCTGTAAGCCTTGAAAGCATTGTTTTATTTGCCATAATCTTCATCTGGACCCCGCCGCATTTTTGGGCGTTGGCTTTGTTTAAGGCCGAAGATTACAAGCGCGCCGCCATCCCAATGATGCCAAATGTGGCAGGCGAAGCATCGACCAAAAAGCAGATACTTGCCTATTCATTGGTCGTGGCCCCGCTTGGTGTATCGCCATGGATATTAGGGTTTGCCAGCATTGCCTATGGTGTAATTGCCGCCGCATTTGGTGTGGCATTCGTCTGGTTTGCCTACCGGGTGTTCAAAATGGACGAGGCAGATCGCAAGATGTTGCCAGCCAAAAAATTATTTGGGTTTTCTATCCTCTATCTGTTTGTGCTTTACGCATCACTGATGGTTGAGGCTCTTTTGCCCAAAGTAACCGCATTGTTAGGAATGGCGTGAGTATGTCTGAAAAACTGGAAACAATTACCTTAACCGACGAGCAGGCTAAATCCCGGCGCAGCCGCAATATTGCTATTGGTCTACTTTGCGGAGGGTTGGTTATCCTGTTTTATATCATGACCTGGGTGAAATTCGGTGAAATTATGCTTACAAAAACCGGTTAGCCTGAAAACAGTCTATGTCTAAACAACCCAATAATGGTGCAGTAAAAATGGAACCGCAAAGCAGTACTTCGGATAGCAAGTTTCGCAAAAATATGGGCGTTGCTCTTGTGTGTATGGGCTTTGTCGGCGGCATGCTGGGGCTTTCCTATGCAGCCGTTCCGCTTTATCAGCTGTTTTGTCAGGTTACCGGATATGGTGGCACCACTCAAAAGGCCGAAGATTTTACTGGTAAAGTGTCTGATGCGGTAATCACAGTGAGCTTTGATTCCAACATATCCCAAGATCTGAACTGGAGCTTCAAGCCAAAGCAGCGCTCCATTGAACTGCGTCTTGGCGAAAAAGCCACGGCAATTTATCTTGCCAAGAATATTGGCGATAAGATTTCCTCCGGTGAGGCTTCTTTTAATGTAAGTCCACAGGCGGCAGGCCAGTATTTTAATAAGATCGAGTGTTTTTGCTTCACAGAACAAACATTGAAACCAGGTGAGCAGGTGGAAATGCCGGTTCTGTTCTTCATTGATCCTGACATCAAAAATGACCCGCTAATGAGTAAGGCAACGATCATTACTTTGTCCTATACATTCTATGAGCAAGAACCCGATGAAGACGAAAAAACAACGGAATCAAAAACCCCTGAGGCTCAAACGGAGCCGGTAACCGCAAATTTAACACTTGGCAATTTTTCTGAACTGCCGAAGAAACTGCAATAACCATGCCGCTACCAATAGGGTGGCATGGAACATGAAGAGAACTGGGAGCAAATCATGGCTGATGCCCATGCAAAAAATCACGATTATCACATTGTAGATCCAAGCCCTTGGCCGCTATTTGGTAGCATTGGCGGGTTTATTATGGCCATCGGTGCAATTGGCCTTATGCGCCATCTAAACGGCGAAGAATTACTCATGTTTGGTGTAAATTTAGCCGGCCCCTGGATATTTTACGTTGGCACTGCGCTGGTCCTTTATACCATGTATGGCTGGTGGAGCGATACTATCAAGGAAGCCCATGCGGGCGACCATACCAGAGTGGTTTCAATTCATCTTCGTTACGGCATGATCATGTTCATCGCATCCGAGGTCATGTTCTTTGTTGCATGGTTCTGGGCCTTTTTTGACGCAAGCCTTTATCCTGATGAGGCTATTCAAGTCGCGCGTACCGAGTTTACCGGTGGCCAATGGCCACCCGCCGGGCTCGCTGTGCTTGATCCAATGGGTTTGCCATTGTTCAATACCATTACATTGTTGCTTTCGGGCACCACTGTCACCTGGGCACATCATGCTTTGCTGAAAAATGATCGCAAGGGGCTTATCTGGGGGCTGACACTCACCATTGTGCTGGGCATTATCTTCACATCTGTACAGGTTTATGAATATGTTGTTGCGCCTATGGCGTTTGCAGGTTCCATCTATGGTGCCACCTTCTATATGGCGACTGGTTTCCACGGCTTCCACGTGTTGGTGGGTACGATCTTTTTGATTGTATGTCTGGTACGTTCGATGAAAGGTCACTTCACTCCAGAGCAGCATTTTGGCTTTGAAGCCGCCGCCTGGTACTGGCACTTCGTTGATGTCGTATGGCTGTTCCTGTTCTTTTCAGTCTATATTTGGGGCTCATGGGGAGCAACCTTCGCGCACTAAAACCTCCATTCTGTACAATTGAAAAGGGCGGTTTTGAATTTCAGGCCGCCCTTTTTGCTGAATAGGTATTGGTAATGAACAATGGCATCTGATCATACATACTACCCACCTGTATCGACCCTGAAGGTCGGGTTCAGCGCCTGTTGCCCACGGGCGCAGCAAGGGGGATGCCAATGATTTTTGGGCTGAGTATTCATACAATGCGGGTTATTAAAACCATATTGATTGCCCGGCAATATACCAATAATGTAAGTCAGGGTGAGTTGAATGAGTGAACAGGTTACATCAGAAAAATCAGTACAAAAAGGCGGTTGGAAAGGTCTCATTCTGCCTTTCTGTATTCTGTCAGGTATTTTGTTCCTAAGCGCATTGGGCACCTGGCAGGTAGAGCGGCTTGGGTGGAAAGAGGCAATGATTGCCAGAGTTGAGAGAAATCTTAACATGTCGCCATTGAGCGTTGATCAAATTGCAGAGTTGCAAAATAATGGCGAAGATATCGAATATCGTCCGGTCAAAGTTCGGGGTAAATTTTTCCACGACAAAGAGCAGTATTTTTTCGCTACCCATAAATCCAAGGCTGGCTGGTTTGTCTATACACCGATGGAGCGTGAAGATGGCAGCATTGTTTTGGTCAATCGCGGTTTTGTGCCCAATCAGGGAAAAGACCCTTCAACCCGTCTAAAAGGTCAAGTTGAGGGTGTGGTGGAAATTGTCGGGCTTGCGCGATCTGCACCGGCCACAAAACCCAATAGCTTTGTGCCCGATAATGATCTGAAAAAAAATATTTATTATTGGAAGAGCATGAATGAAATGTTTGCTCAATCCGGGTTTAAAACGGGCTTCAAACCGGTGCCTTTTTTCATCGATGCGGATGATACCGTAAATCCAGGCAATTGGCCAAAGGGCGGCGTAACGCTGATCAATTTCCCAAACAATCATTTGCAATATGCTGTAACATGGTATGGTCTTGCGGGCACATTGCTTGTTGTTGGCGGTATTTTCATGTTTAAAAGACGGCGTGGAACAATTTGATTCCATAAGCTTACGACCCATTCCGCAAGGCGAGCAGATGATCGAAAAACCACCAATGACCGTATTATTATGTGGTCCACGCGGATTTTGTGCAGGCGTTGACCGGGCGATACAGATTGTCGTTTTGGCATTAAAAAAATATGGCGCGCCGGTATATGTCCGTCACGAAATTGTGCATAATCGCTATGTGGTCGAAGGATTGGAGGCCAAGGGCGCAGTATTTGTTGATACATTATCTGAAATTCCGGAAACCAATCAGCCGGTTATTTTTTCTGCCCACGGGGTTCCCAAATCCGTGCCGGAGGCCGCAGAAAAGCGCAATCTAAAATTTCTTGATGCGACCTGCCCACTGGTTTCAAAGGTACACAAACAAGCTCTGCTTCACCTCAAGCGTGGCCGCCATGTATTACTGATCGGCCATCAGGGGCATCCGGAAGTTATCGGTACGATGGGGCAATTGCCGCCCGGTACGGTTTCGCTGATTGAGACCGTAGGAGATGCCAGTAATATTAAGCTCGAGAATGGCCAGTCCCTGGGATATGTGACCCAGACAACGCTTTCGCTCGATGATACGGCAGATATTATTGCGCGCCTGAAAGAACGCTTCGCTGATTTAGCCGCACCTTCAGCTGAATCCATCTGCTATGCCACGACAAACCGACAAGAGGCGGTAAAGGCGGCCGCTCCCGGCTGTGATTTTTTCTTTGTAGTGGGCGCGCCCAATTCCTCCAATTCTCGCAGGCTGGTCGAGGTGGCCGAACGGTCTGGCGCAAAACGCGCCATGTTGGTTCAAAACGAGAAAGAAATTCCCTGGGGTGAAATTGATGAGCGGATGAAAATTGGTATTTCAGCAGGAGCATCAGCACCGGAGGTGTTGATTGAAGCCATTCTGGAGAGTTTCAAATCAAAGTTTAATGCAGCAATTGAATTGGCGGAAACCACTGTTGAAGATGAAGAGTTTCTTGTCATGCGAGAGCTGCGCCAGACCCCGCTTGAGAGTGGCGATATGGCTTTTGTAAATGGAGCTCCCTAAATGGCGGTCTACACTCATGTCGACGATGAAGATTTGATCTCATTTCTCAATGGTTATGAAATCGGCGATTTGTTGTCATTTAAAGGAATCGCCGAGGGTGTTGAGAACAGCAACTACCTGCTGCACACAAGTGCTGGATATTTTATTCTGACCCTTTACGAAAAACGGGTAAATGCGAATGATTTACCATTTTTCATTGGTTTGATGGAGCATTTATATAAAAATGGGATCAGCTGCCCGGAGCCGGTGCGCAACAAATCAGGTGAAGCACTGGGCACGTTATCAGGCAGGCCCGCTGCAATAGTAACTTTTCTCGACGGGCTATCAATCAGCCATTCATTACCCCATCATTGTAAGATGTTGGGCGAGGGGGTGGCGAAAATGCATCTCGCTGCCAGAGGGTTTGGGCTTAGTCGAAAAAACTCGCTGACGATGAAAGACTGGCGACCTCTTTATGAACTTTCTGTCGGGGAAGTAGACACGATTGAGCCCGGGCTAGGTAAACTTATTGAAGGCGAGCTTGAGTTTCTTGAGAACAATTGGCCGACATCCCTGCCGACGGGGATCATTCATGCTGATCTTTTTCCCGATAATGTATTTTTCTTAAAGGGCAAGCTATCCGGTTTTATCGACTTCTATTTTTCCTGCAATGATATACTCGCCTATGATGCTGCAATTTGCATCAATGCCTGGTGTTTTGATGATGATGGTCAATATAACCAGAGGAAAGCCGAAAATTTTCTGCTAGGTTACCAAAATATTCGAAAGTTTAGTGATGAAGAAAAACAGGCATTTCCAATTTTATTAAGGGGTTCTGCAATCAGGTTTCTACTTACGAGGGTATATGATTGTCTAAATGTTCCAAAATCTGCTGTTGTTGTTCCAAAAGACCCAATTGAATACATAAGTAGAGTAAAATTTCACCAAACAATAACGAATTTCCATGCCTATGGTGCGTACTGACTTAGTTATTTGTGTATTTGGAGAATTGTCATGGAAATGAAGACTGTTGAAATCTGGACAGATGGTGCCTGTTCGCCCAATCCTGGCCCTGGCGGTTGGGGCGTCGTTCTCAAATTTGGTGAGCACACAAAAGAACTTTCTGGCGGCGAAATTGATACCACAAATAATCGCATGGAATTAAAAGCCGCGATTGAAGCGCTCAAAGCGCTGAAATATGGCTGTAGCGTCGATCTCTATACCGATTCCCAATATGTGCGCGGCGGTATCCTTGGCTGGATTGATAGTTGGAAGAAAAACAACTGGCGCACCTCTGCCAAAAAGCCGGTCAAGAATGAAGATCTTTGGCGTGAACTGGATACGGCAATTCAACGCCATGATGTGGCATGGTTCTGGGTCAAGGGCCATGCGGGCGACGAAAATAACGAACGTGCCGATGAGTTAGCCCGAATGGGCATGGAGCCTTTTAAGCCTGAAAAGTCTGAAAAGCGCGAGTTCAACCCACACGAATATATGGTTTAAATTTTATATGACCGGCAACCAAGATCCGCATAAATTCCCAATTGGCAGCGCAATCAAGCCGGAAGCGCTTGAGGGAAACCCTTACGAGGTTTATCGACAATTGCGTCAAAGTGAGCCGGTAAGTTTCATCGCCGCACAACAAATCTATTTCGTTACCCGCTATGATTTTTGCAAGCAGATATTGGCTGATGCAGAAAATTTTCGCGTCGGGTATGAGCGCTCGACAGTGCATGATATTTTTGGTGACCATATGATGTCGGTCGATGGTGATAAGGCTCGCCGTATGAAAAACCCGCATCGGGGGCAGTTTATGCGCCAAACTATAATCAATGAACTTGAAGCGCGTATTGCGGCCAATGCGGACTGGCTGATTGATGGATTTATATCTGAAGGCACCGATGATATTCGACAGAAATTCGCAAGCCGATTGCCAATTCTGACCATGCTGGATGTGTTTGGATTACCGTCAACGGATGAGAATATTTTTCGCAACTGGTATGATAATTTTGAGCACGCACTTGCCAATACCGGGTGGGATGAAGAAATTCGCCGGGCCGGAAAGAGATCGGTTGTGCAATTTCATAACCATATGCAGGCTGCAATTGATCGCGCTCGTGCGCAAAATGCTCCCCCATCTCTTATAACTAAATTGCTTGGCGATGCGCCGGAAAAAAGGCTAAGCGATAAAGAAATTCGCCATAACATGCTTATAATCATGTTTGGTGGCATCTCAACCGTTGAGGCGCTCATTCTCAATGCTATCTATGGGCTTTCCACACACCCCGATATTTTCGATCAGGTGAGGGCTGATCATTCGCTGATCCCGGCGGTAATTGAAGAAACCGTTCGCTGGAAGGGGCCGGTTCAATCGGCCCACCGTTATGTGCACAATGAAACGGAGATCGGCGGGATAACTTTGCCGCAAGGCGCTATTGTGAGTTGTGTTTTGGCATCGGCCAATCATGATGAGAGTTATTTTGACAGCCCGGCAGATTTCAATATTGACCGGGACAACCGTAGCCACATTGCTTTTGCCAGCGGTCCGCATATTTGTCTTGGCCTGCATTTGGCCCGCACTCAGGGGCGCATAGCCTTGGAAAGGCTGCTCACCCGGTTGGATGGTTTTCATATGGATGAGCAAAATTCAAGCAAGCCGGTTGGCTCCGAGTTTCACCAACCGGAAAAACTGCAGGCCGTTTGGAGCCCAGTTTTATAGTTGTGATAAAATTCGAGCAGCTGCAGAAATGTCCGCAACACCCGGGTTCTCCTCAATGTTCAGCTGCTCCACCACGCCATTTCTAACCAGCATGGAATAGCGCTTTGAACGCACACCCATACCGGCAGCCGAAAGGTCCAGATCGAGGCCGATTGCCTTGGTGAATTCGCCGCTGCCATCGGCAAGGTAGGTGAGCTTTCCTTCGCCACCGGTAGCCTTTGCCCAATGGCTCATCACATGCATGTCATTCACCGAAACAATGCCAACCTCATCGACACCGCGATCTTTCAGGGCATCAAGATTATCCAGATAGCCCGGCACATGGTGGTTATGGCAGGTCGGTGTAAAAGCGCCTGGAACGGCGACCAAAACGACCGTTCGGTTGTCAAAAAATTCTGCTGTTGTTTTTATTTGCGGGCCATCAGCGGTTATAATCTGAAATGAGGACTGAGGAATTTTGTCACCAATTTTAATGGTCATGGGTAATCTTTCGTTGAGAATATTCAAATCGACAGTGGCCCTATTGGGCAGGTGATAATTCTTGCTCTATTCCGCGCCCGTCTGCAACCAGTGTAAAGCGAAAATTTGTATTCGCAGGATTTGCTCCTTCAGGTATGTCGGTAATATCCAGTTCAAACAAAGCCTTATCGGCGTTGCGCTCAACCAGCTTTGCAGGCAGTAAATACCAGTCCTGCGGACCCTCAACATGCAATTGAACCTGTTCGTTAGCTTCGCCAACGATCACCTCAATACTGAGTGTTGTTGGGTTTGCAGCGTTCCAGCGGGCCGATACAACTTGCAATTCTTCATTTGGTTTGGTTGGAAGAGATGCTCTTGCATCGCTCAAGGCGCGCGAGACTTCGAAGGTCGGCCCAAGATTACCCGGCTCAGTAACCGACAGTTTGGCCTGAACTGGAATACACACTTCACCGCAAATACCAATGACGGTTTTCAATTCCAAAACAGTAGGTTGATCGACAGCCGACAGTTTCAAGCTGATCGGAAATATGACGCGGTTTTTATAACCAACAATTTCGGTGCCCAGCTCATTGAAATAGGAAGGGGTTGGAAAAGTCACAACGGCATTGAGAATATTGCTCGAGGCGGAAAAGTCAAAAAAGGGTGGAATGCCAGATTCACCCGGCGAGCGCCAATAGGTTTTCCAGCCCTTTTCAAGCTTCACCTCAAGGGCTGCCTCAATCATCTGGCTTTCCGGTCGCACAGCTGTAATCAGGCGCATTTTTGCACCCTTGGTATCAAACCATTCGCTGCTGGCAGCGTTTGCGGGTAAATGCCCAAAAAGACTGGCGGCAACTATTAAACTGGCAATTGTGATATTTTTCATGGGCATCAAATAAGCTCAAATTGGTTAAATAACAAAGAAAAAAGACTCACCATTGGTCATTTTGCTGTGATGATCATTGTTGCGATTGATGTATCATTAATCGGCAATCTATCTTAAACTGGCGCTATGAAAATCCTTGATACTGGTAAAAAACTCGAAATTATGGATTTGCAGGGCCATTTTTTAATCGCCATGCCCGGCATGGCTGACCCAAGATTTGATCGCAGTGTCATCTATATCTGCACCCATTCCGATGCCGGTGCAATGGGCTTGATCGTCAATAAGTTACTCGATGATATTTCCTTTGACGTTATTATCAGGCAGTTGGTTGATGACAATCTGGCAAAAAACCAAACCAAGCCAAAGCTGGATAAGGATATTCCGATTTATCTCGGCGGCCCGGTTGAGCAGGGCAGGGGATTTGTACTTCACTCAGCAGAATACAAGCTTGAACATTCACTTGAGGTGGATTTGGGCATAAACCTTACCGCTTCCATTGAAATTCTGGAAGATATTGCCCACAATGCTGGCCCGAATCAGCTTTTGCTGTCTTTGGGCTATGCCGGTTGGGGAGCAGGGCAGTTGGAAGCGGAGATGGCCCAAAACAGTTGGCTGAACTGCCAGGCAACGCCGGAAATATTGTTTGAACCCAATCCAAAAATCAAATATGAGCGGGCGCTGGCCCTGATGGGTGTCGATGCGGCATTGCTTTCAGCCGAGGCAGGGCACGGTTAATTCAGAGTGCCTATTGCCGCCCGGCAACTGGGTGGTCCTGTAAAAGAGCCTGATAGGCAAGTGCATCTTTCATTGGTTTTCCAAATATATAGCCCTGGGCGAACTCGCATCCAAGCTGGTGGAGATCAAGCAAATCGGTCTCGGTCTCCGCACCTTCCGCGACAACATCCATGCCCAAATCATGCGCAAGCCCGACAATTGAACGCAGAATTACGGGCCGACCCGCATGGCTCGAAGGCTGCACAAAAGATTTGTCAATTTTAATCGTATCAAATGGAAATTTCATCAAATATGACAAAGACGAATAGCCCGTGCCAAAATCATCCAGCGACAACCCTGCACCCGCTGCTTTCAGCCGTTGCAGCACAAGTGTCATTTGCTCAGGGTTTTCCATTACCATGGACTCGGTCAATTCCAGCTTCAACGTACCCGGCATGAGCCCCGAA
>JALSIJ010000065.1 GCA_026981655.1 Rhizobiaceae bacterium | reverse complement strand
CCGATTCAAGCCGACGGTTTCGCCGAATATCCTGATTATGTAGTTTGTCGTCCAATCGTCTCGCTGATCGTTTCAAGGCAAGGCAATTGCGCTGGGGCTTCAGCCGCTTTAGGTCGTGGGTGAGCTATTTCGCGAGAAATTTGTAATTTCGCCCATGCCTCAGCTCATGGCGGTGCAGAATATTGTAGACGCGTTTCCATTTTGACTGAAATCCATGAGAAACTTGGCGCTCATTTTCCAGCCTTGGTAATGTGTAGGTAGTTTTCATGCGAACTTTCGCATGCTTGACCGCGCATTTTCCGGCCGGTCGCAAATAGGTCCGTTTCCAGTTATATTCCCGTTTGACCTTTGCCCAAACACGCCGACCGTTTCTCCCGAAACTGCGGCCACGGCGTAACATTTGTCTTGATAACTGGTGAAATTTTTGGCACGAAATGAATAGAATTTTGTGTGGGATTTTATGGAAAGGTCCATTGCACTAACAGGCATATTTGCTTGCGCAATCAGAAATGTAATGGCAAGTGCCAAAATGGCCGGCAATCGGAATTGCTTGTATTGCGGCATATTCAAATTAGGCAGGTAGAATTCACAAGGCCGGTTTGATCAAGTCGGTTTTCGTTTTCTTGCAGCATTTGCGAATCGTTTCTTTTCTGAACTGTCAAACTGCAACTGCTCTTTTTCATGGCTCCGCATGGCCCGCTCAATGGTGCGCTTTGCCAATATCCCTGCTTCCTCGCACGAGCGACCACTACGTATAGTCCCAAGTTTCTGCTCAAGGATACGGGCATGTTTATCTGCAATAATAACATGGGTTGCCTCATGAAGGCGTGTGTAACGGTCTAGGTTATCCCAGGTTTGCCCGATTTTTTTGCCCGCCCGTCGACGGTTTTTCCATTTTGGCAACAACACGGTTGCCCGCACTTTGATTTGAGCGCGCTTTACTGCACATCCGCCTTCAAATGGCTGGAAGGATACATTGGGAATCATCATGATTTTCGAGATGGCAACCGCATGAACCGTTCCATTAAGTTTCGGTCCTTTATCTTTGATTTCCTTATCAATTTGGGAAAGAGTAGTGCCGCCAACCTGATAATAATCAAGTGTAACAACTGTTTTCGATGTTGCTGTACAACCAGCAGCACCTGATAAAATCACCAATGCCAACAAGGATTTTTTCAAAATAAGGGTAGCAATATTTACGGACACAAAAGTTCCCTCCAATAGAGAATGATAACGAATTATCGCTGGTTCGCAAGCGCAGTTCGATAACATTTAGCTTATTCGTTGTTCTGCCCAAATGTTTTCTACTGACGGTGCCGGGTTCCGCGGTATCATTCTCGATAAGACAAGTGAGATCGCCGCCATGCCTGCGCCGGCAAAAAATACTGCCGAAGGGTTCACCAGCCATAAAAGGCCGAACGTAATCGGGATAATAACCGCCGCAATATGATTGATTGTAAAGGCAACGCCCGTGGTTGGCGCAATATCAGCAGGATCAGCAATCTTTTGAAAGTAAGTTTTCTGGGCAATGGCCATTGCGAAAAACCCATGGTCGATAATGTATAGCGCGGCAGCAATCCAAGGGTCTTGGACAATCGCATAGGCAGAAAATACACCGATCAAACCAATATATTCGATGGTCAGGGTTTTTCGTTCGCCAATTTTTGCAATCATCACGCCAATTTTTGGCGCAATCCACATGGAGATCAATCCATTGACAATAAAAAGTGATGCAATCTCATGCACCGCATATCCAAAGCGTTGCACCATCATAAAACTGGCAAAAACAATAAAAATCTGCCGTCTGGCACCGCTCATAAAGGTGAGCGCATAATAGAGCCAATAGCGTTTGCGAAAAACCAGCTTCTTATGTTGAACGACTTTTTCCGGATAAACCGGAAACAATATCCACATTATTAGAACGAGCGCACCGGTAGCAGCGCCACACAGCATGAATACAGATGTGAACGAAAGCTGCAAATACTTGGAGGTGAAATAGACCAGCCCATAGGCCATCAACTGGGCGAAGGCCGCAACCTTCAATATTTTGCCCATTGTGATTGGGGCGGTCTTTTTCGGCAGCCATTGCAAGGTCAAAGACTGATGCATCGTCTCATAATAATGAAACCCGACCGAACCAATAAACGTCGTGATATAAAAACCCATCGCCGTTGGAAAGTGCCCGGTGGCCGCCACACCTGCCGCTAGCAGCAAAAGGGAAATCATTGCCAGTGTTTGTTCGCGCATGGCGAATAACAGAAATACAGCCGCAAAGGACAAAAAACCCGGTATTTCGCGAATCGATTGTTGAATGCCGATTTCCTTGCCGGAGAAACTCAATACATCGACCGCGAAATTGTTCATCAGGCTATTCCACGAGGCAAATGCCAGCTGCATTGCAGCCGCCATAAGCATCAGCAGTAAGGCAGGCGTTCGCCAATCATCCGAGCCAGATTTTTTTCCGGTTTCCAGCCTCGATTTAGCGCGTGAAGAAGTATCCATTATTCACCGCTAACAGTATTCCGGTAAATGAGCAATTGAGGCATTTATTATTAGTAGGAATGGCGAACCGGGCGTGATATGGGCGAGGTGAATTCATGTTGATTTAATCGAGATATGAAATGAGCGATCGCGCATTTGCTTCTTTTTCCGTCACACAGCACCAATGGTCATTGGCCCACGGGCGGGTTCTTGAATTGGGTGCGCGCTCGGTGCTGATGGGCATTCTTAATGTCACCCCGGATTCTTTTTCCGATGGCGGTTTGAATTTTGACCCGAAACTAGCGGTTGTAGCCGCCAATAAGATGATCGCCGCCGGAGCGCAAATCATCGACATTGGTGGAGAATCAACCCGCCCGGGCGCTCAAAGTATTGATGGAAAAACTGAAATCGGCCGGGTCTTGCCGGTTATTCAGGCGCTGGCGGCGCAGGGAAATGCACTATTATCGATCGATACCTATCGCGCGGAAACCGCGCAAGCGGCGATTGCTGCCGGTTGCCATATCATCAACGATGTCTGGGGTCTGCAAAAGGACGATGGCATGGCGGGTGTGGTGGCCAGCACCGGAGCAGGGGTGGTAATCATGCATTCGGGGCGCGAACGCACAAAGCTTGATGATGTTATTGATGATCAGAAATTTTATCTGGAACAATCGCTTGAGATTGCGGCGGAAGCCGGGATTAAGCCTTCCTCCATCGTGCTTGATCCGGGCATTGGATTTGCCAAAGGCATGGAAGAAAATTTAAAATTGCTGGCAAGGTTTGAAGAATTACACCAATTTGGCTTGCCACTTTTGGTTGGTACGTCGCGAAAAAGGTTTTTAGGGGCGATAACCGGCCATGAAAGCGCCAGCGATCGCGATAGGGCAACGGCAGCAACCAGTGTTGTGGCACGAATGAAGGGGGGCTCGTTATTCCGGGTTCATAATGTCGAGGCCAATGTCGATGCCCTGAAAGTGGCGGACGCGTTGCTGGCAACCCAAATGGCCGATCAGGCCGAAAATAAAGGTGATTAGAATTGAGCAACTATCAAATTGTACTGAAAAATTGCGCGTTTTTTGCCCGCCACGGAGTGCATTCCGAAGAGGCCATATTGGGCCAGCGGTTTTTTATCGATGCTATTTTACAGGTCACGCCGGGCGATGCCCTGATCAAGGATGAAATCGAGGGAACAGTTCACTATGGCGAGGTCTTTGCGCTGATAGAGGAAATGGTCACCGGCACCAGACGCTATCTGATTGAAGCGCTGGCGCTGGAGGTCGCTAAAGCCGTTTGCAAGAATTTCCCTCTGGTTAAGAAAGCCGAGATCACCATCAGAAAGCCCAACGCGGCTGTGCCTGGAATTTTTGATTACGTGGAAGTCACTGTTTGCTGGCCGCAGGGCCAAGTGGATTGAGCGTGAGCAATGGCCAAACATACAGCGCCACCCTTGGGTTGGGCGGTAATATTGGCGATGTGGTGGATGCCATGCGCAAGGCGCTTGATCGCCTGCATGGGCGACCGGGCTTGCAAATAACCAAAATTTCTTCGCTGTATAAAACCCCGCCCTGGGGCATTAAAAACCAGAACTGGTTTGTTAATTCCTGTGTTGAGATTTCAACCTCGCTTTCACCGCTGCAATTGCTGGCAGAATGTCTGGAAACGGAAAAGCACCTCAAACGGGTGCGAACCCTTCGCTGGGGGCCGCGCACCATTGATATTGATGTGCTGACGATTGACGATTACGAAAGCGATGACCCTAAACTCACCGTGCCGCATCCGCGAATGCTGCAAAGAGCTTTCGTATTAATTCCATTGGCCGAAATTACACCGGACCTTATGATTAAAGGTGAGAATGTTGCGCATTGGCGCGATCTCGCCGACCGCAGTGGTATTGAAAAAATCGAACAGGGAGGTGACTGGTGGAAGCCGCA
>JALSIJ010000064.1 GCA_026981655.1 Rhizobiaceae bacterium | reverse complement strand
AGGCAGGGGTAAAGTTGTATGAGTGGAATTAGTCAGGCGGCCGAGAATAACAAATCCCATATTGCTGAAGTGCTGGTGCCATTATTCGCGTCTTGTCATCATGTGCTGGAAATTGCCAGTGGTACGGGGCAGCACGCGGTTTATATGGGTGGCCTGTTGCCGGATATCGTGTGGCAGACCAGTGATCTTGCAGAAAATCATAGCGTAATCATTGAGCGGATTGAGCGCGAGGGTGGCCCAAATGTGTGCTCGCCAATGGTGCTGGATGTGGCGCAGGAGCAGTGGCCGGTGAGTAAGGTTGATGCGGTTTATGCCGCCAATGCGGTGCACATTATGTCATGGCGACACGTGGAAGCGCTGTTTGTGGGCGTCGGTGAAATATTGGCTAGGGGCGGTTATTTAGCACTTTACGGTCCTTATAAATATGAGGGTGAATTTACCACCGAGAGCAATGCGCGGTTTGACCAATGGCTGAAGGCGCGCGATACGCAAAGCGGCATTCGCGATTTTGAAGCGGTGGTCACGTTGGCGCAAAATATCGGATTGAGCCTTAAAGCTGATCACAATATGCCAGCCAATAATCAATTGCTGATCTGGCAGCGGGATTAAGTTCGGCCAGTGAGTTTTAGAAACAGTTGGTACATGGCGGCGGTTTCTTTAGGCGTTGCCTCCGGTTTTATCTGCTGATAGCCAACCATTGCGGCATATTCAAAGACCGCAAGTGACATCGCGTCATTATCGTCGAATTTTCCGGTTGAACGGTATAATTTGGATAAATAATTGAGGCGTTTTTCGTCAACTTTCTTGCAGATGTCGCGAATGCCGGGTTCGCGTGCGGCCAACATGCGCATGCCCTGTTCAATGCGAGGATCGAGCTGAACGGCAAGTGTATTTAACAGATCCAGCCGGTCTTTTGGAGTAGGGCGCTTCTCGCTCTGGCGGATAAGTTCGAGGGTGAATTGTTCATACCAATATTCTGCAAGGGCGGCAAAGTAACCGTCTATATTTTCGAAATGATAATAGAATGAGCCTTTGGTTTTATTGGCCTGCTCGCACAGAAATTCAATGGTCAGCCGGGCCTGCGGGTTGTTTCGAACCGCGGTCAAACCCAGTTCCAGCCAGTCGTCTCGTTGAAAGCGCCCGGGAAGCTGCCCAGAAGGTTTTTCAGGCATCATAGGGTAACTCCCACCAGTCCGATAATTGCCACAGGAAAAAACAGCAGCCATTGGGGAAATAGCAGCGGTTTAAGTTTGAATATTGCGATCATCATCACGCTCCACAGGGCGAAGGCCAATGCGCCAAGCGAGGCGAACCATGCAAGTTCAATCGCTCCTTGAGGCTGGGCCGCCATCCAAAACGCCAAAGCCTGTGCTGCCAGGGTAATTGTTACAAGGTGCCAGGCGTAGTAGGCGGTCATGCGGCCAACGCCGCCTGGGGCGTCACGCTGTTTTATTAAATCAGGTACGGTTGTTGGTCCGCCACCAAAAATATGCAGCGCGCAAATAATAAGTGAGAGCGCAGATGCTGTGACCAGCCAGAAGTTCATCGGAATATTCCTTTTGCATACTGTGTAGTATGGTATGTATCGAGGGCGGCGATGTCAACCGTTTGTTAACCAAAAATGGCAGTGTCTGTTTGGGTTAAAACTTTCTGAATTTTGTCGTGATAATTTTAGTTGTTTGAACCATGTATCGTTTGAAGGCTGATCAGTTTGTCGAGTAATCCAGTAATTCGTCCAAAATTACTTCATGTTCAAATGTTGCGAGCATTCGCGGCTTTGTTCGTGGTGGTTACCCATGCCTTGCATGAAATTGGTGAAATGCTCGCAGACAGGGGCATGCAATTCGATGATAAAATCTATCCAGGTGATTTTGGGGTCGATATTTTCTTTATAATTTCCGGCTTCATCATGGTGTTCGTTTCCCGTGATGCTTTTGGAACTGTTGGTGCAAGCTGGACGTTTGTTGTGCGACGGGTCGCGCGCGTGGCTCCGCTCTACTGGATAATGACACTGTTGGTCGTGGCGATTGTTACCCTTGCACCGCAATTAATGGACAATGGCACAAATGATCTGGTTCATTGGTTGGCATCGTTTCTGTTTTTCCCGGTGGAGCGCCCAACAGATGGGTTGATCAGGCCTTTATTGGGTATTGGCTGGACCCTGCAATATGAGATGTCATTCTATTTTCTTTTTGCAATTGCGCTGTTTTGGCCAATCAAGCGGGCTGTTCCAGGCGTTATTGCAGCAATCGTGCTGATTGTGCTTGCCGGACTTTTGTTGCAGCCGGCAAATGCGCAATTGAAGTTTTGGTCTGACCCGATAATGCTGGAATTTGCCGCCGGTGTGGGGCTTGGCTGGGTTTATCTTAAAGGCTACCGGATTGCCCATCAGCGGTTTTGGGGATTGATGTATTGGGGGCTGCTTATTCTGGCATTTGCCCCGGCATTTACCGAGGAACGTGAAATCTGGCGGGTTGTTTTCTATGGCATACCAGCGCTTATTATCATGGTTGCCTGCACATTGACCGAAGGCTTAGACAGGCGCCCATTGCCAAATTTCCTCATCTCGCTTGGCGCAAGTTCCTATGCACTTTATCTCACACACCCGTTTGTACTTGGTGTGTTAAAGGTGATCTGGATGAAGTTGGGGATCACGGATCTCTTTGGCTTAAACCTGATGCCTTGGGCTTTTGTTGGTGTTTCGCTGGTAATTTGCGCTGTTGTTGGCCACGGCGTGCACCTGCTGGTGGAAAACCCGGCCACGCGCCTCATGCTTTCAATCGTTGATCGTCGCCCGCGCACTGCAAATCCGGCATCGCCGGCAGGGTCTGCGAATTGATCATTCGCGCCAGTGTGAGCGAATATTTAATGCTCCAGATGAACACAGGATGAACCAGCCATTTTTATTGGGTTCATATGGCCTGTTCTAGTGTTTGACACTTGCTGTAATGCGGCAAAACTCAGCACCGAAAGGACCAGAACCATGTTTCCCAAATTTCTTCGAACATCGATACTTGCTCTTGTTGTTACCATAGGCGGCATGGCAGCAGCCACTGTTTCATCTCAAGCGAGATCTGGACATCTTGATCTCACCATTGGAGGGTCGGGTATCTATTTCTCCAGCGGACGCGGGTATAGAAGCCACTACCGTGGACAACCTCGCTATGACAGGCGATATAGTGATCGCAGATATGGTCGCCGGTTGTGCGCTCCGAACCGGGCGCTAAGAAAGGCCCGCAGATTTGGTATTCGCCATGCACATGTTGCAAGGGTAAATCGCCGGGTGATCGTTGTTAAAGGCTTTCGCTATGGCAGTCGGGCTAAAGTAATATTTAGTCGTGCCCGCCAATGCCCGGTAATTGGCTACCGAAATATCAACTTTTAAACGCGTATTGAACTAAAACAAACAGCCGGGTTTGTGAATATTGCAAACCCGGCTGTTTGTTCCTTTTGCAATACACTATTGCTGAATTTCCCAACTAACCTGGACAGTAACTGAATAGACATTTTGGCCTGAGGCAATCGGAACCGCAGCTCTCATGGATGCCACTCCCCGGCTTTGTTGTTCTTGAGCCCTGTAGGGTCGTGGAATGAATGAGTTTTCTGTGATTGTCAGGATTTTTCCCAACTTGGCTCCGGCCGCACTGGTTAGGGTTTTTGCTTTGGTGATGGCATTTTCCATGGCTTTTTGACGGGCCTTGCTGATAAAGGGGGCAGGGTTCTTGTTGAGAAACTGGATGTTGCCACCGGTATTGACGCCCAGTTTAACGGTCATATCGATTATTTCGCCCAGTTTATTCAGATCGTTAATTTTAACACTCATCTGGTTGGAAACCGTATATCCGATAATTTCCGGCAGGCGCTGTCTGTTTGAAGAGGTTTTCTTGTATCGTTTATATTGAGGCCGAATACTAAAGTTTGAGGTCCGCAAATCTTCCTCTGCAATGCCGGCGTTTTTCAGGGCCGCCAATATTCCTGCCATTGCAGTGTTGTTTTTATTCATGGCTTCGTTTGCGGTTTTTGCCTGTCGCAGCACGCCCAGTGAAAGCATTGCCATATCGGGGGTGCTGAGGGCTTTGCCAGTGCCATTTAAAGCTATTGTTGGTACAATGATCTCAGCCGTTATGCCGGGTTGAGAAAACAAAGGCATGGGAGACAGTCCCAAGATTGCGATAGTTATATATTTTCGTAAATTTCTATTGAATATTGCCATTTGTTTAAAATCCTTTTCTATCACCGGGCAGTGGGTGTATATATTTATTCAAACTTGGATCCTGGCCTTGGTGTTATTCGATCCGGTTTAGACCCTAGATTAAGGAATATTGAGGGCAAACAGGTTAATTATTTGAAACTAAATAACAAACAATGCTCAAGCAAATGAAGGCCAATATGAATAATTTTTTGAAGCTTATCGTAATTCC
>JALSIJ010000063.1 GCA_026981655.1 Rhizobiaceae bacterium | reverse complement strand
GCTAAGTGCGGATAGCGAAAGCCCGTCTGAATATGCGAAAAGCAAGGGTCTCGGCGAAAAGGCGGTGCGTGAAATATTGGCAGATGCTATCATCATGCGACCATCCATCGTGTTTGGTCCAGAAGATGAGTTTTTCAATAAATTTGCCAGTATTGCGCAGTTTTCTCCATTCCTGCCGGTTTTTGGTGGCGGTGAAACTAAGTTTCAGCCGGCCTATGTGACAGATGTTGCAGAAGCAATTGCGCTCGCTGTGGATGGCAAGGCGAAGGCCGGTTCCACCTATGAGCTTGGTGGCCCGCAAATTCTGACTTTTCGTCAATGTCTGGAACTTGTCTGCAAGGCAATTGATCGCAACCGGGTGATTATATCTTTGCCCTGGTGGATGACAAAACTAATGGCGAAGCTGACCGGCTGGATGCCAGGCGCACCAATTACGCTTGATCAGGTGATTTTGCTGCAATCCGACAATGTTGTTTCTGATGAAGCGGAAAAAAGCGGACTGACCTTTAAGGGTCTCGGTATTGAGCCGAAAAATGCGAGCGTTGTATTGCCGGGCTATCTGGTGCGTTTTCGCCCGCACGGGCAATATGGTGACAAACGGATTGCTTGAGCCTTTCTTCTAAAACCGGCGCCCACTTTTAGGAGACAAGCTTTGTTTGCTATCGCATGTCTTTATTCCTAAAACCGGTGCCCACTTTTAGGAGACAAGCTTTGTTTGCTATCGCATGTCTTTATTCCTAAAACCGGTGCTCACTTTTAGGAGACAAGCTTGAGCGATGGCAATAGGTTTGGAAACCAGTCATAGACCATAGCAAGTAACAACAGGCCCAATGCCAGCCGATAAATCACAAAGATCAAAAAACTGGTGCGCCGAACTACAGCCATTAAAATGGCAATTGCTGCCATTGCTGTAAAAAAGGTCAAAAAGGCGGTCCAAAGCGCATCACCTGGAATGCCTTCACCGGATTCAAGTAAATCAAGCACGGTCAAAAGGCCGGCACCCGCAATCGCAGGAATTCCCAAAAGGAATGAAAAACGTGCGGCTTCCGCCCGTTCAAAGCCTAAAAAACGCGCGGCCGTTATGGTAATGCCGGAACGGCTGGTGCCTGGAATTAGCGCTGCCGCCTGAGCCAGACCAATCAGCAGCGCCGGGTGGAGGGTTAAATCTTTCATCATTTTTGTACGGCTGCCAATTCGGTCTGCCACATAGAGCAGCAATCCAAAAATAATGGAATTCCAGGCGATGATTTTTACACTGCGCAGATCTGCCTGCATGCCGGAAGACTTCATATAAAGGCCAAATAGAACCGCTGGAATAGTGGCGAGCAGAATATAAAGCGCCAGTCTGGAATTATCGTTCATGCGCAGGCGCAAAAGGTCCAGCCCACCCCAGAACAGGCGGATGACATCACGCCAAAAATAAACCAGAACTGCCATGAGCGAACCTATATGCACCATGACATCGGTTGCAATGCCCTGATCAGGCCAGCCGGTGAAAACGGGGATTAATATCAGGTGGCCGGAGGAAGAAATCGGGAGAAATTCGGTCAACCCCTGGACAATCGCCAGAATAATTATCTGCTCAATGCTCATATTTCAAAAGGCTCGTTTAAGTGTGGGTTTATTGGTCGTTGATTTGTTTTATATATTCGTAAATATTACATCTCGTGCAGGAAACAGGAGTGAGGACAACATGTTTGCAGGCTTGTGCTTCCATGCGCACGCTCCTATAGAGAATTGATATTTAACGCAACAGATTGCCAACTTATCAGACGCAACAAAGGTAAATCAATGCTGGTTCTTTATCATCACCCAATGTCGGCGGCAGCAAGGCTGGTGAGATTGGTTTTGGCTGAATATGATGATACGGCTGAATTTGTTGAGGAACTTACCTGGCAGCGTCGCGAGGAGTTTTTGGCGCTAAACCCGGCTGGCACTTTGCCGGTATTGATCGACGATGATCACCCGCCAATGGTGGGAGGTAGCGCTATTGTTGAGTTTCTTGATGAAACCCGCGGTGTGTTAAAACGTGAACGCAGATTGTTGCCTGAAAATCCTTATCAGCGGGCAGAGGCGCGCCGCATTGTTTCGTGGGCGCTGGACAAGCTGGAAAACGAGGTCACTCGATATATCGTGCTTGAGCGGGTGTTTAAAAGGCAGATGCCTTCCGCACTTGGGGGCGGTGCACCGGATTCAAAAGCCATTCGGGCCGCACGGGCCAATATCAAATTTCACATGGGCTATCTGGGCTGGCTGGCTGCAACCCGCAATTGGCTTGCGGGCGAAAATATTTCCTATGCTGATCTGGCTGTGGGAGCTTCTCTTTCGGTTCTGGATTATCTGGGTGAAGTACCGTGGGAAGAAAATCAGGCGTTGAAAGATTGGTATGCGCGGATAAAATCCCGCCCATCGTTTCGCCCGCTTTTAGGCGACAAAGTGCGCGGCCTGCCACCGGCATCGCACTATGTTGATCTGGACTTTTGAGCAAGAATATTCTGAACAGCGAAAAGCTGAAAACCTATCTTCAGCGTGAGGCATATGAGCTTGGTTTTGATCTATGCCGTGTTACCCGACCAGATGCGATTGAGCGCGCTGGCGAGCATTTATCCTATTACGTTGCTCAAGGTCGGCAGGGCTCTATGGCATGGATGGCGGAGACCGCCGAGCGACGTTCTGATCCGCAAAAATTATGGCCTGAGGTGCAAAGCATTATCATGCTGGCGATGAATTATACCCAGCCGCAGGATCCAATGGCGGTGATAAGCCAAAAGGATAAGGGCGCAATTTCTGTTTATGCGCAAAACCGCGATTACCATGAGATTATCAAAGGCAAACTGAAGGAGTTAGCCGGTAAATTGGTCTCGCGCAGCGGTGGTGATGTGAAGGTTTTTGTTGATACCGCCCCGGTGATGGAAAAGCCGCTGGCAGAAGCGGCCGGGCTTGGCTGGCAGGGGAAGCACACCAATCTGGTTTCGCGTGAACTGGGTTCCTGGTTTTTTTTGGGCAGTATTTTTACCACCGCAAAAATTGCGCCTGATGCGGCAGAAATTGATCATTGCGGTTCATGCTCATCATGTCTCGATGCCTGCCCGACGGATGCATTCCCGGCCCCCTTGCAGCTGGATGCGCGGCGCTGCATTTCCTATTTGACGATTGAAAACAAGGGGCCGATCCCGTTGGAATTTCGCTCTAAAATGGGCAACCGGATATTTGGCTGCGATGATTGTTTGGCCGCTTGCCCGTGGAATAAGTTTGCTGAAACCGCCAGTGAGCAGAAATTGCTTGCCCGCGAAGAATTTCGCGCACCTGATCTCGTTGCACTTAGTCAGCTGGATGATCAGGCATTTCGGAAATACTTTTCTGCCAACCCGGTAAAGCGCATTGGTCGCGACCGGTTTTTACGCAATGTGCTGATTGCTATGGGTAATTCGAAAATTGAGATGATGAAAGATCATGTGCGCCCGCATTTAGATGATGTTAACCCGATCGTACGCGGCGCGGCTATCTGGGCACTGTTGCAACTTGACGCAGATGAGGCAAGGGTGCTTGCCAAACAGGCAAAACCGCATGAAACAGATGAGCTTGTTTTAAAAGAATGGGCTGCGGCCGAATAATAACAGAGGATAAGGCGTGAATATTGTCATCTTTGGTGCGGGTTATTCCTCATTAGCCTTTGTTGAGCGTATTGGCTCGCAGGGGCACGAAATTGCCGGAACCACCCGTGATGCGGATAAACTTATCGAGCTTAGTGAGCATGGGGTTGAAGCTTTTTTGTTTGATGGTGAAAATGTAAATCCTGAAATTGAATTACGCCTTCAAGATGCAACCCATCTGCTAATTTCGATCGCTCCGCCGCGTGATACAATCGGTAATGATGTTGATCCGGTATTGAATGTTTATGGCGATGTCATTCGTGCCAAAATGCCGAAGCTTGAGTGGGTCGGCTATCTCTCGACCGTTGGTGTTTATGGCAATCACGATGGCGAATGGGTGAGCGAGAAAACACCGACAGCGCCGGTGTCTGCGCGTTCTATTCAGCGGGATATTGCCGAAAAAAGCTGGATGGCGCTGAGCACTGAAATCAATGTGCCGCTGACGATTTTCCGGCTTGCTGGAATTTACGGAAATGGTCGTAATGCGTTTCGTACCATCGAGGCAGGTCGCTCGCGTCGTCTGGTTAAAAAAGGACAGTATTTCAACCGCATTCATGTGGCCGATATTGCCCAGGCGATTGATCTTGCCGCAAAGGCCAAACTGAATGAAGTGTTTAATATTACCGATAATGAACCGGCCCCGCCGCAGAATGTGGTGACGTTTGCACATGAATTGATGGGCAAAGTGCCGCCGGAAGAGCTGGATTTTGATACAGCTGACATTACCGCGATGGCGCGCTCATTCTACGGCGAAAACAAGCGGGTATCCAATGCTA
>JALSIJ010000062.1 GCA_026981655.1 Rhizobiaceae bacterium | reverse complement strand
GGCCAAAGCTGGGGCCCAGGCAATGATATGGGCCCAACCCAAAATGCGCTCATAGCCAAATGTCGCGTAGAGCGAAAACATGATTATCGGCGCCAGAATCAATGTTGATAGTGCAATCCATCTTGGCTCAACCCGCTTAAAAGCAAAGGGAATGGCCAGGAGAAATACCAGCCCCATGAAATTGACCCAGTAATAAACCCATTGCGGGCCTTGCTGCATATCGTCGCTAAACCGGGCCAGTAATTCCATCATGCGCTCTATTTTTCCTTACTCTTGTGGGCCCTCCCCCCGCTCAAGGGCGTTGGGGTCAAAAGCGGGATCGGGTGGTTTCCCCCCTAGCGCGGGCATGGGGAGCTTTGCGGTTTTTGCAGCCATTTCTTCGTCTTTTTCAATGGCGCTGCGAATAGCGGCGGCCAAAGCGGCCAGATTGGTCATGCGCTCTGCTTTGATAAAGGCAATATCGCTGGCAATGTCTTGCTCGAGGCTGTCGCGCAAGGTGGTGAGACTGTTTTCGACCATGCGTTGCTTGACCGGGGTCATTTGCGTGGGGCCAGCGCTGGGCAGATCGGCAAGCTTTGGATATTCACTGACCGCGCTATCCTGCTCCACCTTATCGGCAATAATTTTTTCGATTGCCGGATTGATTTTCGCTGGCTCTGCGGTTTGTTTTTGTTTTCCAAAACTGCTGCATCCGGCAACCGCCAGCAGAGTCAGAATAATCGTAGCGGCGGTTTTCACGCTATTTATTGGCAGAAGCATTTTATTTCCCATATCAGGCATTTCTTGCGCCATGGTAGTATTTAACCCCATAATAGTCTTTTTCCGGCAGATTTGCCAATCACAGAAGATTTATGCAGTAATTTTAGGGCTATGAGCAAGAAACCGACAAAATCAGCGAAAAAAGTGACTTCGAAAAAGGTCACAAAAAAGGCTCCTAAAAAGGCTCCCAGGAAAGCCCCGAAAAAGCTTGCAAAGAAATCTGTCAAAAGCGGCGGTAAAAAAGCCGCCAAGCCCGTCCTGCCAGAGGCCATTCTCGAAGATCCGGCAAAATTGCAGGGCCTCATGGCCGAAATGGGCAGCAAGGGACAGGCTTTTTTACGCGAATATATTGAGACCCAGCCGCGGCGGGTTTTGAAACAATTTGAAGAGCCGCAGGACCCGCTGGATGTCGGGGGTGCCATTAATGAGGTGTTTTCGGGCTATGCCGCCCATCCTGAAAAACTGATGCAAATACAATTTGGCCTATGGGAAGATTTTGGCAAATTATGGATGAGTGCCAGTAACCGGGCCATGGGGGGTGATCCCGAGCCAGTCGCAATGCCGGAGGCCGGGGATCGCCGCTTCAATCATGAGGCATGGCAGAAAAACCAGATGCTGGATTTCATCAAGCAGTCCTATCTGATAACCGGGCGCTGGTTGCGCCAATCGGTAATGGAAGCCGAGCATGTGGATGAGCACACCAAGGCGCGGGCTTTGTTCCATGTGGAGCAATATCTCTCGGCCATTGCCCCGACAAATTTCCCCACCACCAATCCGGAAGTTCTGGAGGAAACCCTGCGCACCCAAGGAGAGAATCTGAAACGGGGTTATCAGAACTATCTGGATGATTTGCAACGGGGCAAGGGTGAATTGGCCATGAAGCACACCGATTTGCAGGCCTATGAAGTGGGGGTCAATATTGCCACCACGCCGGGCAAGGTCGTGTTTCAAAATGATGTTCTTCAGCTCATTCAATATAATCCAAGCACAGAAAAAGTTGCCAAACGACCTTTGCTGATTTTCCCGCCCTGGATCAATAAGTTCTATATTCTTGATTTGCAGCCGGAAAACTCTCTCATTCGCTGGTTGGTTGAACAGGGGCGCACGGTATTTGTCTGTTCATGGATCAATCCGGGCCCGCAAATGCGCGATTATAGTTTCAGTGATTACATGCATAAGGGGATTTTTGCAGCGCTTGACGCGGTTGGCAAAGCCACTGGCGAGGATGAGGCCGATACAATCGGCTATTGCATTGGCGGCACTATGTTGGCAAGCGCTTTATGCTATATGGCGAATAAGGGTGACAAGCGTATTGCATCGGCGACATTCTTTACAGCACAAACCGATTTTTCCGAGGCCGGTGATCTATTGTTGTTTGTTGATGACAAGCAGATCGAGAATATGGAAAAGCAAATTGATGCTGCGGGTGGAATTTTACCCGGCTCCGCCATGTCCAAAACCTTCAACATGCTGCGCCCCAATGATCTTATATGGTCGGTCTATATTGATAATTATCTGAAGGGCAAGGAGCCCAAGAAATTTGACCTGCTATACTGGAATGATGATGCCACCAATCAACCAAAGGCCTTGCACCTGTTTTATCTGAAAAACTTTTATCGCGATAATATGCTGTCAAAAGGCAAGATGGTATTGGATGGTGTCAGGCTTGATTTGAAAAAGGTTACTATTCCGATTTTCATGCAGGCCGGAGAGCGCGATCACATTGCCCCCTATCGATCAGTTTATAATTCCGCGCGCAAATTTGGCGGCGATGTTACCTATCTGCTTGCCGGGTCTGGTCATATTGCCGGCGTTATCAACCCGCCATCCAAAAATAAATATTATTATCGAACCAATAAATCATTGCCGGCCAAAGTGGAAAAATGGGTTGCGCAATCAACCCATTTCCCGGGTTCATGGTGGCCCTATTGGCTGCAATGGCTGGAGCGCCAAAGCAAAGGGGAAGTGCCTGCGCGTATTCCCGGCGCTGGCGGATTGCCGGTTATAGAAGACGCTCCTGGCTCCTATGTGAAAATCAAGGGTGTTTAACGCCAGCCCTCCTGTCAATTATCAAACCGCGCCGGGATATGAACATGGTTTGGCCGGGGCCGGGGTATAAATTGGAGCATGGAATCCGGGATTTCTTTTTCATAAAGATAATCACGGGTCAGCGGCACAGCATCCTGTTTCTTGCCCAATTGCAGTTGAAATACATTATGAACCCCGTAGCGGAAGGATAATTCACTGCAAACCAGATAAAATTCCCACATTCGCATAAAGCGCTCATCATAAAGAGCGAGAATTTTATCATAGTTTTTGTGGAAATTGGCCCGCCAATCTTTCAGGGTTTCTGCATAATGCAGGCGCAAAACCTCTATATCGAGAATTTGCAGTCCGGCTTTCTCAATGGCGGGAAGCAGTTCAGACAGGGCCGGTATATAGCCGCCCGGGAAAATATGGCGATCTATCCATTGACTGGTGGCGCCGGGGCCGTCAGTGCGGCCAATAGTGTGAATAAGGGCAACACCATCTTCATCCAGCAGTCGTGCAATCTGGTTGAAATATTGTTTGTAGTGGGGAGCGCCCACATGTTCCAGCATGCCAACCGAAACAATGCGATCATAGCGTTTGTCGAGATTGCGATAATCCTGATAGTCAAAAGTGACACGGGACTTAAGGCCGCTTCTTTCGGCCCGTGCTTTGGCCATTTGTAATTGCTCTTGCGACAGGGTGACGCCATGGACTTGCGTGTCTTCAAACCGTGCCAGATGAAGCGCCATGCCGCCCCAACCACAGCCAATATCCAAAACCCGATTGCCTTTTTTAAGATTCAGCTTGCGGGCTATATGATCCTTTTTCAATTTTTGCGCCTCCTGCAGGCTTGTCTTCTTATCGGGATAATAGGCGCAGGAATATTGCATGTCCGGATCAAGGAATAATTGATAGAGCGCATTGCCGATATCGTAATGATGGGCGACATTTTTTGCCGCCCTGCCCTTTGGATTGAACTGATCGATAGAGCGCATCAGCATGTGAATGAAAGATGACGGGGTTGAACCATTATTGGGATCAACCATTATATTTTTCCAAAACAGTTCGAGCAGACCGTAGAGATCACCCTGCTTTAACACAAGACCACTATCCATATAGGCTTCACCAAGCTGTAATTCAGGATTGAGTACAATGGCCCGCAGCCATTTATGGGATGTGATGGCTATCTTGATTGGGTTGGCTGTTTTGTCGCCGAAGCTTTCCCTATGTCCGTCAGGAAAGAAAATATCCAGACGGCCCTTGGTGATATGGTTTTTAAGTTTACGCGTTAATATGGAACGGAAGATATGCATGACGGCCCTCCTATCCGGAGGCTCCTGCTCACTAAGGATGAAACCCAGAGAGGATGAAACCCAAAAATGGCAAGCCACCGGTTTTGCGAAACGGTAAGCCTTAAATGGTTGTCTCCTCTTATTTTACAATCTTGGAAAACCGGTATTGGTATCAAAAATTCGTGAAGAGACTTTAGCGTAATAATATAGCCACCGTTCTTTGAATATAGAGCGTTTCCAGGATAAGTGGACACCGGTTATCCGTCCGGAAACGCGTCAAAACAACGACTTAGAGCCCGGTTTTGATTCCATCAAAACCGGATAGGCTCTAGGGTTTGTTGAGTATCAGCGTGCATTTATGATTGCTGATGCGATGTATATCATAGCGGAGAAGCTTTGGTCTGTCTTGTCGCTTCTCATGGCTATGCGTTTGAA
>JALSIJ010000061.1 GCA_026981655.1 Rhizobiaceae bacterium | reverse complement strand
GAACATGCCGGGATATTCGCGCGCGATGTCACGATGCTCTTTGGTTACGTGGATGAGATTGGCCATGCCCACGCCAACAACAAGGGCGATTACAGAGGCGACAATAACAAAACGACGGTAGAGCATGGTGGTAATCCTGAACGATATGTTTGAACAAGATTAAGGTGCCATATGCGATTTGAACTGACGCTGAGCGCGTGGTTCATAATCAGTTCATCAATTCAAACCGCACGCACCCGATATGCGCAGCGTCTAGCACCAAGTAAAATATGCTCGGTGCGTTCGACTTTTACATCATTGCCCAATACGGATTGAAACAGCGATAGTTCGGCAGAGCACAGCCCGGTGCAGGCCTTGGCTGCTGCACAAATGGGGCAATGGTTTTCGATGAATAAATAGCCCTCATTATCCTTGCGCACCTCGGCCATATAGCCTTCTTCGGTGCGAATTTTTGCCAGTTCTTCAAGTCTGGCCAAAAGGTTGTCGGTTCCATTGAGCCGCGTTTGATAGGCGCTGAGCTGGTCGCGCATGCGAATGTCGACGATCTTGTCAACGCCTTCATCGCCAAAGGCTTCGCGCATGGAAGCGAGTAGGCCTGCGGTTAAATCCGCATAGCCTTGTGGAAAAAATTTGTCCGCCGCCGGCGTCAGGCTCCATTGCTTAGAAGGCCGCCCAATGCCATCCGGGCTGGTCATTGCCTCAACCAGGCCTTCCTCTGCCAATGTATAAAGGTGCTGTCTTGCTGCCATTGGTGATATGCCGATATTTTCAGCCAGACCGGCCGCATCACTTGCACCGCTGCGCTTTAGAATATCAATTATTTTCCGGCGACTGCCAGCGGGTTTTTGCATATTGGTATCTCCATTTCCTTTTTCTAAAGTTTTTACTTGCGTAATTCAAGGGGGCGAATTAGTTTTGAAAGTAATTGCTTTCAAAAAGGGATTTCACCATGACCGATACCGCCACTCAGCCACTATGGGAAAAAGCCATTTCTCTCCCAAAACTCGAAGATGCGGGCAAGTGTGTGGTGAAGATTTCCGGCAAACAGATATTGCTGATCAAATCCGGCGATACAATTCATGCCCTGAACAACCGTTGTCCGCATGAAGGTTTTCCTCTTTCCGAAGGTACATTGAGCAGCGACGATGATGGGAGGGAATGTATTTTGACCTGCAATTGGCACTCCTGGCGCTTTAATCTTGATGACGGCGAAGCAATTGTTGGTGGGGACGCGGTGCGCCTGTATCCGCATGAAGTTAGAGGCGCAGAAATCTGGCTTGATGTTTCTGACCCTCCACTTGAGATCATGCGAAGAAAAGCAATTGATGGGCTGCGACAGGCATTTGAAGAGCATGATTATGAACGCATTGCCCGTGAGGTTGCCCGTTTCGAGCGCGCAGAAGGAGATCCGATGGAAGCGCTGACATTGGCGTTCTCCTGGGCGATGGATGGTCTGGAATTTGGCACAACCCATGCCCATGCGGCGGCACCAGATTGGCTCGCCTTGCGAAATTCGCCAGCTATTACCAATCCAACCGACAAGCGAATTCCAGTGGTTGAAATTATCGGTCACCTTTCCTGGGACTGTCTGATGCAAAAGGGGCCGTTCCCCTATTCTGATGAAATTGCCAAGAAATTTGATGCGAATGTATTTGAAGCCGCAATTGAAGAGGAGAGGGAAGCGGAGGCAGTTGCCCAGGCAAGGGCAGGGCTTGCCGAAGGTGGAGCAAGCCTTTTGCATGGCTCTCTGCAGCGCGCTTCGTTGGCTCATTATCAGGCGTTTGGTCACTCGGTCATATATCTCGATAAGACCTATGAGCTGACTGCTCTGCTTGGGAAACCTGCCGAAGAAGCCGTGATACTGCCATTGGTGCGCGCACTTTGTTCGACCGCGCGCGAAGATCTTATACCTGAATTCAAGGCCTATGGTCCGGCGCTGGCGGGGTGGAATAGTGCCGGCAACGATATTCCAGATGCCGATGGGTTCCGCGATCAGGGCGTTGCAGCAGCAATGAAACTGATCGCCGCATCCTCCAATACCGGTGAGGCGTTATATGATGCACTGATGCACGCCGCTTGGGATGCGATGCTGCATTACGATGCCCGCTATCGCAGCTTTACCGATAAGCCGGTGCAGCAAAATATCGATTGGCTGGATTTCACCCATGCAATTACCCATCTGAACGCCGCCCGCAAGAATTGCGCAGATCAGCCCCATCTTTGGGCAAATGCGTTGCTACAAACCGGCTGTTTTTTGGGGCGAAATTCCAAGTTTGTTGATTGGCAACAGAATGTCGATAGCTGGGGCGTGGTTGATGCAGAGCCATTAATTGGCGATGTGCTGGAGGGGATGCTGGACCACGGAGAGCCGGTTTATATTTTCCCTGCCCATACTTTGAAGCTGGCAACCGCACTGCAAGAAGAGCTTTCAATTAAACCCGATGCCAGTTGGAAGCCGGTGGCGCTTGCCGCATTAAACCGGTTTGTAAATGAGCCTATAAAGCGAAAGCATATGCGCAGGGTCGTGACCCAGGCCAGTAATTTTGTTGAGCTGGAAGGGTAAAAAGGTCGTCACACCAATTAGAAATGTTTGCGTATGCCTAAGGTGACAACATTGGTTCCACACGAGCTACACCCGAGTAGGCCATAAATACCGGAACGGTGGTGCAGGCGAAAAACCATTTCCCAATCCCGTCGGCTTGGGAGAGAAAACGTAATCTCCGGCGCAAGGTAGTGCAGAAGGTTTTTGGTTCCATCTGCGCGCCCTTCAAAGGCTTCAAATGCAGTTTTTTTGAACGAGTAGTTCAAGCCGGTATTCACGGCGACTGTGGTATAGACAAATTTATTCCAGGGGAAATATTTGTACCGCAGATAAAGCGCGCCCCAAACTTGCGGTGAATCGTTGCCCGGCAGGCTTTTTGAAAATTGATACCCAACACCGGCTTCAGCCTCAATGTCGAAATAATCACCCTTGTAAAGCTTTCGGCTGGCTGCGGCACCGGCAAGAAATATATTCATGTGTCTGCGCTCGTTAAACGGGCCAAGTGTTCGGCCAAACGCATTTCGGCTCATCTTCCCGCCGAATAAAAGCACACTCCAATCAGAGTTGAAAATTGGCAACTCGTCTGATTGCGCACGTGCAGGGATAGAAGCAAGGATAATCATGCAACTCAACAAAAAGGCTGATATTTGGAATATCAATCTTTGCTCAATACGCTGCACTTTAGTTCTCCCCCAAGTCCCGGATTAAGGCATTTGCCAAGGATAAAGCGGAAACCTCGATTACGCAATTTATCTGGCACATAAATATTAAAAAAAAGGCAGGAATCCCCATTCTGCCATGTTCGCTATTTATGGGTTGTACAAAGTATTTTTTTTCGATTTTGTCAATACAAAATCACGAATTTGCAGCAAATATGTGCAAATAAATGGGGGAATCCAATGGCTTGTAATAAAGCCAACTGCGGGGCTTTGCACCTGGCGATTGGATGTTCTGAAAACCGGATGAACCAGGCTATGGGCTGAAGTAGCAGGTGGAACCCCGTCTTCTCAAAAGGAAAAGACGGGGGAATCATGTTTGTTAGTTTTTGTGATGGTCACGGAATTCGTTGAAGGACATGGCGCCATCGCCATCGGTATCTGCTTTGGCAAAACCGGCTTTGCCAGCAGCAGTCCATTCAGCTTCCGAAACTTTGCCTGAGCCATCCGTATCCATTGGTTTGAATTTGGCGCGCTTCTTTTCCTGTTTCATTTTCTTCTTTTCAGGGTTTTTGCCTTGGCCATCGCCCATGCTCACTGCCATGAACTCTTCCATAGTCAGTTCATTATCATCATCCGCATCCATTGATGCAAAGACAGAACCACGCCATTCCATAACCTCATCCGGGGTAATCTTCTTGTCACCATTGGTATCAATCATGCCAAAACGCTTCATCATTTTCTGGCCGCCGCCATGACTTCCGGCATTTGCAGCACCCGAAAATGCAACCGCACCTGCAATCAGGGCAATCGCGGCTGTTGTCGATAGTGCTTTTGTAAAAGTAGTCATAAATTCTCTCTCCATAATGGGTTGATCACCTTCCAGTACTGGAAGGTGGTGCCTCACATATAGATAGGTATATTCTTATGTGTGAATTAAACCTTTGTAATGTTTCGTATTACAGGCGATGTTTTGATTTGTTTTCTGAATTAGGAGTGGCGAAGTGTGGGTATTCTGTGGGTTCTGGCCGTTGTTACAATTGTTGTTGCAAGGGGAGATAATTTGAAAAGTGTATCTGTTCAGTGAGGATTTTGATGCAGCAATATCCGCCTAACGCCAATCGGCGGTTGATATTTCGGCGACGTAATCCGTGTCACAGCCAAAAAAATACCACGCAGTTTATTAAGCTGCGTGGTATTTGAAAAAGATTTCGTTTGTCAACAGGTTCTAAGCAATTATGCTTACTTACGTTTCCAGGTCTGGGTTTTGCACAATGGCCAAACAACACAGCCTTTCATTTTCATGGTAGAACCGGAAATCTTG
>JALSIJ010000060.1 GCA_026981655.1 Rhizobiaceae bacterium | reverse complement strand
CGCCCGGAATGTCGCTGGCCGTATAGATGGCAAGAATACCTGAATTTTCAGCGATAAACTTATCCGTATCGCCGATTTGGAAACTAGCATGGTGGAAGGGCGAGCGCACAATGCGTACGGCAATTGCATTTTCCGGCAAAAGATCATCGCCAAATTTTTCACTTCCGGCGATCTTTTCCAGCCCATCAATCCGGTTGATGCTGGCACCAACGGCGTGACCGGCTGCTGGGTCTTCAGGTTCAGTGTTGAAACTCGCCACATCCATTACCGCATCAATAATTTTTGTATAGCCGGTGCAGCGGCACAAGACGCCGGAAAGGGCGTTTTCAACATCTTTGCGGGTGGGTTCCGGGTTGTTATCCAACAGATCAACCGCACTCATCAACATGCCCGGTGTGCAAATGCCGCATTGGGCAGCACCGTGTTGCAGAAAGCACTGTTGCAGGCGGGACAAAATTTGCTGGTCTGACAGGCCTTCAACCGTGGTTACCGGCAGATTGGCCGCATGGGCAATTGGCACCAGGCAAGAGCAAACCTGCTTGCCATCGAGGGTGACGGTGCAGGCACCGCAATCGCCCGCATCGCAACCAACCTTGGTGCCGGTCTGGCCCAATTCGTGGCGCAGCACATGCGACAGGCGCTCCGATGGATGAACATTAACGGTGACATCTTCTCCATTGAGCAGAAAGCGAATGGGGGTGGTTGAAATATCCATTATTGCGCCTCCACAGCGGAAAGAATTGCCCGGCGCACGCTTTCCTGCATGGCCGATTGTCGATAGTCGGCCGGTGCGCGTATATCATTAATGGGGGTCAGATGGGAAAATTGGTCGGCGCTAATCAGATCGCAAAGCGATTTATCAAAGGGTTGCGCGATCAGCTTTTGTTCAAGTTCTGGAAGGCGCTGGGCAACAGCTGAGCAAGCACCAACTGAAACGGATGCGGTCATCACTTCGCCGAGCGGGCCTTTTAGCAGGCGCACCGCCGTCATGACGATGGAGATGACCATGTATCGTCTGGAGCCAAGCTTGTGAAATGCGGAATTCCCGGTTGCCGACATGCGCGGAATGATGATGGCGCTGAGTAATTCGTCGCTGGCAAGGGACGTTTGGCGGTTGCCTGAAATGAATTCGGAAAGTGGCAATTGGCGGGTGCCGTTCTTGCCCATCAGTTCAATTTCTGCATCAAGCACCAGCAGAGCGGGCACACCGTCGGCGGCGGGCGATGCGTTGCAAAGATTGCCGGCAATGGTTGCGCGGTTTTGAATTTGTTTTGAGCCGACTTCAATGGCGGCCTGTTTCAGGGCATTGAAGCAATCGGGCAGGTCAAGGGCTGCAATATCGGCCCATGTGGTGAGTGCGCCAATGCGCCAATGATCGAGCTTCTCGGTGACGCCATTTAAGGTGGCGATTGATGTGATGTCGAGGATGTCGCTTTTTGGCGCATTTTCGCCAAGGGCTGGGTAAAAATCTGTACCGCCTGCTAGAATATCCCACTTGCCGTTGGCAAGTAATTCAAGCGCCTGTTTCAGTTCAACCGGTCTGGCATATTGCATGTAATGTTCACCATTGTTGGAATTTTTTATGACCCTATTGAAGGCGGCGAGCAGCGTCAATAAGGGGGAGAGTCTAGCCTGTTTGCTGAAAAAGGTCGTTATATTCTTCGCGCATCTGGTTCTTTTGGATTTTGCCCATTGTGTTGCGTGGCAGTGCGTCGACAAAAATCACCCGCTTTGGCACTTTGAATTTTGCCAGCAATTGTCTGGCCTCTAAAATTACTTCAGCCTCGCTGATATTTTTACCCTCGCGCCGGGCAATAATCGCGACAACGCTTTCGCCAAAATCTGGATCAGGCACGCCAATAATGGCGCTTTCGGCAATGTCGGGCATGGCATCAAGAACGGTTTCAACTTCGGCAGGATAAATGTTTAAGCCGCCGGAAATGATTAGGTCTTTTGAGCGCCCGACAATGGAAATATAGCCAGCCTCATCAATCCGGGCCATGTCGCCGGTGATGAAAAAGCCGTCCTCGCGCAATTCTTCTGCGGTCTTTTCGGTATTGCGCCAATAGCCGGCAAATACGTTTGGCCCGCGCACTTCGATTATGCCGGTCTCACCCTTTGGCAGTTCTTTGCCAGTTTCCGGGTTGGTGATTTTTAATTCAACGCCGGGCAGGGGAAAGCCAACGGTCCCGGCCCGGCGCTCGCCATCATAGGGGTTTGAGGTGTTCATATTGGTTTCGGTCATGCCGTAACGCTCTAATATGGCGTGGCCGGTGCGCTTGCTGAATTCATTGTGGGTATCAGCCGAAAGCGGGGCCGATCCGGAAATGAAAAGCCGCATATTGGACACCAGACCGCGGTTGAATTCGGGTTTCGAAAGCAGGCGGGAATAGAAGGTTGGAACCCCCATCAAGGTGGTGCAGCGGGGTAATTGGCGGATCATTTCATCCGCGTCGAATTTCGGCAGGAAAACCATTGCGCCACCGGATAAGAGGCTGGTGCTGGTGGCGACGAACAGGCCATGAGTATGAAAAACCGGCAGGGCGTGCAGTAATATGTCGTCAGCAGTAATTTTCCATATGTCCAGCAGGGCCTGCGTATTGGAAAGCAGATTGCCATGGGTAAGCATGGCGCCCTTGGAACGCCCGGTGGTGCCGGATGTATAAAGAATAGCCGCAAGATCACTGCTTTTGCGGTGGATTATGTCAAGCTCGCCTGTTTGTTCGTTGGCTATATTTGCAAGCGACCCCTTGCCCTTTTGATCGAGGGTCAATTGATGCGCCACACTGGCCTTTATGCAGACATCGGCAAGTAGCGCCTCGTCTTTTGGATCTGAGATGAAAATATGCGGCTCAGCGTCGCCAAGAAAATAGGAAATTTCGGCCGGCGTATAGGCGTTGTTAAGCGGTAGATAAACACCGCCGCACATGAGGCAACCGAGGTAAAGGCAAAGCGCATCGGGTGATTTTTCAATTTGTACCGCAATGCGGTCGCCGGGCCGAACACCCAATGAAACTAGTGCATTGGCATATTTTGATGCGGTGGAAAATAGTCCGCCATAGGAGATCACCTCATTCTGTCTGGTGTAAATACACGGCTTTTCAGGCTGGTCTATATTTGCAACAAAATGCGCAACAAGGTTATTATTGATTTGTTCGGGCATTGAAGTTTGGTTCCGGCCGTTTGATTGGGGTCAGTTTAATTTGCAGCATAGGCTGCTTGAATTTATCTGCAATATCTCCGACAATGTTGGTAGATGTTTTTTAAAGGAAATGGATATTTCATTGCTCGAATTGCCTTTGATAATGGTGGCGCCCAATGGCGCGCGCCGGACAGTGGATGATCATCCAGCACTACCAGTAACGATTGATCAGCTGGCGTGGAATGCGGTTGATTGTCTGGAGGTTGGTGCCGCTGCAATCCACATTCATGTGCGCGATAAAGACCAGAAACACGTGCTGGATGCGCAGCTTTACCGTGAGGCCATTGCCGCGATTGATAGGGCGACGGGCGGACAAATGCTGGTGCAGATCACAACCGAGGCGGTTGGTCGGTATTCGCCGCAACAACAGCGTGACGTGGTACGGGCGGTGATGCCTAATGCCGTCAGTATTGCACTGGACGAGATGATCCCGGATAAAAGCGAAGAGAAAAATGCAGCGGCGCTTTATGCTGAATTGCTGAAAAATGATGTGGCAGTGCAGCACATTATCTATGATGTTGCCGGCATTGAAAAATTCGCAAACTATTTAAAGCGCGGCATCGTTCCGGGGGATGCTCATGAATTGTTGTTTCCGCTGGGGCGCTACACGAAAGACCAGCAAAGTGACCCTGCATCCTTATTGCCTTTTTTAGCAAAGTTGGAGGATTTGAGCCTGCGAGAAAGCTGCAACTGGGCGATTTGCGCCTTTGGGGTTGGCGAAACCCGCTCACTGGCCGCCGCATTAGCCCTGGGTGGCAAAGTGCGGGTGGGTTTTGAAAACAACCTTTCGCATTCGGATGGTTCAATTGCCGAAAATAATGCCGAGCGGGTGGCGGTGATTGCTGCTCTGGCGGGAAAAATGGGGTTGATGGGGTAGTAGACTTTACCCCATCAATTGGCCGCCATTGATTTCCAAAATCTGACCGGTGATATAGCCACTTAACCTGTGGGAGGCGAAAAACAGGCAGGCGGGCGCGCAATCCTGCGGGGTGCCAAGCCGCCCGAGTGGAATTGCCCTGGCTGTCGCTTCAAGTTTTTCTTTCGATGAATAGCGTGTGTGAAAATCCGTATCAATCGTGCCGGGGGAAAGCGCATTAACCCGGATATTATGCGGTGCAAGTTCGCGCGCAAGGCTTCTGGTATAGGTCGAGATAAAAGCCTTTGAGGCGCTGTAAATAGAGGAACCGGGGCTACCGCCGGTGGTGGCTGAAATTGATGTGGTGTTGACGATTGAGCCGCTGCCGGATCTTTTTAGCAGTGGAAGCAAGGCAGTAGTGAGCACCACAACCGAGCGGGCGTTGAGATCCATAACCTTATCATAATGCGCACCGCTCATATCATCG